>JBBCGG010000001.1:0-321666 GCA_037200525.1 Methylocella sp. | reverse complement strand
CGGCGCGCGGCGCCCGACTTCGAAGCTTCCCGCAGCAGCAATCGCTTGCGGCGACCGCCACGGGATAGAGGCTGTCGGCTGATGCAGCCGCTCCTCGATCCAATCGAGAATCGCTTTAATGTTTGCGCCGCCGCCCGTCTGGAGCCGCGTAAAAATCTCGTGGAGGTCGGCGCTCGGCAAGTTCGAAGCGGCGTCAAGACGCGCATCCTGCATCGCATTGCCGGAGACGATGGCGAGGATGACGCCATGCTCCCTTGCGGCGCGAGAAAATTCATCGACGCCATAGCGCCAATAATCGACGCCGCCGAGCAGGCGAACCAGGACGAAACGGGATTTGGCGACGACCTTCTCGATGTAGAGATCGACGGAATAAGGATGTTTGAGCTGGCCGATATTGGCCAGCCGAAGGCTCATTGCGCTATTGGCGCGCAGTTTCGCCGCCCCCGCGACGGCGCCAAGATCGCTGTCTGAAAACGAGAGGAATACGAGGTCGGCCGATGTCTGCGCGAGATCGACGGCGGCATCAGCTTCGTCAAGCGATCGGCTTTCCGTGCGGAGCAGATGCATTCAGGACTCCAAAAGGCTTCCGATCGCCGGCGCATCGAGACCCTTTTCGCCAATGATCACGAGACGCCCCCGGCGCGGCTCCTCCGCCCGCCACGGCCGGTCAAAGCTCTGTTGCAGCCTAGCGCCGACGCCTTGCACGAGAAGCCGCATCGGCTTGCCGCGCACCTCGACAAAGCCTTTGATTCGCAGCACGTCATGCGCTTCGGCGATGCCGGCCAATTTGCGGAGAAACGCGGCGCTGTCGTCGATGGCGCCGACCTCGACGATGATGCTTTCGAAATCATCGTGATCATGCTCCGGTTCGTCGTCATGATGCGAGCGGCGGTTGGATACATCGTCTTCCGCTGCGGCGCCAAGACCGAGCAGGATCGAGGCGTCGATTCGCCCTTCATGCGAGGCGATGACCTTTACCGCGCGCGGAACCAGCGCTTTGATGTCCGCCGAAATGCGCGCCTGATCCTTTGCCGCTACAAGGTCCGACTTGTTCAGAACGATGAGGTCGGCGCAAAGCAATTGGTCCTCGAACACTTCTTCGAGCGGATTATCATGCTCGATCGAAGGGTCAGCTTTGCGCTGAGCCTCCAGCTTGGAGGGGTCGTCAGCGAAACGGCCGTCCGAGACGGCTGCGCCATCGACGACGGCGATCACGCCATCGACGGTCAGTTTGGCGCGAACGCTCGGCCAGTCGAAGGCTTTCACCAGCGGTTTTGGCAAGGCGAGGCCAGAGGTCTCGATGATGATATGCTCGGGCGGCGGCTCAAGCGCCAGAAGCCGTTCGATCGCCGGCAGAAAATCATCGGCGACGGTGCAGCAGATGCAACCGTTGGCGAGTTCGATGATATTGTCTTCCGGACAGGCGAGATCGCCGCAGCCTTTCAATATGTCGCCGTCAACGCCAATGTCGCCAAATTCGTTGATGATCAGCGCCAGCCGCCGCCCCTTGGCGCTCGCCAAAATATGGCGGATCAAGGTCGTCTTCCCGGCCCCGAGAAAGCCGGTGATGATGGTCGCTGGAATTTTGGCGAGAGAATTCATAAGGCCCCCGATTCCGCTTTGCGGTTTCATCGCGCGGGCGCCTAACTGGAGCGCCGCGATGACGCGGCGTTCTTCGCCGAGCGGAAAACCGCTCAGCATCGATATAAGCCGGAGCGCCCCGCCGGCCTGTGCTCGATCGAACGGCAGGTTTCCTGGCTCGCGGATCGGCGTCGCATGCCCCCTTCCCAGGACCCTCGATCGGCTCCCAGTGGCGTTTTGGCGTGCGACTACCCGCTTACAGTTGCGGGGGCAGCTGCGGCGTAAAGCATCCGAGGACGCCGGACCACATTCCCATTTACCCCTCGAAAAGAGGGACCGTTACGGGCGCGACACTAGACCGACTGAGCGCTATGTCAATCGGGCCAGGCTCTAGCGGCGATTTTCGGTCTTTTATTGCTTGGGCTAGCCGCCGAAGCACGAATCGAGGCTTTTTTCATACGCCTCCGGCCTTGGCGCATATTTCTCCGGCCTGTCGCGACCGAGCGCGTCATCGGAACGCGCGCGCAAATAGATGTAGATAGCGTCGATATAGCACATGACGTTCTTGTTGGTGCCGAAGGCAGGCATCACGAGATCCTGCGAAGCGCTGACATTTTGCATCCCGCCTATGATGATTCCCATCACATCGGACGTGCTCATTGACTTCAGCGCGTCGACCAGAGATGGCGCGTAGCTTGAGCCCAGCGCGTCGGGCCCATGGCATTGCAGACAATTCGCGCCATATTGCTGATAGCCGATATAGGTGTACCAATCGACGGTGCCGTCTTTGTCGATTTTGTAGGTTTGGTTGCCCTGTTTGTCGAAATATTCCCCGTTCGTCGAGGTAACGGGCGTCGGATCGCCGGCCCCGTCCGCACGAGCCGCAATTCCGCCGAAGAGGGCGCCAGCGGCGATCAGGCCGAAAAACAAAGCCTTTGTCTTCATTGATGTGCTCCCAAGTCCCGAATTCGGGTTAGAGGTTGTAGCCGCGTCCGCCGCAAAATCATAATCATAGCCGCCATGAATCGGAGTTATGCGTCGAAGCCGATCCGGCTTCCTTTTGTTCCCTGCTATTCAAGCGAGGCCGCCGCGATGCAGGGTACGCAATTGAGATTTCCCGCCTTCCATGACTTTTTCCGGAGTTAGGCTCAATGACTGAATTGCTGGACGAGGCGGAAGCGCTCCGACATCGCGAAAAAATGATCAAGCGCAAAGCCGTTCAGGACGCCGAGGTCGCCGGCAAAACGATTGCCGAGAAAGGCCTGTTGATTGTCCACACCGGGCCCGGCAAAGGCAAATCGACGGCGGCTTTCGGGCTCTTGATGCGCGGCCTTGGCCATGGCTGGCGCTGCGGCGTGGTGCAATTCATTAAAGGCGCCTGGCAGACCGGCGAGCGCAACGCCTTAAGCCGTTTTCCTGAACTCGTGGCCTGGCGTACCATGGGCGAGGGCTTTACCTGGGAGACGCAGGATCGCGCTCGCGACGTCGCAGCCGCCGAGGCGGCATGGGACAAGGCGCTCGAGCTGATGGCCGATCCCGCCATCAGATTGGTGGTGCTCGATGAATTGAACATCGCCTTGCGCTACGATTACCTGCCGCTCGCCGAGGTCGTGGAAGCGCTGCGCGGACGCAGGCCGGATCTGCATGTTGTCGTCACTGGCCGCAACGCCAAGCCGGAATTGGTGGACGCCGCCGATCTCGTGACTGAGATGACGCTCGTCAAACATCATTTCAAGGCCGGGGTGAAGGCGCAGCAAGGCATCGAATTCTGATGCGGCGGGCGAAAGCCTTGATGCTTCAGGGGACGGGGTCCGATGTCGGCAAATCGCTGATAGTCGCCGGGCTGTGCCGCGCCTACCGCAATCGCGGTCTCGCGGTTTTGCCGTTCAAGCCGCAAAATATGTCGAATAACGCCGCAGTGACGCAGGACGGCGGCGAGATCGGCCGCGCGCAGGCGGTTCAGGCGAGGGCCTGCGGCGTCCTGCCCAGCATCGATATGAATCCGGTCCTGTTGAAGCCGCAGAGCGGAACCGGGGCCCAGATTGTGTTGCGCGGCAAAGTCATCGGCAACGCGGAGGCGCGCGCCTATCAGGATTGGAAACCGAAGCTGCTCGGCGCCGTGATCGAGAGTTTCGAGCGGCTTGCCGAAAACTCCGATCTTGTTCTTGTCGAAGGAGCCGGCAGCGCGTCGGAGATCAATCTGCGCAGGAACGACATCGCCAATATGGGCTTTGCCCGCGCCGCCGGCGTTCCGGTGATCCTTCTTGGCGACATCGATCGCGGCGGCGTCATCGCCCAGATCGTCGGAACGAAAACCGTCCTCGACCCGGCCGACGCGGAGATGATCAGGGGCTTTATCGTCAACAAATTTCGCGGCGATCCGGCGCTGTTCGCCGATGGCATGGTCCTGATCGAGAAGATGACGGGCTGGGCGGGGCTGGGTCTTATCCCGTTTTCTCCCGACGCCGCGCGTCTGCCGGCCGAGGATTCCTTTGGTCTTTCCGCCAAGAAAAGCTCAGGCCAAAAGCCGTCGGAAGATGGCAAGATCACCATCGCGATACCTGTGCTGCCAGGGATCGCCAATTTCGATGATCTCGACCCGTGGGCGCTGGAGAGCGAAGTTCGGCTCGTCATGGTCGAGCGCGGCGAAACCTTGCCGGTCGACGCCGCGCTGGTCCTTTTGCCCGGCTCGAAAACGACGATCGCCGATCTCGCGGCGTTCCGGCGCGAGGGTTGGGGCATTGACCTTGCGGCTCATCTGCGGCGCGGGGGCCATGTTTTTGGGCTCTGCGGCGGATATCAGATGCTGGGCAGGACGCTCCGCGACCCTCAAGGCTTGGAGGGAGCGCCCGGCGAGGCGCCGGGGCTTGGCTTGCTCGATATCGATACCGTCTTTGGCGGCGACAAAGTGCTGACGCCTGTGAAAGGGGTTGGCCTCGCGGATCAAGCGCCCTTCCAAGGCTACGAAATGCATATTGGACGGACCTTTGGACCCGGTTGCGAAAAGCCGCTGCTTGCCTTCGATGACGGACGCAAGGATGGCGCGATCTCGGCCGACGGGAAGGTCAGCGGCTGCTATGTGCATGGGCTTTTTAGCGATCCGGCGCAGCGCAGCGCTTTGTTGGACCGGCTCGGCGCCGCAGCCTCCGGGGCCTCCTATGACCAAACGCTCGAAGACGCGTTCGACGCCGTTGCGGCGCATCTTGAGGCGCACATGGACCTCGACCGGCTTCTGACCCTAGCGAGTTAACAGCGCGAGCAGCGCCAGCGCGCACCAGTGAATGAGGCAAGCGCGGCGATAAAGCACGAGGGCGCGAAAAATATCGGCGCTCGTTGCGCGGGCCTCGCCAGAACCGATCCAAGCGTCGTCGATCTCTGTTTCTGCATAAAATCGCGGGCCGCCGAGCTTCAGGTTGAGAGCGCCGGCGAAGGCCGCCTCTGGCCAGCCCGCATTGGGCGATGGATGTCCCCGCGCGTCGCGCCGCACCACCCGCCACGCCACGGTCGCGGATCCGCCCGGAACCAACAGGGCTGCAATCGTTATCCACACAGCGGAGAGCCGCGCGGGAAGAAAATTGGCGAGATCGTCGATCTTCGCGGCGGCGAAACCGAAGGCCTCGAAGCGTTCGGTGCGGTGGCCGATCATGCTGTCGGCCGTATTGATCGTTTTGTACAAAACCCCGCCGGGGAGCCCGCCGAACGCGAGCCAGAACGCGGGCGCGACAATTCCGTCGGAAAAATTTTCAGCGAGGCTTTCAATCGCCGCGCGGGCGACGCCGGCTTCATCGAGCGTTCGCACATCGCGCCCGACGATGGCGGCGACCTTCGCGCGACCGCCCGCGAGCCCTTTGTGATACAGGGCATCCGCAACTGCCTGGACATGCGAATCGAGGCTTCGTTGCGCAATGAGGCTCGAAGCGATAAGCGCAAGGAGGACAAGAGAGATCGGACTCGGAAGGCCGATATGCGTAACCAATCCGCTGGCAAGAAGGGCGCCGCCCCAGGCGATGGCTAGAACGAGGCCAAGCGCGAGGACGCCCATCAAGCGCCTTTGCGCGAAAGATTGATCAGCCCGGTTGAACCGGACGTCGGCAAGGCCGATCAATGCCCCGATCCAGCTGACCGGATGGCCGATCGCTTTATCGAGGCGTTTCGGATAACCAAGTCCGGCCTCGATCGCCACAGCGAGCGCCGCAAGCTCCAGGGTTTCGTTGAAATTCATGACGCCACCATCATGCACGAAAGCATCAAACTAAAGAGATAAAACGGATGCTTGATTCACTTCAATGCAATCCTGCTCGAGCGGGAGAAGAGCATGGCGGCGATCTGTCCGCCGCGCGGCGCGCCTTTCCAAACGCGCCGGAGCCCTGGCTTGATCTCTCGACCGGCGTCAATCCTTACGCCTACCCTTTTGCCGAGCCTCCTGGGGAGAGTTGGACGCGCCTGCCCGACCCCGCCGCGCTCGCCGGTTTGGAGAGGGTCGCGGCGCGGGCGTATCGAGTTCCAGCCGGCGCCGAAGCGGTCGCGGCGCCCGGAACACAGGCGATCATCAACTGGCTGCCCTTTCTCTTTCCGGCGCGCCGGGTCGGCATTTTGGGCTTCACCTATTCTGAACACGCGAGGGCGTGGCGCAACAGCGGGGCGGCCGTATCTATTGTCGACCATATTGATGATCTCAAAAGCGCGGACGTCGCCGTCATCGTCAATCCTAACAACCCGGATGGCCGGCTGCTCGCGGTCGGAGACCTTCTGGCGCTGGCGAGCGATCTCAGTCAACGCGGCGGCGTTTTGATCGTCGACGAAGCTTTTGTGGATTTCCTTGGTCCCGAGGCCAGCCTTGTCCCGGATATGCCGGAAAGCGGCGTCGTCATTTTGCGATCGTTTGGCAAGGCTTATGGCTTGCCTGGGCTGAGGCTCGGCTTTGCAATTGCCCCCAAAAACCTTGCTGCGAAACTTCGGACCGCCCTCGGCTGCTGGCCGGTGTCGGGTCCGGCCATCGCGATCGGAGCGCAGGCGCTGGCGGACGCGTTCTGGCTCCGATCGACGCGCGCAAAGGTTGAGGCTGCTGCTGCGGCGTTAAGGGAGATTCTCGCCGCTGCGGGTTTTTCGTCTCGCGAGGGTTTACTGTTCAAGTTGGCGAAGGCTGCAGACGCGCCGCGCCGCTTCGAAGCATTGGCGAAGTCAGGAATCTGGGTGCGTCGTTTCGAAATGCAGCCGGACTGGCTTAGGTTCGGTTTGCCCGGCTCCGAAGCCGATCGCGCTCGTCTTAGGCTGGCGCTTGGCATCGCATCAAAGAAGCGTGATTGAACGTTTCCAGTTTAAACCGTTTTAAGCCCGTTATATTAAAACGTTTATAAAATTGCGTGCATTAATTGCAGGCGTGGTTGCTTTGTTCTATGAATAATCTCCAATGCGGAAACATGATCGTCGCTTGTCGTTACTGGCGGGGAAGCGTGGGACGCCGAAACCTCCCAAGGGAAAAATGAAGCGACTCGGTTTTGTTTTGGCTTTTGCCGCAGGCGCCGCCCTCATGGGGCTCACAGCGGCGGCGAAAGAATATCCGGTCGGCAAGGCGCAGGAAAGCAACGGCCTCGAAATCGGAGCCGTCTACTTGCAGCCGATCGAGATGGATCCGCCCGACGTGATGCGTCCGGCGAAGGATTCCGACATACATCTTGAGGCCGACATCAAGGCCGCAAAAGACAATGCGAATGGATTTGCGCAAGGCGATTGGATTCCATATCTCGTCGTCGATTATGAATTGACCAAGCTCGACGACAACCAGTCTCAAAAGGGCAGTTTTATGCCGATGGTTGCGAATGATGGCCCTCATTATGGGGACAACGTGAAAATGATGGGCCCCGGCAAATACAGGTTGGCGCTGACCATCGCGCCGCCCAGCGACAATCCGCATGCGCATTTTGGCCGCCACGTCGACAAGGAGACTGGCGTTGGTCCTTGGTTTAAGCCCTTCACCATCGAATATGAGTTCATCTACGCGGGGCCTGGGAAAAAGGGCGCTTACTGAACCACGGCGCGCGAAAGGCACTGCCTTGTCCAAGAACGCGACGATTTTGCTAACTTCTTTTCTGCTTCTCAGCGTCGCCGGCTCTCTGCGCGCGGAGGAGGAGCCCGTCTTCACGCTCGAGTTTCACGACGGTAAGATCGCGCCCCTGCGGGTGGAGGTCCCAGCCAACACGCGGTTCAAACTCGAATTGCGTAATTCGGGCGTGACGCCGGCGGAGTTCGAGAGCAATGAACTGCGCAAGGAGAAGGTTCTCGCGCCGGACTCAACGTCGATCCTCGTCTTCAGGACGTTGGATCCGGGCGAATATGAGTTTTTTGACGATTTTCACCCGGACGCGCCCAAAGCAGTGCTCGTCGCCAAATGAGGCGCACAGCCAGCCGCGCCGCGCTCCGCTAGGTGCGAAAAAAGCGAAGTTTGCGAACGAAAACTGGCCGCAGCGGCATCCGGGGCGCATAATGAAGGCTGGGGAATAGGATTTTCATGGCGGTTCTACAGGCTGCGGCCGAGACAAACGCGGGAGTGGGAGGGCGGCCTGGCGAGCCGCGCCGAGCGCCTTTCGCGCTGGCCTTGAGCCGCCTTGGGAATTGGTTGCGGCGGAACCAAAAACTGATCCAGCGCCTCCAATGGATCGTCGTCGTCGCCTATATCGTTCTGGTCGCTGTGCCGGCTTTCATGCCTTTGCCGGGACGGCTCGCGCATATCTGGACCAATCTTACGCTATTCGCGCAATTCGCGTTTTGGGGCATCTGGTGGCCCCTTGTTCTCGTCAGCATGGTTCTCGTCGGACGCGCCTGGTGCGGCATTTTCTGTCCGGAGGGAGCTCTGACGGAGATGACCAGCAAGTACAGTCGCGGACTCGCGATTCCGCGTTGGCTGACCTGGAAAGGTTGGCCGTTCGTCGCTTTCGTCTGCACGACGATTTATGGCCAAATGGTCAGCGTCTACCAATATCCAAAGCCGACGCTGTTGATTCTTGGCGGCTCGACGGCAGGGGCAATCGCAGTCGGCTATCTTTACGGCCGCAACAAGCGGGTCTGGTGCCGCTATCTTTGTCCGGTAAACGGCGTCTTCGGCCTTCTGGCGAAGCTCGCCCCGATGCATTTCAACGTCGATGAAGAGGCCTGGACGCGTTCCCGCCGCACCGGCCACGAGCACTTCGCCGCGGTCAATTGCGCGCCGCTGGTGCCGTTCAAGACGATGAATGGCAATCATGATTGCCATATGTGCGGCCGCTGCAGCGGCTTTCGCGACGCCATTGAACTGGCGCCCCGCGCGCCGAACCATGAGATTGTCCATGTCGCAGGGTCGGCGCCAAAGCCGATCGAGACGCTGCTGATCGTTTTCGGGTTGATGGGCGTTGCAGCGGGCGCTTTCCATTGGAGCGCCAGCCCCTGGTATATCGACATCAAGCAGGCAGTGGCGACATGGCTCATCGATCAGAACGCCATGTGGCCTTTGCAGCTGCATGCGCCGTGGTGGATCTTCACCAACTACGCCGAGGTCAACGACCAGCTGACCCTTCTCGACGGCGCCGTCATGGTTTTCTATATCCTGGGGACAGCCCTAGCGATTGGCGCGCTCGTCTCGGTTTGCCTTCGGGCGGCGACGCGCAGCCTCGGCTCATGGTCGTCGGCGCGCTTTCATCATCTTGCCCAGAGCCTCATTCCGATCGCCGCCTGCGGTGTTTTTCTTGGGTTGAGCGCGACCACCGTTTCGCTGTTGCGGGCTGAAGGCGTTTCATTCGGCTTCCTCAGCTTGCTTCGCGCCGCCATGCTGGCCGGGGCGGCGATCTGGTCGGTCGCTCTTTCCTGGAGCATCGCCGGCCGCTGGACAAAGAACAGCCTTGCGCGATCCGCCGCAACCTCATGCGTCGCGCTCGCAGTTTCGATTGGCGTCTTCAGTTGGGTTTTGCTGTTCTGGATCTGGTGAGATTTCAGGAGCGGGGGGAACCGCGCAGCGCCGTCGACGACAGCGCCGAGCGTGGTCCGTGCAGAAAAACGAAAGCCGGCGGCTCGGCGTCGGCAAGGCAGGCCGCCCGCGCCTCGTCAAGCCGATAGCGCCCCAATACATGCGCCGCACGCGCAAACGGCGCTTTCAGCGTCGAGCCCGGACGATCGATGATCGCGATCGGCACAAGATCGATGATGTCGCGCCAACGCTTCCAGCGGTGAAAGCCAGGAAGGTTGTCGGCGCCCATCACCCAGACGAAGCGGACGCCCGGACAACGCTGCTTCAGATAGGCGATCGTCTCGAACGTGTAGGTCGCGCCGATCGTGGTTTCCAACCCCGTGACTTTTATCGACGGATGGTTCGCAATCTTCTGCGCAGCGGCGATGCGCGCCGAAAGCGGCGCCAGCTCGCGCTTGTCCTTAAGGGGATTGCCGGGGCTGACGAGCCACCAGACGCAATCGAGCCGCAGCCGCCGCAGGGCGAGCAGGCTGGCTTCCCTGTGGCCCATGTGCGGCGGGTTAAAACTCCCGCCAAACAGGCCAACCCGCAAACCGGCTTTATGCGGGGGCAGGGCGACAAAACCGCTCGGATGCGGCGGCCCTGCATTCACGGACGAATCTGCCCGCTGCCATGCACCCGGTATTTAAACGAAGTGAGCTGTTCAAGCCCCACGGGTCCCCGCGCATGCATGCGGCCGGTCGCGATGCCGATTTCGGCACCGAAGCCGAATTCGCCGCCATCGGCAAATTGGGTTGAGGCATTGTGCATGACGATGGCGGAATCGACTTCCCGCAGGAAGCGGTCGGCGGCCCCTTGATCTTCGGTCAGGATGCAATCGGTGTGATGCGAGCCGAAGCTCTCGATATGTTCGATCGCTTGTTCGAGTCCATCGACGACCCGTACGGCGATGATCGCGTCGAGATATTCAGTGCGCCAATCCTCCTCGGTCGCGGGGGCGACGCGCGAGTCAGTTTTGCGCGTCGCCTCGTCGCCTCTCACCGCGCAGCCGTTATCGAGCAAAAGCTTAACGAGTGGAGCAAGATAGGTCGGAGCGCAGGCGCGGTCGACGAGAAGGGTTTCCACCGCGCCGCAAACGCCGGTGCGGCGTAGTTTCGCGTTGAGAACGATCGTTTTGGCTTTGGCGAGATCGGCGTCGCGATGGACGAAGATGCTAACGACTCCCTCAAGATGCGCGAAGACCGGAACGCGCGCCTCGCTCTGCACGCGGGCGACGAGGCTTTTGCCTCCGCGCGGCACGATCACATCGATGTTTCCGCCAAGGCCCTTGAGCATTTCGCCGACGGCGGCGCGATCCGTGACGGGCACGAGGGTTATGGCGGCCGTGGGGAGACCGGCCTCGGCAAGCCCGGCTACCAGACTTTGATGGATTGCTCGCGTCGACCGGCTGCTTTCAGAGCCGCCGCGCAGAATCACGGCGTTGCCGGACTTGAGGCAGAGCGCTCCGGCATCCGCCGTCACCGCCGGGCGACTTTCATAAATCATGCCGACGACGCCGAGCGGGGTTGCGACGCGTTCGATGACAAGTCCGTTCGGGCGCTCGAAACGGGCGAGCTGACGCCCGATGGGATCAGGCAGGGCGGCGATCTCCTCGAGACCCTTGGCCATTGCTTCTATGCGCTTAGCGTCGAGGAGAAGCCGATCAAGGAAGGCGCTTGCGACGCCATTGTTTTGCGCCGCCGCGACATCTTGCGCGTTGGCCGAGAGAATGGCTCCCGCATTCTCTCGGACGGCTTTGGCGGCGGACAAAAGCGCGAAATTTTTGGCGTCCGTGGAAGCCAATGAAAGCGCGTGCGCGGCTGTCCGAGCCGAGCGGCCGAGATCCGCCATCAGCAGCGCGACATCCTCTTGGCCGGAGCTGCTATCGGCGCGTTTCAGATTGTCCATCGCTCTTTGCTTTCGCTGTGACGGCGTCGCTTCGCCGCTTTCAGTCTAGTCTCCAGCGACGACCATGTCATCGCGGTGGATGATCGCCGCCCGTCCCGGTTCGCCGAGCACTGCTTCTATATCTTGCGAATTGCGCCCGGCAATCAAGATCGCTTCGCTGGCGTCATAGGCGACGAGGCCTCGCCCGATTTCGCCGCCCAGCGGATTGCGCATCAAAACGCAATCGCCGCGGGCGAAATTGCCCTCCACCCGAGTGACCCCGGCCGGAAGGAGGCTCTTGCCGGCGATGATCGCCCGTTCGGCTCCCGCGTCTATATGCAACGCCCCGCGCGGTTCGAGCGATCCGGCAATCCATTTTTTGCGAGCGGTCACGGGGCTGGAGCCGGTGAGGAACCAAGTGCAGGGCGCCCCAGCGTCGATCCGCGCCACGGGATGGGCGACCCGTCCGTCAGTGATCAGCATATGGGCGCCGCCTGTCGTCGCGATTTTGGCGGCCTCAATCTTCGTGCGCATGCCGCCGCGCGAGAGTTGCGAGGCCGCGCCGCCGGCCATGGCCTCGATCTCCGCCGTCACGCGCGAGACCACCGGAATCAGCGCCGCGTTCGGGTTCTCGTTCGGGGGCGCTGTGTAGAGGCCGGGAACATCGGACAGTAGAATCAAAAGATCGGCGCTGGCCATAGTCGCAACGCGCGCGGCGAGGCGATCATTGTCGCCGTAACGGATTTCGGACGTCGCCACCGTATCGTTTTCGTTGATGACGGGGACGGCGCGCAGGTCAAGGAGGCGCCCGATCGTCGCCCGCGCATTGAGATAGCGGCGGCGCTCCTCGGTATCGCCGAAAGTGACGAGAATTTGCCCCGCGGTGATGGCGCGGTCAGCCAGAACCTCGGCCCAGATTCGAGCCAGAGCGATCTGCCCGACGGCGGCGGCAGCCTGGCTGTCTTCGAGCTTCAGATCGCCGTCGGGCAGGTCGAGCACCGTGCGTCCGAGCGCGATCGAGCCGGAGGAGACCACAAGAAGATCGGCGCCTGGGCCATGCAGCGCCGCTATATCCTGCGCCAAAGACTCCAGCCATTCGCGTTTGACGCGGCCCTGCGCCCGATCGATGAGCAGGGATGATCCGACTTTGATGACGATCCGCCGGAAATCCTTGAGGCGCGGCAGCGTGCTTGCCGGCGTCGCTGTGGAATGCTGATCAAGGCTCAAGGGCGCCACTCGACGGCGACATCGTCTGGCATCTCTTTTTTCGGTTGGCCGGCGTCGATCAATGCAAGAATTTCACGCAACGCCTCGCGCAGATTGGTGTTGGTCGCGGCCGAAATCTTTAGCGGCGTGCATTTGGCCGCGCGTTTCAGGCGCGCCATCTGCTGTTTGAGGGTGTCGGCATCGACGCTGTCGACTTTGGACAGCGCGACGATTTCGGGCTTGTCAGCCAGACCTCCGCCATAGGCATCGAGCTCGTGGCGGACGATTTTATAGGCTTTGCCGGCATGTTCCGTATTAGCGTCGACGAGGTGGAGCAACACGCGGCAACGCTCGACATGTCCCAAAAACCTGTCGCCGAGGCCAACGCCGTCATGCGCGCCTTCAATCAGGCCCGGAAGATCGGCGAGAACGAATTCGCGATCATCGCAGGCGACGACGCCAAGGTTCGGATGCAAGGTCGTAAAGGGGTAATCGGCAATTTTTGGCCGCGCCGCGCTGACGGTAGAGAGGAAGGTCGATTTGCCGGCATTGGGCAGACCGATGAGCCCCGCGTCGGCGATGAGCTTCAGCCGCAGCCAAATGATGCGCTCCTCCCCCTCCTGACCCGGATTGACGCGTCGGGGCGCGCGATTTGTCGATGTCTTGAAATGAGCGTTGCCGAAGCCGCCATTGCCGCCCCGCGCGAGCACAAAACGCTGACCGATCTCGGTCAGATCGGCCAGCAGGACCTCGCCCTCTTCGTCGAAAACCTGGGTGCCGGCCGGAACCTTCAAAACCGCGTCATCGCCTCTGCCGCCAGCGCGGTTCTGGCCCATGCCGTGCGTTCCGGTCTTCGCCTTGAAGTGTTGCTGATAGCGATAATCGATCAACGTGTTGAGGCCGCCGACGCATTCGATGACGACATCGCCGCCGCGTCCGCCATCGCCGCCGTTCGGACCGCCGAATTCGATGAACTTTTCGCGGCGAAACGAAAGACAGCCGGCTCCGCCATCGCCGGACCGCGTATAGACCTTAGCCTCATCCAGAAATTTCATCGCAAGTTTTCGCCCAACGAGAAGCAATTATTCCAAATCGCCGGCGCCGGTCCGGCGACGCAAGCGCCGGCGGCGAACGACATCGCATGATCGTTCCTGATCATGCTTTTTAATCTCTTTGCCTTACCGCAAGATCCCATGCCGAAAGTCCGCCCCTCATGCTTCGACGCACGGCGACGCGGCGAGGGCGGCCCCGTCGCTTACGTCAGGGGTTTGATGCGGCATAGGCGGCAAATTCGGGCTCGAACGGCTCATCGCCCATTGTTTCCGGCCGAGCTGGAACCGGTCGCAAGGATGCAGACCGCCGCGCGCGGGAAGCAGATCAAGCCCGGAATCGATATAGATGAAGCCGCACTTCTCGAGCACGCGGCGAGAGGCGGGGTTGATCGTCCGCGCATTGGCGACAATGCGGTCGGCTTTGGTCAGCGCAAGAACCGCCTCGACCGTCGCCCGGGCGGCCTCTGTGGCGAAGCCCTTGCCCCACGCCGCCGGGGCCAGCACAAAGCCGAACTCGATTTCACCGTCATCCGACATGGTCGCGCTGACGAGTCCAATGATTGGCCGCGAGCCGCCTTTTTGGCTGATCACCAGGATTAGCGCTTTGCCATTGGCGTTATCGGCGCGCGCTTTGAGGACAAACTGCTCCGCTTCGCCAGCCGGATAGGGATGGGGAATCGTCGCAGTCATCCGCGCGATTTCGGGTCGCTGGGCGAAGCTCGCGATTGACGCAGCGTCGCTAGCTCGAGGCCAGCGCAGCCACAGCCGCTTGGTCTCGAGACGGAAAATATCGTCAGAAGTTAAATCCGGGAACATGTGGGCTCCGGTATGCGAATCTCATGCTGAGACTTTGCACCAAAAAAGAGCGATGGCATGGCACCCCACCCCTTTTTAAGCCGCTTATGCGGCTTTCCGGACTTTATTCCCTAAAACTGCAGGGGGTCTTCAATTGAAGAAAACCAAGTCCACCAGGTCTGTGGGATCAGGTGGAGGTTTTCTGTTATCCCCACCTCTATTCTGCGGCTTCTACTTGTGGATGTGGAACTACCGACACGTAAGCGCGTCCGCTGGCTTTGGTCACAAACTTGATTTTGCCTTCGACCAGGGCAAACAGCGTATGATCCGTTCCCATCCCGACATTGTCGCCGGGATGCCAGGTTGTGCCGCGCTGGCGCACAATAATATTGCCCCCGATCACGGACTCGCCGCCGAATTTCTTCACGCCGAGACGTCGGCCCGCGGAGTCGCGGCCGTTGCGGGACGAACCGCCTGCCTTTTTATGCGCCATCGATCTGGCTCCAAATTTTCCAACGATGGATGCGCGTCGCCGCACACCAAACCATTATAACTAACAATCCGCAGGGCTCAAAGAGCGCGGAAGCTCATTCCGCCGGGACGTTTGCAGTCTCGGCTGAAACAGGGGCCGCCGAGGAACGCTGGGCGCCGCCGGTCGAAAGGCCGGTGATCCGCACCAGAGTCAAGTCTTGGCGATGGCCGCGCTTGCGCTTCGAATTCTTGCGCCGCCGCTTCTTGAAGGCGAGGACCTTGGGGCCGCGCTTCTGTGCGACGATCTCGCCAGCGACGCTGGCTCCTTCGATAAAAGGCGCGCCGATCGTCGGTTCGCCCTCTCCGCTGAGCATCAGAACATTGTCGAACGTCACCACATCGCCGGGCGCGCCAGCGAGGCTCATAACTGTTATCGTGTCTTCGGCGGCGACGCTATATTGCTTGCCGCCGGTTTTGATCACTGCGAACATTGTTTTCCCTTATGTTCGATCCGGCTCTTCCGGAGCGGAGGCTCCGGCGGCCGGCTTCTTAGCAGTTGTCGCAAAGCCGTATTTCGTATGCCGGCAAAATCATTCTGCGCGACCGGAATTTTGGTCCGAAGGCACATGAATTTGAACGGCGCAAACGAAAAAACGCGGCCAAAGCGCCGCGCAGGGTTAGTCTGTTACAAAAACGCGCGCTTGTTGTCAACCGCTTCCGAGGCCGCCCAGGAGTTTCGGGGCGAAATGGCTCCCAAAAAACATGCGCCGCATTTGGGCCATCTTCAGCAGGCTTTGTCTCTACAATCAAGGAGTGCATTGAAATCAAAGCGGGAGCATGATCGGGTCTGGCGCGATTGTGCAGAGAGCTTTGACCTCTAAGCGGATTAAGTCGCGTCCGCCATTCCCGCCGCGGCTACGCCCTTCACGCGAGGCCTGTTTTACGAAATAGAATTCCGAGAAAATCGCCTCGAGGTTCCGAATATCGATCCGGGCTCACGTCCCGCGCTTATAAAACTGTCCGGCTCGCATGTGGGCCTTTGAATATTCGAAGAGCAGGCATTGGCTAGGTTCGCACAATCGTAATGACAATGGATTCGCACTTGCGAAGTCATCCGCTTGCGGTGGGCCTTTGGTCCGCCCGCTTTCATGGCGGCATGGATCTTGGCCACGAGCCCGCTATAGAAGCCGATGGCGAGCGCCATTCGTCGTTCGACCGGCGGCGCATATCGCTGCGTTGGTTTTCCGGCACGATTTTGACCGGCCTCTCCGGCGGCGCGCTGATCGGCGCGGCGATTTATGCGGCGCTCGGCAATCAAGCCTATTTCGCCGAGGCGCCCTCGCTCGCGCCGCGCAAGGAAATCAACATCGATTTCGGCGTCAATCAGCATAAAGGCGATCGGCTGGTGCAGTCGGTCGACATCGTCGCAGCGAAACAAACCTTCCGCGCGCCTACGGCGATCAAGGTCGGCGACAAGGAAGTGATGCGGATTCACACCTTTACGCGAGTCGAAACGGGCCTCGTTCTGGCGAGCGCGGGCTTTACCGACGACGTCCCGCCTTTCAATCCTCTGAAGATTCTGGCCGATGCGCGCAGCCCGATCGATGCGACGCCGGAGCCGGTTCAAGACGACGCCGAAGTTTCATGGTCGATCCGCGACATCGCAGCCGAGAATCTGTCGGCGATCGGCCTGACCGATGATGAGGTTCGGGCGCAGGTGGCCGAACAGGTCAAAGATACGACGACCGCGGGGTCGACGCCGATTGCGCTGCCGCCGCAACTTCTTTTGATGCGCACAAGCCACACTAATTTCCCCGGCGCGCTCGCTTACGCCAATCCCGCCGGGCAGATCAAGGCGACGCCCTTCTCCGCAATTGAAGTGCGCATGGTTCCTGAGAATGTGAGCAACGTCGCGCGTTCGCCGCAGAGCCCGCAGCCAACGCAAATGGAGGAGCGGCTTGTCGTGGTGCGGCACGGCGAAACGCTCGAGGATGTTCTCCGCGCGGCGGGGTTGACGAAAGACAAAATCGCCGCCGTGATCGGAGCTTTCGCGCTCAAACGCAACGAAGTGGCCGCAACCGAGGGCCGCCGCGTCAAACTTCTTTTCACCGATCTAGATGGGTCCGGGCAAGCCAGCACGCTCGCTCGGCTTTCCATCTACTCCGATGAGACCCTGGAAAGCAGCGTCGCCATTGATGACCAGGGCGACTATGTGCGGGTGACGGCGCCGCAGCACCCCGCCAAACAGCCGACGCCGGACAGCGATGAAGAAGATGATCCAGACGGGATGCGGCTCTATGATTCGCTTTACGAGACCGCGCTGAAACAAGAAATTCCTCGCCCGATCATTGATGATCTCGTCCGCATCTTCGCCAATGACGTTGATTTCCAGCGGCCAGTCGCCGGCGGCGACTCTTTTGAGGCTTTTTACGATGAGAGCGAAGAAGGCGACGGACATAATCAGCTGCTCTATGCAACCATAACCGCGCGCAATGAAACCTACCATTACTATCGGTTTCAGACGCCCGATGACGGTCTTCTCGACTTTTACGATCAAGACGGCCGTTCGACGCGCAAATTTCTGGTGCGCACGCCAATTATAAACGCCCGATTCACCTCGGGCTTTGGCCTCCGTTTCCACCCAATTCTTGGTTATTCGCGCCCGCATACGGGCGTTGATTGGGCGGCCCCCATCGGCACGCCCATCTTTGCGGCGGGCAACGGCACGATCACCCAGGCGGGTTGGGATTCAGGCTACGGCCGCCGCATCGAGATCCAGCACGCGAACGGCTACGTTACGACATATAATCATATGTCGGGGTTCGCCCGGGGAGCCGTCGAAGGAACCCGCGTTCGCCAGGGGCAGGTCATTGGCTATCTGGGTCAGACCGGCCTCGCGACCGGCCCGCATCTTCACTATGAAGTCATGGTCAACGGCCATTTCGTCGATCCGATGCGCGTCAAGCTGGCGCGGACCCGCGAGTTCGATGGCGCCATGCTCGCCAATTTCAAGCGCGAACGCGATCGCATCGATGCGCTGCTGGCCAAGGCGCCGACCACGGATCAGCAGGATAAAGTCGCCGAACAGCCGACCAGATAGCGCGCTAGGCTTTTTCCGCAACGCTATTTTAGTCGTCTTTACCCTTTTTATAGGTCAAGGCCTTTCGAGCCGCGCGATCTGTCTCTTGAGCGCGCGACTCTTCGCAGACTGACGTCAACGCAACTCTGCGTCAACGCAAGTCCGAAAGGATCGTCGAATGGTCGGAACCGATCATCTTCATCCGAACCAGGCTGTCGCCCTCAAACCAAAGATCGCGGTCGAAGTCGCCTGGCGACTTTTCAGAAAGTTTGAAGTGACGGGTTTTATGGTTCACGCCTTGAATGGTCAAAGTCTCGTCGCCCAAATCTTTGACGGCGATCGTTATGAGTTTTCCGTCGGCAGGGTCGAACAGCTCGGTCCTGGTGACGAGCTCCTTGCTCCAAAGGCTGGCGGGCGCGATAGCCTTCGACACCTCGCTCTTCTTCCCGTCTACGATCAGCGTGAGCTTGTCCGGGGTCGGTGAAGGAGCAATCTCGACCGCGTGTTTTGTTCCGTTGTCGTCTGTTTGCGATTTGAAAGCGGTCAATTGACCGTTCTTCCAGGTTTCGCTGCAATTATGCTCGTACCGGTAAGCCTCGATGAACATCACCTTGACGGAAATATTCGTCTTGGTCTTGACGGTCGTCGCATCGGCCTGATGATCGATATCGAGCGCATCGGAGCCAATCTTGTCGCCCTGGCGTAGGATATCGAAGGCCTGATGAGCCTTGGGGGGCAAGGCAGGAGCCGTTGCGTGGGTGGAATCTGGGCGCGCTGCGTCGACGCGGGTCGCGGAATCGCTATGCGCCGGAGGATCGGCAAAAGCAGGAGATATCGCGAAAGGCGAGACAGCGGCCAGGACGGTAAGCACAGCGCCAAAAGATCTCATGTCACCACCGTTATTTGCGTTAGGTCCCGAGTTTGCACAGCAAAAGCGCCCATTTTTGGTCAATCCTGCTTCGTGAGTTCTTTATTTCGCCATAATGGCAGACTTTTTATCTATTTATCTAATGAATTAGGCTTTAGCTAGACTATAAAATCGTGGAGCGGCGGTTTTAGGGCGGCGCTGGCGCGGCGATCAATTCGCTTGCCAGTTTCCGCCGCGCCGCGGCGGGTGAGAGCCCCTCCTGACGTAACGCGCGCAACGACTTTGCGCGCGTGCTTTTGGATAATTTGTGCCCTGAAGCGTCGCGCAGAAGCCTATGATGATAATAGGCGGGCGCCGGGAGATCGAGCAGCGCTTGCAGCAAGCGATGCAGATGCGTCGCCATGAACAAGTCCTCGCCGCGCACGATGTCGCTCACGCCCTGTAGCGCATCGTCGACGACAACAGCGATATGATAGCTGGTGTGAATGTCCTTGCGCGACAGCACGGCGTCCCCCCAGAGGGCCGGATCGGCGGCGATGTCGCGGCCTTGGCCGCCTGCGCCAAGATCGCGCCAGTCGAGGTTGACGCCTACGCGGGCAAGGGCGGCGTCCATGTCGATCCGCTGAGCCGCCTGCAGACCGCTCGCCAATCGCCGCGCACGCTCCACTTTCGAGAGATGCTTGCAAAGTCCCGGATAGAGCGGCGAGCCGTCCGGATCGCGCGGCCAATCAGGCTTTCCCGCGACGGCGCTCATAATTTCGCCGCGAGAACAGAAGCAGGGATAGGTCAGCCCTTGGTCTTGGAGCCTTTTGAGAGCGCCGGCATAATCGGAAAAATGTTCCGATTGGCGCCGAACCGGCATTTCCCACTTCAGCCCCAGCCAGCTCAGGTCTTCGTAAATCGCCTGTTCAAATTCGGGACGGCAGCGATCGATGTCGATATCCTCGATGCGCAGCAGAAATCGGCCGCCGCAGGCCTCCGCCATGTCGCTGTTCAGCAGGGCTGAATAGGCGTGACCGAGATGAAGATAGCCATTGGACGACGGGGCGAAACGGAAAACGTGGTTTGAAAAAGACCGCGTCATGATTTGGGCCCAAGCCGAAGACAATGCGCGCGGCCGGGGGAGTCGCGACCGTTCGCCAAGATCCGCGCGACAGGACTGGAAGCCGAAATAGGTCCAAATCCACAGTCGCGAATCAAAATATACCGGGTTGCGCAGCCCGAGGCGAATGGAGTTTCGTCATTCTCAATGCGTCGTGAACGAATTTGATGATCGCCCGGAACTCCGCCAGTTGCAGGCGCTGCGCCCTATCGCGCGCCCTTCCGGTCAGTACCGCACCTTGACATATTCGCCGGGCGCATCGCCGAGCGGCGGCAGTTCGCCATCGCCGGGCAGACGCGGCGTCACCCGTTCGGGCGACTGCTGCGTTACCCACTGGATCCAATCGGGCCACCAGCTGCCTTTATGTTCGACGGCGGTTTTCAACCAATCCGCGAATGAGCCAGTTGGAGGCTCGCCCAGCCAATATTGATATTTGGGCTTGCCGACGGGATTGATGACGCCCGCGATGTGACCGGAGCCGGCAAGGACATAGCGGACGTCGCCGCCGAGGAGTTTTGCTCCGATGAAGACCGAATTTGCCGGCGCGATATGATCCTCGCGCGTCGCCAAATGGTAGACCGGCATCGTAATTTTCTTTAGATCAAGCGTTTTACCATCGAATTTGGCGTCGCCGCGCGCCAGACGGTTCTCCAGATAGCAGCCGCGCAGATAGGCGATGTGATTGGCGGCGGTCATCCGCGTCGAGTCCGAGTTCCACGCGAGAAGATCGAAGGCGAGCGGCGGTTTGCCTTTCATGTAATTATTGACAACATAGGACCAGATAAGATCGTCCGGCCGCAGCATGTTGAAAGCCGTCGACATGGTTGAGGCTTCAAGATAGCCGTTCGCAGCCATTCTCTGCTCGAGATCGCCGAGATGCTCCTCGTCGACGAAGATCCTGAGATCGCCGGCCTGGCTGAAATCGGTTTGGGTCGTAAAGAAAGACGCGCTTTCGATCCGGTCGTCCCCGATCTCTTTCATATAGGCGAGAGTCATGGCGAGCAGAGTTCCGCCGATACAGTAGCCGATCGCCGTGACCTTTTTTTCGTCGGTCGCCTTTTCAATGGCGTCGAGCGCGGCGAAAATGCCTTCGCGCATATAATCTTCAAAGCCCTTGTCGCGATGGCGCGAATCAGGGTTGACCCAGGAGACGATGAACACCGTCAGGCCTTGCGAGACCGCATAGCGCACGAAGCTTTTGTCGGGGTTGAGATCAAGGATATAGAATTTGTTGATCCACGGCGGCACGATCAGCAAAGGCCGCTTGTAGACGCTATCCGTCGTCGGCGCATATTGAATCAGTTCGATGAGATCGTTGCGGAAGATGACTTTGCCGGGCGTCGCCGCGAGATTCACGCCAACTTCGAACTTCGACGAATCGTAGCGGGTGATTTTGAGCCGTCCATTACCGGCCTCGATATCCTGCGCGAGCATCGAGGCGCCGCGGACGAGATTCTCGCCATTCGAGGTCCAGGTTTCCTTCAGCACCTCGGGATTGGTGGCGAAGAAATTCGACGGAGAAAAAGCGCTCGCCATTTGCCGAATATAGAATTTGGCTTTTTCCCGGACGCGAGGATCAAGCGGGCCTGAGCGATCGGCAAGATCATTCGCCCAATGCCAGCCTATCGCGTGCGCCTGACGCAGGAAATCGAAGAAAGGACTTTCGCGCCATTCAGGGGCGGAAAATCTTTTATCGGAAGGATCATAGGGGACGACTGGAGTCTCCAACTCGCCGGAAAGCCGCCGCAAGGTGTTGGCGAAAAGGCCGAGGAAATTCGCCGTAAGGGCGGATTGAGCCTCGACGGTCTTGGCCGGGTCGCTGAGCCAATATTCGGCGACGCGACCAATCGAGCGCAACGCGTCAGAGAGTTCGTTCGAGAGGTCGCTCTTCGATTCGCCATTCTCCGGCGGTTTCAGGGAGGCTGCGACCGCCTTGCTCCCTTGCTCGACGAAGCGAGCGATATTATAGGCCATGCGCTCAAAATCCGGCTTCGGAGCGCTTGGGTCCGCGATCTTCGCCAAAGTTGGAGCGAAGGCCGCCATCGCCGGATGCAGCATGGACGTCGCGGCGGCCGCGGTTTCTTGAGGCGCGCTCTCGACCGCAGCCGCGCGAAGCTTTTTCTCCGCCAACGCTTTAGCTTCGGCCCGCTTTTTCACATTACTGGCTGAGATTCGGGTCTTGCGCTTGCGCCCTCCGGCCTCACCGAGGCTGCTGGTTTTTTTAGGCCTCATGGCGTTCCCATCGTTAGCGTTTTCGGATTAGCGCTGCGGGGAAACGCCGAGTCGAGCGTTTTTCCGTCGCTTTGGCATCCTGCGCATTAGCTCATATATAAGAGCGTAATGCGACGTTTTGAGCCGCAAACGCGCGTTGCTCTGCTTGCCAAGCCGATCATAATGCATTTGCGCGAAGAGGAAACTGGCCGCCGCAATAAAAATGCCTGAAATCAAAGGGGTAGAATTTCAAAGCGCCGTACGTGGAGAGCCCATCGCGTTTCTGACATAATAGCCGCGCAGCAAGTTAACTGAATTAAGCACTCTGGGGACCATCGCCGCTTGATGAAACGAAAACGGCTTCAATATTCGGGATCGAGCGCGGCATGGGCGGCTTTGCTGGCCGTTTTGGCCTGTGCGGGGCTGTGTCTCTATCCGCAGAGTCTGCAGGCTGAGACTGTCAGCCCGCAGGAGCCGCAGCAACAAGCGCCAAAAACCCCAGCGCCCGCAGCCAAAGCTGCGCCCAAAAAAACAGCCGGCACTCCGCTAGACACCATAAAGAACACCCGGATTTGGGCGGACGTGCCGGAGGCCAGGGATTTCGTTCGTCAATCGCGCACGCCAACCGACAAGCTCGATTATCAGCCAACCACCGGAACTGATCCGCAACGGCCAAAGCTCAGAACCAAGGCCGAACTCGAGGCGCTCCAGACCGAACTTGAAGACGCACTCGCGCATAATGGGGCGCGGACCGGGCAGCGCACGGCTCCGAAATCGCCGCAGGCAGCAGCGACGGATGCGGCTAAGAAAGCCAAACCCGATAAAGGCGCCGCCAACTGATTGCGCACGGTTGGGCGCAGCTTGGACATTGACAGGGTGTTGGCTCGAGAGTACCGCTTCGTCGGTCTGTACCATTCGGTACAAGATCAACGCGAAGATGGGAGACCAAGCCATGTCGAACGAACAACGGCCGCCGCTACCGCCCTTTACCCATGAGACCGCCGTTCAGAAAGTGCGCGGGGCAGAGGACGGCTGGAACAGCCGCGACCCTGCCCGAGTCTCGCTCGTGTACACAGTGGACAGCTATTGGCGCAACCGCGCCGAATTTATCGTCGGTAGGCCGGCGATCGTTGAATTTTTGACGCGCAAATGGACCAGAGAGCTCGACTACCGATTGATCAAAGAACTTTGGGCGTTTACCGGAAATAGAATCGCCGTCCGCTTCGCCTATGAATGCCATGACGACTCTGGCAACTGGTTCCGTTCCTACGGTAATGAGAATTGGGAATTTGGCGAGGACGGGCTGATGCAGAAACGCTTCGCCTGCATCAATGACCTGCCGATCAAGGAATCCGAGCGCAAATTCTTCTGGCCTCTCGGCGCCCGCCCCGCTGACCATCCGGGCCTTTCCGACCTCGGTCTCTGACAGCGATGGCGAGGGTCGCCACTGAGCGCGCCGATATAGTCGCCTCACTGGCGGAGATCTTTCGCGAGAATGGTTTTGAGGGCGCGAGCCTCGCGCTGATCAGTCAAAAGACCGGTCTTGGAAAGGGCAGTCTCTATTACCTGTTTCCCGGCGGGAAAGAGGATATGGCGGCCGCCGTGCTCCAGGATATCGGCGGCTGGTTTGAGGAGAATATCTATCGGCCGTTGCGCGAGGCTGACGATCCTCGCGCCGCCATCAAGGCCATGAGCCGGTCTGTCGCCGATTATTTCCACTCCGGCCGGAGAGTGTGTCTCGTCGGCGTCTTCGCGTTGGATAATGTGCGCGACCGTTTCGCCGTACGAATCCGCAACTATTTTGCGGCCTGGAACGAAGCGCTCGCCGGCGCGCTGGAAAGAGACGGCGAAGATCCCGCAAGAGCGCTTAGGCTTGCCGAAGAAGCCGTCGCCAACATACAGGGCGTTATAGTGCTCTCGCGCGCGCTCTGCGATACCGACGTATTCGAGCGGGGAATGGCTCGCATCGAGGAACGGCTTCTTTCGCGCTGAGGCTAGGCCGTTGTGACGAATTCGGCGTTTGGGGGATTCTCGCGAGGATCTTTCCATGATTCAAGGCTGATTTTTGGAGATCAGCCTTGATGATTCGGGATGTCGATGCGCTGCGAGACGATCAATGGGAGCGGCTTTGTGATCTTGTGCCAGGCGGAAGAGCCGGCCAGCGCGGGCCGCGCTGCGACAATCGACGCTTCGTCGACGCGCTGTTATGGATGGCCCGCTCGGGCGGCCGCTGGCGCGATCTGCCCGAACGCTTCGGCGACCATCAGGCGGTGAAACGCCGCTACTATCGCTGGATCGAGCGCGGCGCCTTGGACGGATTTCTTGAGGCATTCACCGCCGAGGCCGATCTCGAATGGCTGATGATCGACTCAACAATCGTGCGCGCCCATCAGCACGCGGCCGGCGCAAGGATCGCCAAAGGGGGGCGGATGCCCAAGGCCTGGGCCGCTCTCGCGGTGGTTTGAGCACCAAAATCCACGCCGCGACAGACGCGCTCGGCAACCCCGTTCGGCTCCTTCTCGGACCTGGGCAGCGCAACGACATCACAAAAGCGCACGCCCTGATCGAAGGCTTTGCGGCCGATGCGATCATCGCCGATAAAGGTTATGACGCCAATCACTTGCGCAAGGCTGTTCTTATGCGTGAGGCTGAGCCGGTGATCCCATCAAAATCCAATCGCCGCGCGCCGCTCCCCTACGACAAGGCGCTCTACAAGGAGCGCAATCTCGTCGAGCGTTTCTTCAATAAACTGAAGCAGTTCCGGCGCGTCGCAACCCGATACGACAAGCTCCTCGCAAACTACCGAGGCTTCGTATTGCTCGCCGCTATTGCTATCATGCTCAGGTAATTCGTCACTACTGCCTAGATCGACGCGCTCAACTGCGCGAATGCGGCTTCGTTCGCGCTGGGGGAGGCATCCCGCCGCAAGGCCACCAAAGGCGCCGCCACAAAATTGCCGAGCGTCGCAAGGGTTGCGTCTAAATCAACCGAAGATCCTGGCGTCTCGCTGATCGCGATCGCCTGCGCCCTGAGGCCATGCAGCCGCAGCGTTTCGAGCGCCGACAATGTGTGGCTGATCGCGCCGAGATAGCTGCCGCCGACGAAAATCAGCGGCAAGTCGAGCGCGACCATCAGATCGAGTTGGGTGGCGACGCGATTGATCGGAACCATGACGCCTCCGACGCCCTCGATCAGCAGCACGTCTTCGGCCGCAAGAATCGCTTTTTTGCAAAAGCTTTCAACCTCCGCCATGTCGATTGCCCGCGCCTCGGCGTCCGCCGCCATGTCTGGAGACAGCGGCGCCTTGAAGCGCCAGGGCGAGATTTGCGCCAGTTCTCGCTCGGTTGCCGCCCGCGCGAGAGCGCAGAGCAGGATGGCGGGGTCGCTGCCGGCGGGCTGCGCCGGATCAAAGCCGCTGACGATGGGTTTCAGGGCTTCGACGATGCGGCCTTGGCCTCGCAGATGGCGGATAAGCCCCGCGGTCACGAAGGTTTTGCCGACATCCGTTCCTGAGCCCGTGACAAAAAATGCAGTCATGTCAGACCTCCAGAACCGAGCGCAAAACCTCCGCGAGTAGGGCGATGTCTTCGTCCTTGTGCATGGCTGTGAAGGCAAAGCGCAGCCGCGCGGTGCCGGTTGGAACCGTCGGAGGGCGGATCGCAGTCACGAGAAAGCCCGCGTCCGCCAATTGGCGAGAGGCGGCCAAGGTCGCCTCCGGCTCGCCGATGATTAGCGGGACGATGGGGCTTTGCGCCTCCGGCAGCCCGAGATGGGCGGTAAAGACGCGGGCCTTGGCCAGCGGTTTCTGAACGAGCTCCGGCTGTGTCTCGATAATTTTCAGCGCGGCGATAGCGGCGGCGGCCGAGGCGGGAGGGAGCCCAGTTGAATAGATAAAGGTCCGCGCGCGGGTCTTGATGAGGTCGATCACCGGTTGCGAGGCGCACAAATAGCCGCCATAGCCGCCGATCGCCTTCGACAAGGTTCCCATTTGCAATGGAACCGGCGGGTCGCCCGCCGCCGCCACCGAGCCGCGTCCCCCGCCGACGACCCCTAGCCCATGCGCGTCATCGCTCATCAGCCAGACATCATGGGAGGCGCAAAGCGCGGCAAGCTCCGCCAGAGGCGCGCGATCGCCGTCCATGGAGAAAATCCCGTCGGTGACCAGCAGCGCACGGACGAATCCGGCGCGGTTGGCGCTGAGCAATTCCCCGGCATGCGCAACGTCATTATGCCGGAAGATTACGGTTTTGCCCGGCGATAACTGAGCCCCCGCAAAGAGGCAGGCGTGCGCCAGTTCGTCGATCAGTATGAGGTCATTTGGCCCCGCGAGGGTCGGAATGATGCCGGCATTGGCGAGATAGCCCGAACCGAAAACGCAGGCTGCTTCCGTCCCTTTGATGCGGGCGAGGCGGCTTTCCAGTTCCTGGAACAAAGGATGATTGCCGGTGACGAGGCGCGACGCCCCGGCCCCAACGCCATAAAGCGCGATGGCGGCCGAGGCGGCGGCTTTGACCGCCGGATGATGCGTGAGATTGAGATAATCATTGCAGGAGAAGGACAACAGCCTGCGGTTTCCGCGGGTGATCCAGAGACCGTCCTCGCGCGCGCTTTCAATGAGGGTGCGGCGGAGGCGCTTTGAATCGAGTTCGGCCAGTTTTGCCGAGGCGAAGTCGTCAAGGGACTGCATGTTCGGTCGTTTAGCCTCGTTGACGCGGGAGTAGCGCTGGATTAGGCGAAGCCTTGGGCAAAAGCACCAAGGCCGGAGGCGAACTTATGAGCTGTCAACCGCCGGATTGGTTTACCGAGGGACTCCCGCATATCTGGCTGCCTTATACGCAGATGCGGACCGCGACCCCGCCTTTGCCTGTCGTCCGCACGAATGGTTCGCGGATAACGCTCGCCGACGGCCGCGAGCTTATTGATGGAATCGCCAGCTGGTGGACCGCCTGCCACGGCTATAATCATCCTCATATCGCCGAAGCCGTCACCCGCCAGCTGCATGCGATGCCGCATATCATGTTCGGCGGCCTCGTGCACGAGCCGGCGCTGACTTTAGCGCGCCGTCTCGTCAATCTGCTGCCAAAGCCCCTTGATCGCGTGTTTTTCTCCGACAGCGGCTCCGTCGCTGTCGAGGTGGCGATGAAAATGGCCGTGCAGTTCTGGCTGAACAAGGGCGCCAGCCAGCGCACGCGCTTTCTGGCGTTCAGGGGCGGCTACCACGGCGATACATTCGCGACCATGGCGGTTTGCGATCCGGAAGAAGGAATGCACGCCCTTTTCTCCAAAGCGCTGACCCAGCAGATCACCGCCGACCTGCCCGTCGACGCTGCGAGCGAGGTGGCGTTTGAGGCGTTGCTCGATACCCATGCTTCTGAATTGGCCGCCATTTTAGTCGAGCCAATAGCTCAAGGCGCGGGCGGCATGATTTTTCATTCCCCTGAGGTTTTGCAAAAACTCAGACGCGCGGCCGACCGGCGCGGCATTCTGTTGATTTTCGATGAGGTCTTCACCGGCTTTGGCCGCACCGGAACGCTGTTTGCTTGCGAAGCGGCGGGCGTTGTGCCGGACATCATCACTTTGTCGAAGGCGCTTACCGGCGGAACCATGGGTCTTGCCGCGACCATCGCGACCAGCGCGGTGTTCGAGGCGTTCCTCTCGACCGAGCCGACGCACGCCCTGATGCATGGCCCGACTTTTATGGCAAATCCGCTCGCTTGCGCCGCCGCCAACGCCTCGCTCGACCTATTCGAGAGCGAGCCCCGCCTTGGGCAGGTCGCGAAGATCGCCGAGATTCTTGCCCGCGATCTCGAACCATGCCGCAATTTATCGCGCGTCCGAGATGTGAGGGTCAAAGGCGCGATCGGCGTCGTCGAACTCGACCGCATAGACGACATGAATGATTTGAAGCGCCGTTTCATCGAGGCGGGCGTCTGGGTGCGCCCGTTTCGCAATATCGTGTATTTGACTCCAGCCTTCACCATCGACGAGGCCGATTTACAGCGGCTCACCGGCTCGATCGTTTCAGTTTTGCAGGAGTGGACGCGCGAGGCGAGGTAGAATCAGTCGCCGGCGCAGACAGTCCGCGTCTCGGTGCGGGTCACAGCGTAACCCTCGTCGAGGGAAACCTGATGCGTCACGCAACCCTTGCTCGGTGCGGCGTCTGATTGCGCGTCGGCTACGGAAGCCTCGGGCGTTCCCGTGTAAGCGGCAAACATCAGAGCAAGAATGATCACAAAGCCAAAAACCGAAGCAACTCTGATCATGTATTCATATCCAAATTCGAACGCCGCGCCCGCCTATAACAGCTTGGCGGTGGAAACGGTTCCGCTTGCGCAGGAACAATTATAGCCAAGCTAAATCGTAAGCTTGGCGTTAGGTAAACGATGCTCTCTCGCCGAGCAAGTGCAGCGCCGCCACACGTCACAGTTTCCAAGGCGTGCGATTGCGGCGAAACCGGCGCAATGCCCCCAGGCTCAAGGGATCGGAGATTTTGCGAGGAGAGACGCGCCCCCTTGGAGCGCCAAAATCACAGAGGGATATTGTCGTGTTTCTTCCAGGGGTTCTCCAGCTCCTTGTGCCGGAGCATCGCGAGGGCGCATGCGACTCGCTTGCGCGTCGCATGCGGCATAATGACCTCGTCGATGTAGCCGCGCTCCGCAGCGACGAAGGGCGAGAGAAAGCGCTCTTCATATTCACGCGTGCGCTCGGCGATTTTCGCCGGATCATTCATGTCCTGCCGGAAAATGATCTCAACCGCGCCCTTCGCGCCCATGACCGCGATTTGCGCCGTCGGCCAGGCGAAATTGATGTCGCCGCGCAAATGTTTCGAGGCCATCACGTCATAAGCGCCGCCGAACGCCTTTCGCGTGATGATCGTGACCTTCGGCACCGTCGCCTCGGCATAGGCAAAAAGCAGTTTCGCGCCATGCTTGATGAGGCCGCCATATTCCTGCGCCACTCCGGGCAGGAAGCCCGGCACGTCGACGAAACTGACGATCGGAATATTGAAACAATCGCAAAACCGCACGAAACGGGCCGCTTTGCGCGAGGCGTCGGAATCGAGCACGCCGGCGAGAACCATCGGCTGATTGGCGACGAAGCCGACCGTGCGTCCTTCAATGCGTCCGAAAGCCGTCACGATGTTGCGCGCATGAGCTTCCTGTATTTCAAAAAAATCGCCTTCGTCGACGGTTTTCGCGATGAGTTCCTTGATGTCGTAGGAAAGGTTCGGATGGTCCGGGGCCAAGGTGTCGAGCGAGGGATCGAGCCGGTTCGCATCATCGAAGCTCGGCCACTCGGGAACGTCATCGGTGTTGGATGAAGGCAAAAAATCGATGAGGCGGCGCATTTGCAACAACGCCTCGACGTCGTTGGCGTAGGCGCGATCGGCGACCGCCGTTTTGACCGCATGCACCGAGGCGCCGCCCAGCTCTTCCGCGCTGACGCTCTCATTTGTGACGGTCTTGACGACTTCGGGGCCGGTTACGAACATGTAGCTCGTGCCCTGCACCATGAATATGAAATCGGTCATCGCCGGAGAATAGACGTCGCCGCCGGCGCAAGGCCCCATGATCAGCGAGATCTGCGGGATGACGCCGGAAGCCAGAACATTGCGCTGGAAGACTTCGCCATAGCCGGCGAGCGCTGCGACGCCCTCCTGGATGCGGGCGCCGCCGGAGTCGAAGAGGCCAATGATCGGGGCGCGGTTGCGCAGCGCCATGTCCTGCACCTTGGTGATTTTGCGCGCATGAGTTTCGGACAGCGAGCCGCCGAAGACGGTGAAATCCTTGGCGTAGACGTAGACCGTGCGGCCATTGACGGTGCCCCAGCCCGTGACGACGCCATCGCCGGGAATATGCTGCTGATCCATGCCGAAATCGGTCGCGCGGTGCTGCACGAACATGTCGAATTCTTCGAACGAGCCATGATCGAGCAGAAGCTCGATTCGTTCGCGCGCGGTGAGTTTTCCGCGTTTGTGCTGCGCCAGGGTGCGCAGCCTTCCGCCGCCGGCTTTTGCTTCGGCGCGGCGCTCATCGAGCTGTTGAAGAATATGTTTCATTGAACCTGTCCCGGCCTGGCGGTCAATTCAAGTTGAAGCGATCATGATCTATCTGCTTCGTCTCGAGCATGATCTTATCTGAAAGATCTGCAACTTCTGCGCTTGGGCGATCGGCCGTTCTCAAGAGAAATCCTGCCCTGGGGCACGCCAAGGAGACTCTAATCGAATGATCGCCAAAGCGCAGAACTTCGTCAACGGCGCGCCGCGCCTCTTGTTGCGGGCCGAAGGGCTCGCCGTCGCCGTCGCCTCCATCGCAGCTTTCGGCCGGATCGATGGCTCCTGGCTCCTCTTTGCGACGTTAATCCTCGCGCCCGACCTTTCGATGCTCGTCTATCTCGCAGGACCGCGCCTTGGCGCCGCCGCCTACAACGCCGTTCATATTTATCTTGGCCCGCTCGCCCTCCTTGGCGGCGCCGCGGCCTTGGCGTCCCCGACTGGAATTGCAATCGCGCTGATCTGGAGCGCGCATATCGGCATCGATCGCGCGCTCGGCTATGTGAAATACGGCGACGCCTTCACCTCCACTCACCTTGGCCGCATCGGCGCCCGCAGCGAGGATCAAGCGCGGGCATAAGTGACGTGGCTCAGCCCCTGGAGTCTTTCGGCCGATCCGCGGTGCATCGACTTGCTTTGCTAAAAGCCGTCATCGCTTCTATTCAGACGCCGCAAGACGCTGCGCTCAGGCCTGTTCCGGCTTGGGGCGGACCGACCGAAACAGCCGCGCCGCTGCCTCCATCTCCGTCCAGCGCCGCGCGCGGCGGCGAAGCGCTTCTTCATCGGCCCCCCAGATTTTCATCTGGAAATCTTCGTCGACATGCGCAGCCGCCCAAGCCTCCTCCGGCGTCATTTCTCCATGCGCGATGGCCAGCGCGAGCAAGGCCGAGCCGGTAAGCGTGGTCATGACATGCAGTGCGGCCAGCGCAAACGGCGCCCCTGGCCCATCCTCTGCGACTTGCCTTACCGCCGCGAGCAGGGCGCGACGGGCCGCCTCGGGCTGTTCGACGAAGATCACCCCCTCGGCGCAGAAAAGGCGCGCGCCGAGCTTTTCGCGGGCGAAATCGAGAATGCGGTCCCAGCTTGCCGCCTGCGCCTGCGCCAGACCTTCGGGCGCTTTGGCGCGATAGCAGATCAGATCGGATTCGCCATATTTGGCGATTTCCTCGACCGTTGCGTCCATTTGCTTCGCGACACCGTCGATCGCCGAATTGACGATCCGGGTGAGAGGCATTGAAGCTGGCTCGATCACCTCCGTCTGCCGCGCCCATTCCGCCGCGAGATCCTCCGCCGCAGCCAAGGTTGGCGCAGCCAAGGCGTTTTTGGCGGGAGTTTTCGCAGGGCGTCCATCAAGCAAGAGAGCGAAGGCTCCGTCGCGAGGCTCCGCGCTCGCCTCTTTATAAAAACGCTTGGGCAGAGATTTTTGCAGGTCGCGCCGGGCCATAGCCAAGGGGTCGATCGGCTGAACGCCTTGCCCGGAAAGCTCGCCTGAAGTTGGAGCGAGATCGTCGCGGATGGTTTTGTCCGGCATTGGATGGCCCTTTCCGTCTCGACAGGACAGCCTTACATCTCGATGAGATGCAATAGTTCGGCGAAGTCCGCAACAATCCGCTCCGCGCCGGCCTCCCGCAGTTCGGTTCCGGAATGATAGCCCCACGCGACGCCGATCGGATGCACGCCCGCCGCCCGACCCATCTCCATGTCATAGCTGGTGTCGCCGATCATGTAGGTTGAGTTCGGAGCTGCGCCGGTCTCCGTCAAGGCTGATAGGATCATGTTCGGGGCGGGCTTCGATGGATGGTCGTCGGCAGTCTGCACCGTCGCGAACCAATCGCGCCAACCGGTTCGCTCGAGAAGATGGACGACGCCCCGGCGCGCCTTTCCTGTGGCGATGCCGAGCATCACATCATCATTGGCGGCGAGCGCCGCGATGGCCTCGCGCGCGCCCGGATAGAGCGGCTCCTCGAAGGCGGGGTCGGCGCGCATCGCGCCCCAGGCATCGCGATAGGCTTTCGCTAGACTTTCAATCGGGCCGTGCGCTCCCGCCAGAATAGTAAAGGCCTCGTGGAGCGAGAGTCCGACAATCGAGAGCGCAGCCTCTCGGCTCGGCGGCGCGATCTGATGCGCCGAGAATGCTCGCTTTTGCGCCTCAAGGATGAATTCCTGACTGTCGACCAGCGTCCCGTCCAAATCAAAAATCACTAGTTTCATATTTAGATCAATCGGTTGGAAGAAGAAGAGTCTTCGGCTAAGTTTGGACGGTATATGCGTATGGCACATAGGGCGGACAGCTCCACGGGGCTCCATGGCCTTATCGGAGCCCGTCATTCCAGATGATCGCAGTGCGCCGCGCGGCCTAATCGCTTATCTCAATTGCTGATAAGAAGAATGCTGATCCAATCGCTTGTCAGCCCTCGTCCGAAGCGCCTCCGCGGGCGTTTCACCTCGGATGGAGGATCGGTCATAATGCAGAGCAGCTTCAGAATGGACTAGCCGAGGCCTGCTTTTGCTGCGACGCTCCAAGGCGTCGGAACTGGAGATCGAAAGTGAAACTGTTTTTTATCGCGACGGCATTTGTCCTTGCGGCATCTCCTCTTGCAAGGGCGGATGATTTGGCTTGCATCAGCACGACATTCAATTTGCTGTCGCCTAACGATAAGGTCTGCGTCACCTCTTTTGAAGACCCGAAAGTTTCGGGCGTGACCTGCTATATCTCGCAAGCTCGAACGGGTGGATGGGGTCAGCCTTTCGGCCTCAATGAAGACCCGTCAAATTTCGCCATTTCCTGTCGTCAAACCGGCCCCATTACAGTCGATATCTCAAAACTGACCGACAATGAAGAGGCGTTCAGCGAGAAGACAAGCATCTTTTTCAAGGCGACGCGCATTTATAGGGTCATCGACAAGAAGCACAATACATTGGTTTATTTGGCGAGCAGTTCGAAGATCATCAACGGTTCGCCCGCCAACGCCATCAGCACGGTGCCGATCATCCCGTGGACGGGGCAACAACCGTGAATCGAAAAAGTTATCTTCGCGTCATCGTTTCTCTGGGGCAATAATAGAGCGACCCATTGAGAGCCCGGCGTTGCGGCTGATGCTGGGTTCTAAAGATCATGACCCCTCGGCCGATTGAAGTCTTTTCGATAACCGCTCACACGATGGCATCGGCCGCGCGCAACTCTTAGCTTAGGCTCAGAGCTGATTTTTTCTTTAATCCAACCATCGCTCGCACATCCAGAGGTCCGTTTTCCTGCGTTCGCCTTCAGGGACGCGATTATTGCGGAGCACGAGGATCTCGTCGCGCGCATGACTTACGCTGACCGGTCGCCGCCGCGATCATCGCGGAGCACGAGCACCATTTTGTCGTGCATCGCCAACAGCGGCTTCAATTTTGGAGGCATGATGGCATGGCGCTGTTTCTGGCGGGAGCGTCCTGCCGCGCCGCGACGCAGCAATCAGCCCACGCGCAACCAGCCGCTTAGCTGGAGCGCCATAGTAAAACAGGCTCCATCGCCGCTGTTCGTCAGCCGATGACGATATCAATTAGCGGGCGGTCGTTATATATCAGACTGGGCGTATGTTATGGTGAGTAACAAGGTCTATCAATTCACTTTGCCTAAAGGCTTGGCTTATAGTAAAAATTGCAATAGCTACCGTAATGAAAGCAATTAACGAATAAATCGCGGAGTATCTCTGCATCGTTATGCCCTTTCATTGTGTAGTTAGCTTAGCGGTTAATTTTTTATTGAAGCAAATGCATCAAAACGAGTCAACACAAAAAATTGACCAAATCTCGCCCTTATTTTCCCGCATTTGCGCCAAGCATCTAAACTGCAACGCCTCAGCTATGCTTTGAGAGCCGGCGGACGACGCATCATTCGGCTAATTGCGGTCGACCGTACGTCATCGCATGGCCAATCTGACGAAAAGCTCATCAAGCCTCGACCCGACAAGCTCACATTGAACCCAAACAGAAAATGCGGCGCGATCGCAATGATCGTCGCAACGAAGGAAGCCCGCCATCGGTCCCTCCTTTCATCTCAAAGCCGATCGAACAAGCAAAAGCCGCAACGCGAGTCGCCCGGCTACAATGGGTTAAGCTCATACCGATCATGATGCGACTGCGTTACTGCGCGATTGCGCGACAGCGGGAAACCGTTGCGATTGTAATGCGCCGATGAATCTCCTTGATCACGCGATGAGGTCAGCTCGCCACGCATTCCGCGCGTGAACGAAAACCCGAGCTTCCGCTCAGTGTGATCGGTTACACGAGCTGATTGTCGATCGATGCGATCTCTGTCGCCGGGCAGACGCGATGCTGGCTCATCCACCACGGATGTTGGTCGCGGCGTGTCTGACGAAAGGAGTGAGATATGAACGACGAAATCAACCAGCTGACAAGCATCCTCGTCATCGACGGCGATGTGGCCATGACGCGCACTGTCATCGACTATCTTAAAAAAAATGACATGCGAGTCGTCTCGGCTAGAGGACGTCAGGATATGGTTCGCCATTTCACGGGCAACGAACCCAGCCTGGTGATTCTTGATCTGCGGGTCGGCCAGGAGAACGGGCCAGAATTGCTGCGTGAGATCCGGTCTCGCTCCAACGTCCCTGTGATCATCATCGCTGACCATCGATCCGATGAAGTTGATTGCGTAGTTGGATTAGAGCTCGGCGCCGACGATTATCTCACCATGCCGTTCGGCCTCCGTGAACTCCTTGCGCGAGTCCGGGCTGTGCTGCGGCGGGTGGAAATCGGAAGCCCGCAGCCTCAGCGAAGTCGCGAGAGAGGCCGGTGCCGTTTCAGCGGCTGGCAGCTGGACCGGCGCGCGCGCCGACTGACCGACCCGGATGAAATTCCGGTCTCTTTGACCAAGGGCGAGTATGCCTTGCTGACCGCCTTCCTCGACGCGCCGCAACGGCCGCTCTCCCGCGAGCACCTTCTTCAGGCGACCCGCGTGCATGAGGATGTCTTCGATCGAAGCATCGACGTCCAGGTTCTTCGGCTTCGGCGCAAACTGGAGGTCGATCCAAGCGCGCCGCAGGTCATTCAGACCGAGCGCGGCGTCGGCTACATGTTTGCTCCGATGGTAGAGCGGCTCTGACGAGGAGGCCTCAGGCCGCAGGCCGCTCCTCGAATGCATCGACGCGGTCGGGGTAGAAAGCGAGATGGTCTTTGATCTCGATGACGGCAGGGGATGGGAGTTCATACGTCCATACGGCGTTCGCGGACCGATCGCCTCCGAGGGGGATGCTGTAGTAGGCGCAATCGCCCTTGTAGGGGCAATAGGTGGCCTGATCCGTCCGCTGCAAAAGCGACATGTCGACGTCTTTGCGCGGGATATAATGGACCGCTGGATATGACGCTTCGCGGAGCGTCAGGGCGTCTTTGGTGTCTGCGATGACGCGCCCCGCGACGGATACAAGAATTCGCGCCGGGTTGCGCTGAATGACGATTGGATGATCGGGCCCGGGGACCTTGATCGGCTTGGCTGTCATGGCTTCGCACTCCTTCCTCGACATGCGGCGGCCCGCCGCGGCGCCCAGCTTCTGACCGGGCTCACATTTTTGCAATGGATCTTTTCATGCGGCGCTTTCGATAACGCGCGCGCAGCGCCGCAGGATTCACGAGGTCGCTGCGCCGCCATCGGCGAAAATGGTTTGACCTGTAGGGAAGGCCGTTTTTTCACATGAGAAAAGCGCAATGGTCTCGCAGCTGCGGGTGACTGCATTGACGCGCGGCAGGCTCAACAGGCTTAAGCCAAACGTGATAAAAAAGTCACGTCAGGACCTAATCAGTCGCCAGTTGCCGCAGCATCATGACAACAGGGTGACTTCGAACAAATTTTCGCAGAGGAAGTAAGGTCACTGCGATGGGGAAATGCCTGTCGATCCGAAGATACGCTCCGTCTTAATCAAAAGGCGCTCACGGATCGGCGAGACCAGCAAAAAAAGCTGGACGATTCAGGAGGGAGAGAATGAGAGCTAAGTTTCTTATCGGAACGGCGACGGCAGTTTTTGCTCTTGCGCTGGCGCCGCATGCAGGCTTTGCCGCTGCGACGATGGATGACGTCATGAAGCGTCTCGATGCGATGGAAAAGCGCGACGCGGAGATCGAGAAGAATAACGCGCGCCTTGCAAAAGAGAATGCCGAGCTTCGCGAAAGAATGAAACATATCGGCCGCAAAGAGGTCGTCATTAGAGAAGTTGCTCCTGTCGCGGGTCAGCGCAACGCCGCCGCGCAGCCAATGCCGCAAGCAGGCGGATTGCCATATGGCGGAGCCGCAGCGCCATCGCTGCCTGGCGTTGGAATTGCGCCGCTTGCCGGAGGAGCCCCGCTCACAGGCGCTACTGCGATACAGTCAGAAATTCGAGGGCTGCCCGTTGCTGGCGCTCCCAGTCTCTATATTAACGGCGTCAGCATCACGCCCGGCGGCTTCATCGAGCTCACGGGCTTGTACCGCAGCCATTTCATCGGCGCCGACATCGGCACGCCGTTTCAAAACATTCCTTTCGGAAACGTCCGTTCGGGCTACGCCAACGAGTTCCGGTTCACCGCGCGTCAGAGCCGTCCCTCGCTTCTCGTGAAAGGCGACGTCAATCCTACAACGCATATATCCGGCTTCCTCGATCTTGACTTCGAAGGCGCTGCTCAAACCGCCAATTTAAACGAGAGCAATTCCTTTACCCCACGCATTCGAAACCTTTACGCCGCGATTGATCAAGATGATTTCGGCGCTCATCTCCTCGCCGGTCAGACTTGGTCCCTCGCCACGATGAACAGCCAAGGCATCATGCCCCGCCAAGAGAATATTCCTCTGCAGATCGACGCGCAGTACGTCCCCGGTTTTGTCTGGACGCGCAATCCGCAGATCCGCGTCGTCAAGGATTTCGACCAGACGTTGTGGTTCGCTTTATCGGCTGAAAACCCAGCGACGACCTTCGGCGGCTTCACCACGGCTGGCACAACGCCGGCGACGCTTCCGGACTCGTTGGTCAACACCGTCGTTCCGGTTGGCGGGTCTCTGTTCAATTCTGGAAATGCGATCTCTCTCAATCATGTGCCGGACATCATCGGCAAGGTCGCCTGGGACCCGTCGTTCGAGGATCGCCATATCCACATGGAGGCCTTCGGCCTGATGCGCGATTTCTATAGTCAAGTTAATGGCCAGAATCAGGATGTCTTCGGCGGCGGCGTCGGCGGCTCCATACTGGTGCCGATCATTCCGAAAACTCTTGAGTTTCAGTTCTCGGGCCTGACTGGCCGCGGCATCGGACGCTATGGCGCGGGACAACTCTCCGACGTCACTTTCAACTGGAATGGCACCATCGCGCCGCTCAAAGAAACCATGCTCCTCACCGGCCTAGTCTATCACGCTTCGCCAGAGCTCGACATCTACGGATATGCCGGGCAAGAAGACGAACAGGCAAGCTTCTCCGATACGACGACGGGGAGGACCGTCAACGCCTTCGGCTATGGCAATCCGCTTTTCTCGAATGCGGGATGCACGACCCCAGGCTCCACGGTTTGCAACGGAAACGTCCATTTGATCCGGCAGCTCACCGCCGGCTTCTGGGATAAGATCTACCAGGGACCATTCGGATCGTTCCGGACCGGTCTGCAATATTCCTTCACCGAGAAATATGGCTTCAATGGCATCGGCGGAGCGCCGAAGGCCACGGAAAACATCGTCATGGGCAGCCTCCGCTTCTATCCGTTCTAGGCGGGACTGCTCATGCTCGCCTCGCTCGCCAAACGCAGGCGGACGAAGAAGTAGGCGGGAGCCTACTCCGAATCTGCAGTTCGCAGTCCGCGTCAGAATGTGACGCGGACGCCTCCGAAGAAAGTGCGCGGATTGCCCGCGAATATCGAGCCCGTGTGGGCCGCGAGGGTGGCGGCATTGCCAACCTGTCCATTTGCGCCGAGCGTATCGGTGATGTTGGAGGCCGATCCCACATAGGTTGTGTTGGACACATTCTGCACTTCGAAATAGATGTGCATGCCATGCGCCAGACCAAGGTTCGCAGGCGGGTCGTAATGCAGCCCGAGATTGACGATGGCGTACCCTGGCGCCTGGAGCTCGTTGGCGTTGTCGAGGTTGAAGGAGCTGCGGTAGACCAGCTCGGCGAAACCGCCAACGCCCTGCAGGGGGCCATGATCCTGGTCATAAAGCACGCGCGCATCGAGGAAGTGCGGCACGACCCCAGGGATGGTCTTGCCATCCCGGTTGAAGCTGGCGGACGCAGTTGGACTCGACAGCGTATCGGTGAAATTGGTGTAAATCTGATTGTCGTAGAGATAAGACAATTGGATGCGCGCGCCCGGCAGGGTCTCCATAAGAGGATGCCAGCTTGCCGCAAGCTCAACGCCGCGATGCTCCGACGCGGGAGCGTTGAACGTGAAGTTCTGCAGTCCGGCGCCGGCGCTCTCCGTCACTTGCTCGTTGCGGTAGAATTCATAGAAACCCGTCGCCTGAAGATGCAGCGCCGGCGTGTGCTCCCATGCGGCGCCAAGATCGATGCCGATATTGGTCTGCGTCTTCAACTGCGTGTTGTTGCCGAATGTGCCTTGAGAGGTGACGAACAGACTTTGCGGTTGCGGCGTGCCGTAACCAGTGCCAAGCCGGGTGTGCAGCGTCCAGTCCGAGGTCGGCGTGTAGATCAGCGCAGCCTCGGGCGCCAGATTGAAGAAGGTGCGATTGGCCGGAATGATGCCGCTCACCACGTCGCCCGGTTGCGTCGGGTCGAAATTGGTTTCCGTCGCGCCGATGTTCGAATACTCGCCGCCGAGCCCGGTCACGAACCGCCAATTCTGCGCGAACTGCAAATCCTCTTGGAAGCGCAGACTCGCATTCGCTTGATGGCCGTAGATGGTTTGGGACAGCGGACCCAGCGAGTTTCCTCCTTCCGGGTTCAGATTGTGGAAATGATCGCCAAAATCGAGGAAAGCGAAGCCGCCGCCTATGTAGGTGGTGAGGGGCATGTTTAAGATCGAGCCCTTGTGCGTTACGTCCGAGCGGATATCGAATGAATCGAACTTCCCTTCTTCCGCGATGGCCGTGTTCGGCTGATCGATATCGAGTTGGTCGTAGCTGAATTGCGAGGTCCACAGCGTGCTGCCGTCGATGTCGTGCTCCCAACGCACGCCGCCCAAAGTCCGTCTGTCGTCGCGCTGCAGGCCTGCCTGCTCGGGGCTGATATTGACTGTGGCCCCGGCGGCGCCGTTGCGGAACACGGAGACGCTGCCGCAGCCCGCGCTCTGCAGCGCCGCGCAGCCGCTTTGATAGGGGTTGATGTTGAACTGATTGAGCGACAGACGCACCGACTGGTCGGTGAAGGTATTGTTGTTGATGAATTTGAATATCAGGCGGTCGGTTGGCGTGACGTCGACGCGAATGCGAGCGTTCTGCGTCGGCGTGTCGTAATCGGTGTGCGCTGTGGCGGTGGAGCCGCGCACATTGCTGCCGAAGAACATGAAATCGTAGTTCTGTCCCGCAAAACCTATCGTCGCGTAATTGTTGATCGTGCCAAAGCTGCCGAAATCGCTGCCGAGCTCGACGCCGTTTATGTCGGCCCCATTCCGCGTGTGCAGGAACAGGGCTCCGCCGATCGCGAAATTGCCATATAGCGTGGAGGCCGGACCCTGGAACGCGTCAATGCTGCGATAGGCGTGCGGGTCGATCAGGTCGGTGCGGCCGCGGCCATCGGGCTGGATCAACGGAAATCCGTCCTCCAGCATCTGAATGTTGCGGATTCCGAAGGCCTGGTGATCGTTGGAGCCGCGAACCGATATCGAAATATCGCGCGGTCCGTTGCCGCCCTGGAAGGTGACGCCGGGCGTCTGGTCCAGCATGTCGCGCACGGTGAGCGCGGGCTTGTCGCGATAGCTGTCGCTCGATTGCGTATAGGTAGTCTCTCCTGCCGGCTGATCGAGGGCTGGCGTTGGAGTTGTCGGCGCGGGGGGCGCGGCAGGCGCCGCCGGGGCGTCGACTTCAAGGGTCGGCAGGACGATGGAGCCATCGGGCGAAACACCTTGCGCGGCGGCAGGCGATTGCCAAAAGGCCGCGCCGAGTAGAAGCCCGAGAATCGACGCACTCGGCAGGCCGAGGCCGCCCCGACTCGGATCCCGCGATGCGCCATTGCTGGTGCGGTTTGATTGTAACCGACGCACGCCCACCGGGCGAGATCGCAGCGGAGAGAGAAGTTGCATAGATCGGGGCATGAATAGGGCCTCAAAATGCGACAAAGCGGCCGGATTGCGGCCGATCGGACAAGACAGCAGTAATTGGAGTTTCCGTCCCATGAGCGACTGGCAGGACTTAAGTCCAGTTCCAATTCATCATGGGCTCGACTTACATCGCCGGCGACGATCGTGCAAACGTGTATGATTTATATTTATTCTAAACTTTGAATATTTCATATTTAGAATGATTCAATTAAATCAGCTAGAGCGCCACAAATCCAATCGCTGAACGCTTTTGCTCCCAAACTTCAAGGCGCGGCGAGCAAAAATGACGACTTCGCCATTGCGCGATTACGTCGCAGGTAAATTTCTTTACAATTGTAACATTCAGGGCGGCTTGCTCCAGACGCACTGTAAAGCCGTAGCCGCTCAATGAGTCGTCATCCGTTCTCTGCGGCTCTTTCCGAACTCGCCAACATTGCTATAGCAAGGCTGCATCATTTGACGCAGACACATCGGATCTGCCGGGAGATTAGGGTCCAGACTCACAACCAGTAGCAAACGGTAGCGGCGATGCAGACTGTGGCGAGGAAGTTTATGGCGTTTCGGTCGTAGCGGGTAGCCACGCGCCTGAAGTCTTTCAGGCGGCAGAACATGCGTTCGATGGCGTTGCGGTTTCGATAGAGGAAGGGCGAGAAGCAGTTCTTCCACCTGCGATTGGCCTTGGGCGGGATATTCGGCATAGCTCCGCGCTCCTCGACCTGCCGACGGATCGCATTTGCGTCGTAGCCCTTGTCGCCATGGAGGATTTCGCAAGGAGGAAGTCGCGCGATAAGCTCCGCGCCCGCCGAGCAATCGGCGATTTGGCCGCCGGTGAGCATGAAAGACAGCGGGCGGCAGTCCGCATCGGTCAATGCGTGGATTTTGGTTGTGCGCCCGCCGCGCGAACGGCCGATGGCCTGATTCTTCTCCCCCCTTTGCCGCCACTGGCCGAGCGATGCGCCTTGACCGCCGAGGAGTCGATGAGGACCTGCGCCGGCGGCCCGCCTGCTTGCGCAAGCGCGTGGAACAGATCGATCCAAACGCCCTTAGCAGCCCAGCGAACGTAGCGATTGTAGAGAGTCTTCTTTGGCCCGTACTCCAGCGGCGCGTCAATCCAGCGTCCGCCAGATTTCAGCACATGAATGATCCCGCTGACCACCCGGCGATCATCGACGCCCGCCTTGCCGCGCGTGTCCGTGGGAAGATGCGGCGCGATCTTCGCGAACTGCGCGTCCGTCAGCCAGAATTGATCCCGATTCATAGTCGCTTCCTTTCGGAAGCTGTGAATCACAATCCGCCTGTCACGCCAACCATTTTATGGGTCTGGGCCCTAGTATGACTTTAAAAGGTAAGCGGATCGTGATCCTTGGGGGCACGTCCGGCCTCGGTTTCGCGACGGCGGAAGCAGCGGCGCGCGAAGGCGCCAGCGTGGTTATCGCATTGGGCAAGAAGGAACGCGTCTCACGCGCTCTGAGCGCGCTGCCGAAAGGCTCGGACGGCCACGTGGTGGATGTCACGAATGAAGATCAGGTGAGCGGCTTCTTTGATCGCGTCGGCGATTTTGACCACCTCGTGTATACCGCCGGCGATCCATTGCTGCTCGGCGAATTCTCAACAACAAGCATCGCCGATGCGCGCCGCGCGTTCGACGTGCGTTTCTGGGGGGCGCTGACGGCTGCGATTATGGCGCGCCCCATATCCGGACGGGAGGTTCGATCGTACTGACGACCGGCATCGCCGGGCAACGGCCGCCCAAAGGCTGGGTGGTCCCTTCGAGCATCCTTGGCGCGATGGAGGCATTGACTCGCGCGCTAGCGATGGAGCTGGCTCCCATCCGCGTCAACATCATTTCGCCCGGCGTGGTGAAAACCGAAATGTGGGATCAGTTGCCGGAGGACGCCCGGGAGGCCTTGTACCGCGACGTGGGCGCCAAATTGCTTGTTGGCCGCGTCGGAGAGGCCTCGGAGATCGCGGAGACCTATCTTTACCTGATGCGGCAGAACTTCAGCACCGGCCAGGTTATCGTCGTCGATGGAGGCGGGCTGCTGGTCTGACCCAAGGGCTGAGACGCGAACCCGACCGGCGCCAAGGCCGGTCGGGACGTAAACATAGCGGTTTTCGCTTGGCCCGAGCCTCTAATTGTTGGACTGCATGGGTCCGCCGTCCGGTCCAGGCGAGCCGAAAGTGAGGATATCGCCAATCGACTTTCTCTGCGCTTTCGACCATTCGGCGAGCTGCTCGCAGATCGCGGGCTTCGACGCGCTCGCCTCGTCAGACTTGTTGGCGCAACGAAGAGAAACGAAGTTCTGAAGGCTCATCGAAAGCTGTAGCGAAAAGTCCGATGAATAGAGCTGTTCATCGCTAAACACTGCTCCCGAAGCGATGTTGCCGTAATACATCATCCGCAGGCTTTGTTCGCTTCCAGGCTGCCTGCCGGCATCGAGCTTCAGGAGCGCGCCATTGGCGGAAAACTCCGGCAGGATCGGCACGGATGGAAAACCGGCGGTCTGATGGCACCCCATGCAGGACGCTTTCGCGTTGTCGACGGGCCCGGCAAGACGCCCTCCATAGCCAAGATGATCGAAATTGAGCGGCGGCGTCGCAAGGTCTTTGACCGCCTGTTCGTTGATCCATTGTTCAGTCAGCTTTTCCCGGTCGCAAGGCCCATCGGGACCGGAGCAGGTTTCCGCAAAAGCGACCTTAGGATTATTTCCCCATTGAATGCCAAGCGGAGTCATCCGCTCCCAAGGCGTATCTCCCTTCGCGTTTCCATCATAACCGAAGGTCCCGAGAAGCCATCCTGTGATGCTGCGGTCGTCGCGCACCGAGACATCGATTTGAATCAGGCGAACCGTCCCTATGGCGCGTTCGAAGCGAGAGATCGGGCCCTTGTTCCGCCAGCTCGGATCGTCATTCACAAAGACATCCGCCTTCCACTCAAGCGCATTTTTCGCGATCGGCAACTCCTTTTCGGTCACTGTCGAAAAGAGGAGTTTGATGACGAATGAGCCGTTCGGGAAGTTGTTGAGGCCCGTCGGGTCGGGGTTCAGCGCTCCCGGCTTCGGATTGTCGGGATTGCAATACACCTGTCCTATGCCGAAGGCCGCGCGATCGTTGAGATAGCCGCCTGACCAAGTGTCGACGAAGTCGTGCTGAAGAGTGCTGAGCGTCTTGCCGGAAGAATCGAACTCATGAGTGAGGCCGTGGACGAATTCGCGGCCATCCGTTCCTGGCCAGTCTGAAGCAACCTCCGTGTTCCAGTCCATCCATGGCGTCCCGTACCATTTCCGCACTTTGTTGTCCTCGACGTAGAAGTCGACCGCGACATTGCCCTCCAACCCATAATCGAGAAGGGCCTGAAGATACGCCCTTGGATCGGCGGGGCCGCCATTCTTGAAATCGATTTTGAGCCATGGATAATCTTCCATTGGCGGCAACTCATTTGGATAGTCCTGGCTGAGTTTGAACACGCGTCCGGCATAGCCTGGCCCCGGATCGCCGCCTTGCCCTTGCCGATAATAATCCTTGAACGCGCCGCGGACGCAGCTCTTATTCGCCAGCTGGTTGCGAACCACGTCGTCGTTTGCGCGCGCGGCTCCAGATCCAAGAAGGAGGCTGGCCCCCAGGCAGGAAAGCGCCAGAGCGGCGAGAGACATGCGGATTCGGCTTGGCATAGTGAAACCTCCCCGGCCATTCAGTCGAGCGCTGAACGGGCTAACCGGCGAGTCGCAACGTACGACGCCTTGCCGAAAGAGTCGAAGGGTTCAAGCGGAAATATGCGCGAAGGCGAGCGGCTCACGCAGCCGCTCTGGATGCGGGAGATAAAGCGCTGGCGCTGACCGATTCTGGCGCCCTCGCATAGGCGACCGGGCGTCAGCCCAGTCTGCGGCGCAGGAGATGGCTTCGCGCAAACGCTGCTTCTCCTAATTGAAGCTGACCTCGACAACAGTCGAGACCAACTTCGTCAGCATAAAAGCGCAGGCTTGCGCGAAAGTCTCCAACAGCTTTTTACATGGTGAATTGCAAGCCTACGAAATGTCGCGAAAGCAATCACTCGGCCGCTTGTCCCCAAACCGGAAAAGGATCGTCCAGCCACGCATGGGATTTGGCGAGGCCCGTGGTTACGCTGCCATGAAGGCAGTCATCAAGAGCGGATTGAATCGCCGCTTGGTCCATCTCAGCTCCGCCAATGAAGACGAGCTCCTGACGCCGATCGCCCCATGTTGGCGTCCAGTTCTGGCGCATGCGCGCGACGGAATCCTCGTCGGTCGGCCAACGCTCCTTCGGCGCCGCCGCCCACCAGCGACCGAGGCCTTCGGTCCTGACGATTCTTCCAGCGATCGAAAGCTCTGCGAGCCATGCCGGCCGCGTGGCGATCCAGAAATGCCCTTTGGCGCGGAATACGCCCTTAAATCCGGCATTCAGCAAGGCGTGCAGCTTTGCCGGGTGGAACGGCCGGCGCGCGCGGTAGACGAACGAGCGGACCCCATATTCCTCCGTCTCCGGCGTGTGATTGGCGAAGTCGTAAAGCTCCTTGTGCCAGAGCGGATGCGACTGCGCTCGCTCTTCACTGTAAAGGCCCGTATTCAGTATGGCGTCGAGAGGCGCCTTGCCAAACGCGGTTTCGACGATCTTCGCATCGGCGTTGAGACCGCGCACGACCCGTCGCACCTCTTCGAGCTGATCTGGAGCGACCTCTGCCGCCTTATTGATGACCACGATATCTGCGAACTCAATTTGCTCCACGAGAAGGTCAGCGAGCGTGCGACCATCATTATCTCCGGCCGTCTCGCCCCGATCGCGCAGGAGATCGTGGGAGCTGTAGTCTTTTAGGAGGTTGATGGCGTCGACGACGGTGACCAGGGCGTCTAGCCGCGCGATGTCGCTCAATGATTGGCCTTCTTCATCGCGAAAGTCGAAGGTGGCCGCCACCGGCAGCGGTTCCGAAACGCCCGTGCTCTCGATCAGAAGGTAGTCGAACCGGCCCTCATCCGCGAGGCGGCGGACCTCAAGGAGAAGATCGTCCCGCAAGGTGCAGCAAATGCAGCCATTGCTCATCTCCACCAGTTTTTCGTCGGTGCGGGAGAGGTCGGCGCCGCCTTCGCGAAGGAGGTCCGCGTCGATATTGACCTCCGACATATCGTTCACGATGACCGCGACTTTCCGGCCTTCGCGATTGTTGAGGACGTGATTGAGAAGCGTCGTCTTGCCCGCTCCAAGGAAGCCTGAAATCACTGTGACCGGAAGGCGGGGGTTCTGCGAACTGGATGTCATCAATGACTCGCTATGAACGTTATATCATAACGTAACTTTTACATGATCGACCGTAGCTTGCAATCGTTCTATCCGGGCTGTTTCGAGCGTGAGCGAAGGCTGGCGATCGCCGCTCTTGACCCCTGGTCTCGTGGGCATCTTTGAGCGGCCGCCTCTGCGTTTTGAGGATTACGTTTGGCCGACCTTGCCCAAAGCCGAGGGTTTAGAAGCGATCAAACATGGCGCGGATCTGCGCGAGATCGGCGCCATCCGACAGCAGCAGCAGCACCGCGATCCGCGCCTTGCGGGGATCGAGCATTTGCGCCGGGATAAGACCGCGCGCGATCAAATCGATCTCGCCGCCGGGAAAGCCATAGGAGGCGCGAAGCGTTTCGCCGGCGCCTGTGCGAGTTGCGAAAACAACCGGCATCCGCGCCGCAAGTTTCTCGAGGACTGGAACCGCTTCGGCTGCGACATGCCCGGCCCCAGGAAGGCTCAACACCAGGCCATCAACGCCGCCCGCCGCCAAAGCGGCGATTGTCTGCGGCTCCAGGCCTGGGCCCGCCTCGATGATCGGGACGACCGCCGCGCGTCCGCCGTAACGCAACTGCGGCGGACGCGCGGCGAGCGCCAACGCAAAACGGACGCGATCTTCCGCGACATAGCCGATCGGCCCGAACGGGAGAGACGAGAACGCATGAATGCGGAAGCTATGCGTCTTTCTAACCAGCGCGCCCGCATGGATTTCATCATCGATCACGACAAGCGGGCCCTTGCCGCGCGCCGATTCCGAGGCGGCGACCCGCGCGGCGGCCAAAACATTGGCCGGACCATCAGCGCCCGGTTGATCCGGCCGGCGCATGGCGGCCGTCAAGACGATCGGAGCGTCGGTTTGGGTCAGCACGGATAGCGCGAAGGCGGTTTCCTCGAGCGTATCCGTTCCATGCGTGATGACCACTCCATCAAAGGATAGCGCGGCCTCAACTGCGGCCTTGGCGATCAAGGCGATGTCGGCGAGCGTGAAGCCAGCGCTCGGCTTCGCTAACACGTCGCGCGCTTCGATGTCGGCGAGGTCTTTGAGCTGCGGGACGGCGCCGACAAGATCCCCAGCGCCAAAGCGAAGCACAGCGCCATCCGAGGATGACGCGGCCATCGCTATGGTGCCGCCTGTCGACAAAAAGATCAGGCGAGGGCGCCGCGAAGATGTCATCGAAGCGCCGCCTGTCAATCAGTTTGCGGGGGCGTCTGCAGCCGCCGCGGCGGCGGCTTTTTCGGCGGCGGCGGCGGTTGCAGTGGCGCGCTCCTGCGCCTTCTTCTTCGGCAGAGCCCTCTTCGGATTGTTGCGCGCCTCGCGCGTCAGAACGCCGAGACCGTCAAGCAACCGCGCGACGCGATCGGTCGGCTGTGCGCCCTTGGCGATCCAGGCCTTCGCCTTGTCCTGATCGAGCACAAGCCGTTCAGCGGAATCCTTGGCCTTCAACGGGTCAAAAACGCCGAGACGCTCGATGAAGCGGCCATCGCGCGGCATGCGCGAATCGGCGACCACAACGCGATAAAACGGGCGCTTCTTCGCGCCGCCGCGCGCCAGACGAATTTTCAAGGGCATGATGCGAGTTCTCCAATTTGGCCGAAGCATTCGGCGTTAAGTTGAGGTTTCAGAGTTGGTTGGCGGTAGGTAAATTCACTTCTTCTTTCCAAACGGGTTGAGCCCGCTCAAAAGTCCGCCGCCGAGTCCCGGAAGCTTTCCGGGCGCCCCGCCGCCAAGGCCCGGCAATTTCGGCGCGGCGCTGACCAAGCCGGGCGGCGGCGGCGGAAGGACCGCCGGCTTAGGGGCCGGGCCGGAAGCGCTCGGTCCGCCCGGCATTGGCCCGAATTGCTTCTGCAAAGCGGCGATTTGTTCGGGCGTTGGTTGCGGCATGGCGCCCATGCCGCCGCCCGGAAGCCCAAACATCGAGGCCATCTTGCCCATGGCGCCGCCGCGTTTGTTGGCCCCGCCCATGGATTTCATCATGTCGGCCATCTGACGGTGCTGTTTGAGCAGCTTGTTGACGTCTTCGACCTTGACGCCGGAGCCCGCCGCAACGCGCTTTTTTCGCGAGGCCTTGAGCAGATCAGGGTTGCGCCGCTCCTGGCGGGTCATCGACGAAATGATCGCGCGCTGACGTTTGATGATGCGATCGTCCAAATTGGCGGAGGCGAGCTGATCTTTCATCTTGGCGATGCCGGGCAGCATGCCCATGATGCCGCCGAGGCCGCCGATCTTCTCGACCTGCGCCAGTTGTTCGGAGAGATCCTCGAGATCGAACTTGCCCTTGCGCATGCGCTCCGCGATGCGCTGCGCCTTCTCGGCGTCAATCGATTCAGCCGCTTTCTCGACGAGCGAGACGATGTCGCCCATGCCCAGAATGCGGTTGGCGATGCGCGAGGGATGGAAATCCTCCAGCGCATCCATCTTCTCGCCGGCCCCGAGCAGCTTGATCGGTTTGCCGGTTACGGCGCGCATGGAAAGCGCCGCGCCGCCGCGTCCATCGCCATCGACGCGGGTCAGCACGATGCCGGTGATGCCGACGCGATCATCGAAGCTTTTGGCGAGATTGACGGCGTCCTGCCCGGTGAGCGCATCGGCGACGAGCAGGATCTCGTGCGGCCGCGTCGCCGCCTTGATCTCCGCCATCTCCTGCATCAAGACTTCATCGATATGGGTGCGCCCGGCCGTGTCCAGCATGACGACGTCATAGCCCTGCAAGCGCGCCGCCTGTTCGGCTCTCGCCGCAATCTGCACGGGGGTCTGACCGGCGATGATCGGCAATGTATCGACGCCGATCTGGCGGCCGAGCACGGCGAGTTGCTCCTGCGCGGCGGGCCGCTTGACGTCGAGCGAGGCCATCAAAACCTTGCGCTTCATGCGCTCGGTTAAGCGCTTGGCGATCTTCGCCGTGGTTGTCGTCTTGCCCGCGCCCTGCAGGCCGACCATCATGATCGCGACCGGCGGAGCCGCATCGAGATTGATCGGATCGGCGTCGTGTCCGAGAGTCTCGATCAAGACGTCATTGACGATCTTGATGACCATCTGGCCGGGGGTCACCGATTTGATGACATTGGCGCCGACTGCGCGCGAACGCACCGTGTCGACGAAAGAGCGCACGACGTCGAGCGCGACGTCCGCCTCAAGCAAAGCGCGGCGAACCTCTCGCAGCGCGACGTTGACGTCCTCCTCGGAGAGGGCGCCGCGGCGGGTCAGCGTATCAAATATGCCAGAGAGCTTTTCCGAAAGCCCTTCAAACATGCGCTCTATCCTATCCCAACCTATCCCAAAAACTTTTCGCCCCGAGGGTTCGGCGCGCAAGGGCGGCCGTTCGCGGCCAGCTCAAGAGGCGAGCCTCTCAAGATCAAACCTTATCCCCGCCAACGACGAGGGCTCGGCTTTAATTTCCGCACAACCCGCCCCGAAAAGCCGATATCTTATCGGGGCTAGGTTCGCGTCAACGCAAAACGCGCCCGGGGGCGCAACGCGCTGCCGGACGTTCACCGCTTGCTTCGCAAAGCAAGGCGGCTCATTCACCAGAACCTCTCTTTGAAGGAAGGTCTAGAGGCTCCTCCTTGTAGGAAGGGAGAACCAGCGCGCTTTTTCGCGCTTTAGGGCGGCAAAGTCAAGGAATTCGAAAGAACGACCGGCGAGTGGGTTTGCCCGTCCGCGCGAACATGCTAAATCGGGACGCGCCGAAGCGGGCGCTCTAGCGTCTCCGACGTCGATGCGTCCCGGTAGCTCAGCAGGATAGAGCAACGGTTTCCTAAACCGTAGGTCAGGGGTTCAAATCCCTTCCGGGACGCCAATTAAAACAATGACTTACAAATAACCATTGTTAGGCTTTAGCAAAAACCTTATCGGAAAAACCTTATCGGCAGCTTTAGCGTAGCCTTTGGCTCTTGGAGCGCTCCCCGCGCATGCTTGCGGCGCGTGGTAAGCGCTCACGCCGACGCTATAGAAAGGTAGTGGCTCCTTTTTGTGATAAATTTTAATCCATATATTCTTGAAGAGGATTTTGCATGGCGCGCCGCCCCAGCTCAGGCTCTGTACCTTCTCCTGCTGAACTATCTCGGGATCAAATGTGCGACGCCGTCGAACGCATCAAACCTAGAATTGCAGACTTGGAGGCATTTGATCCAAGTTCACTCACCCGGCATGACGATCCTCGCGTGATTGCGCTTGAGAAAGCCATCGAAGAAACTTTGCAACGGGCTTTCGGGGCGGATACAATCGAATTTGACCGGTATGCGCGCGCCGCGAGCTTGCGCCCACGAATTGGTGTTACTGTCCTGTCTCTTAGCGCTGGCAAGGGACGGCCGCCATCGGGCGAACTGCAGCGCGAATTTTCAGAGGCCAAAGAGAAGTCAATTGCGCTGCTTGGCCAAGCTGTAAAAGGGCTTCAGGAGGAGATCGTTCGGAAGGGCTCTTCATCCCTGCCGCCCGTTCTTGCAACTCCCCAAAAAGAAACGGCTGGGCGCCAGGTATTTATTGTCCATGGCCACAACGGCGAGGCTCGCGAAGCAGTCTCAAGCTTTTTGCGGAAGATAGACTTCACGCCCGTAATTCTTCACGAACAGTCTAACCGGGGCCGTACGGTTATTGAGAAATTCGAGGCTCATGCGGATGTCGCCTTTGCTGTCGTCCTCTTAACACCCGATGACATCGGCGGTCCGAAGGATGGCGCGCTGCTTCCGCGCGCGCGTCAAAACGTTATTCTTGAGCTTGGCTACTTCATCGGAAAACTCGGGCGAAAGAACGTATGCGCCATTAAGCACGGCGACGTTGAGCTGCCTTCCGACATTTTCGGCGTCGTGTGGACGCCGTTCGACGCGTATGGTGCCTGGACAATGGCCTTGGCTAAGGAGCTGAAGGCTGCGGGCCATGCTATCGATTGGGACAAGGTAGTGGGTCCCTGAGCCGACCCCTGACCATATCCAAACACTAGACCTTCGAAGCAGAAAAGAAGAACGAGTATCGAACTGACCGGGTGATCCAGACGCCGGGCTGCGGGCAAGGGAGACGCGCAAAGCGCCTCCCCGCAATTGTCTTAGGTCGCAGAAGGCGGCGCAACTAACAGCAGGGGAAGGACTGGCGGCAATCTGTCGTGTCTTTCAACAGTACGGTTGCCTTTCATCGAGTAATCAAAAGGCAATACGATTCCGAAAGTCTCTTCGGCCACCCAACCTATGTTCGCTAGGATTTGCCCGGTTGTGAAGCAGTTCGTAATGCCTCGGTTGTAGAGGGCGCGAGCCGCTACAACTGATTCCTTGAATTGCTCTAACTCTGGCTTTCCTTCGATCTGACCTAGGGTCCAGACTCACAACCAGTAGCAAACGGTAGCGGCGATGCAGACTGTGGCGAGGAAGTTTATGGCGTTTCGGTCGTAGCGGGTAGCCACGCGCCTGAAGTCTTTCAGGCGGCAGAACATGCGTTCGATGGCGTTGCGGTTTCGATAGAGGAAGGGCGAGAAGCAGTTCTTCCACCTGCGATTGGCCTTGGGCGGGATATTCGGCATAGCTCCGCGCTCCTCGACCTGCCGACGGATCGCATTTGCGTCGTAGCCCTTGTCGCCATGGAGGATTTCGCAAGGAGGAAGTCGCGCGATAAGCTCCGCGCCCGCCGAGCAATCGGCGATTTGGCCGCCGGTGAGCATGAAAGACAGCGGGCGGCAGTCCGCATCGGTCAATGCGTGGATTTTGGTTGTGCGCCCGCCGCGCGAACGGCCGATGGCCTGATTCTTCTCCCCCCTTTGCCGCCACTGGCCGAGCGATGCGCCTTGACCGCCGAGGAGTCGATGAGGACCTGCGCCGGCGGCCCGCCTGCTTGCGCAAGCGCGTGGAACAGATCGATCCAAACGCCCTTAGCAGCCCAGCGAACGTAGCGATTGTAGAGAGTCTTCTTTGGCCCGTACTCCAGCGGCGCGTCAATCCAGCGTCCGCCAGATTTCAGCACATGAATGATCCCGCTGATCACCCGGCGATCATCGACGCCCGCCTTGCCGCGCGTGTCCGTGGGAAGATGCGGCGCGATCTTCGCGAACTGCGCGTCCGTCAGCCAGAATTGATCCCGATTCATAGTCGCTTCCTTTCGGAAGCTGTGAATCACAATCCGCCTGTCACGCCAACCATTTTATGGGTCTGGGCCCTAAGATCGCGGCGAAGTCATCATCCAGTGGATCCCAATCGATTATTTCATCTTGCGTCGTCATGTTGGCTATTCCCTAAAAATGTGCGCGCAAAAGCCCCCGGCATTGCGCCGCTAATTTCGACAGGGGGGTTGGGGAGAGGCCCGTGCTGTGTAGAAGCACGTAATTGACACTTCTAAGCCTTAGCATGTCCAACGTGATAATCGCAGAGGCCAAAACCTGTCCCTTGAGGACGACCTTGGGCGCGATTCGGGGCGGGGATCAAGCCCTTTCTTGCGAAAGTGTTACAAGTCGAACGCCCTTCGCTTAAAGGCACCGGTCCAAAGAAAATCGGTAGCTTGATCATGGCGGGAATCTGGGGCGCAGCGTGTTAGAGCGACCTTTCCACCCGAAGGCCCTGAGCCCGGCCTCGAAGCCGCCTAGACCCCATTAGAATTGCGCCGAAAGCCGAGGCGCTGTCGGGCGGTGCGGACCATGACGGCTTGCCGCGACGCCGTGATTAGAGCTTGCGGGATGATTTAAATTGGATCACCGGTTGATCAAGCTGCGCATGACGTGACACGATCGATTCACAAGCTAGCTGACTTGTTGACCGGGCAGCGCGACTACTTCTCGCAAACTCCGGCGGCTGATCAGGACACCGATACAGCGAGAGATGCCCAGAAGGCCGCCCGGGAGAATGGCGAGTTTCCCAGGACACTCAATAGCTCTAGCAGCGTTGCGCACGCGAACGTCCGCCCTCCGCTGTGCTATCCGGCAGGAAAACGTCAACGTGGAGACAGCCAATAGGGGTCGTGTGTGAGCAACATCCGAATGGTGCACCGGAGATAATTGCGACGCCACTGCATGGACGCATTGATATGCATTGTGATTATCGGACACTTCTGGCAGTAAAGACAGGGGCCGCAGGGGAAAGCCGTGTCGGAGGAAGTCGTCACTGAATTTGTCGCAGCCTACACGCGGGAGTACGATTACTACCAAGCAGCGGCTCGGCTCTGCAGCCAACGCTGCGAAGCGCTGCTTGGCCCGCGCGGTGTAAGGGCCATCGTGACGTATCGCGCGAAGCGCCCTATCAAGTTGCTCACTAAGCTGCGCGAGCGCGATCAGAAGCAAAGCTATGCATCATCGCAGCAGATCAGAGATGATATTGCTGATCTCGCGGGTGTGCGCATTGCCCTTTACTTTCCTGGCGACCGAGAGAGCGTGGGGTCGATTCTCAAGGAGAATTTTTTAATCGACCTTGAAAGGAACTTCCCGAAAAGTGCGGAGCTTAAACGCCAAGGGAAGCGTTTTGACGGATATCGTGCCGATCATTATCGGGTCTACATTCACGACGGCAGCCTCGACCACGCGCAAAAGCAATATGCCACTGCAAAAATAGAGATTCAGGTCGGCAGTGTCTTGATGCACGCATGGGCGGAGGTTGAACATGACCTAATGTACAAACCGGAGAGCGGAGACCTTTCCGAAGACGAGGAGGCCATTCTGGACGAGGTCAACGGCTTGGTCCTCACTGGTGAAGTTGCGCTGGAAAGATTGCAACGAGCCCTTCAGCGCAGGTTAGCTGAGAACGACGCTCCGTTCGACAGCCATTATGACCTGGCTGCCTATTTGCACCGATGGCTGCAAGGCGCGAAGCCCAGGTCAGACCTGCAATTGGGCCGCGTGGACCTGATGTGGGAACTGTTGCGCGAAGCCAAACTCAACAGCGCTACCAAGCTAAAGGAACAAGTCGGAGAACCGGACTCTCTATCAACAGACGAGCCAATTTCGGATCAGATAGCTGACATTATCCTCGGAAAAAGGCCCGAATTGTATAGCTTCTACAGCAACCTGCAGGCGAGACTCACTTTCACGAGTATCTATGATCAGACCCAACCCATGGCGGCACACCGAAGCCAAGCCATCGGACGTTTTCTTTCGGCATGGATCATTCTCGAGCGCACGCATGCGCTGAATGACAAAAGCCCGTCGTACAGGAGCCGCGACATCGTTGGCTGGGCGCAAAGGATCGAACTCTCCCAGAAGGCCCTCGAGACGATCAGGAATGTTCGCCAAGTCAGAAACCAACTCGTCCATGGAATTGAGATCCCAGACCGGGGATTTCTCGACGAGGCCACGCTCCAACTTCGCAGAGTGCTTTCGGAACTTGAAAATCATCGAGATGAAAGTGTCCGACAAGCCTATCGCGAAGCACAACTGCCGTAGCACAAGAAGGACTTGGGCCTGTGAAAATCACTTCCATGAACAAACGTCTGTTGATCGACGTTGCGCGCTTCAAAGCGGCCCTTCCGGTCTTGACCACCAGCGGCGGCAAGCGCAGCGATAGCTACTTCACTAAAAACGCTGTCGCCGTGAAGAAATCGACGACTTCTACGGCCAGTGTGCGCATCAGCGTCAGTATTCTGGACTGAAGCGAGTACATGTCCGAGGCGAGCTGCGCCTCAGTCTTTGTCGAATCAAACATCAAAGCTTCGCCGTGAGCGCAATCATGCCTCAAAGACGTAAGTTTGCCTATGTCGCTTCTGGCGAATGCAAATTTTGCCCCTTCCAGGCCGATGCTCTCTATAGCCCAGAAGAAGTTCGCAACATTCATGTTGCCGCACTCCAAAATTATGGTCAGCGAGGGCGCGGGCACGTCGTCTATCAAGCAGCCCCCTAGACTTCCTCGTTCAGCAAGGTCGGCATTCGACAGCTTACTCATTGATTGACGCAAGCCAGACGCAAATAGATTGGTCCTTATTGATGCGAGACATTTGGACCAAGGATGCCCTGCGTCGAAGATGTCCTGCATCGACTGTGCGACAATCCGCTTAGTGTAGGCTTCAAAATGAGCGTAGGTCATCGCAACGAAGCAGCGATAGGAGAAGCGAAATAGCGGCGCATCCCCCAGAGAACGCTGTAACTGGATCTTGGCTAAAGCCAACTCCGCTTCACGCCAACGCAACTCGTCTTCAATGGTGGAGAGAAGCTGAGATGACAGCATCTCAAGCGCTCTTGATAGCTTCTTCTAGGCCGTTGTGACGAATTCGGCGTTTGGGGGATTCTCGCGAGGATCTTTCCATGATTCAAGGCTGATTTTTGGAGATCAGCCTTGATGATTCGGGATGTCGATGCGCTGCGAGACGATCAATGGGAGCGGCTTTGTGATCTTGTGCCAGGCGGAAGAGCCGGCCAGCGCGGGCCGCGCTGCGACAATCGACGCTTCGTCGACGCGCTGTTATGGATGGCCCGCTCGGGCGGCCGCTGGCGCGATCTGCCCGAACGCTTCGGCGACCATCAGGCGGTGAAACGCCGCTACTATCGCTGGATCGAGCGCGGCGCCTTGGACGGATTTCTTGAGGCATTCACCGCCGAGGCCGATCTCGAATGGCTGATGATCGACTCAACAATCGTGCGCGCCCATCAGCACGCGGCCGGCGCAAGGATCGCCAAAGGGGGGCGGATGCCCAAGGCCTGGGCCGCTCTCGCGGTGGTTTGAGCACCAAAATCCACGCCGCGACAGACGCGCTCGGCAACCCCGTTCGGCTCCTTCTCGGACCTGGGCAGCGCAACGACATCACAAAAGCGCACGCCCTGATCGAAGGCTTTGCGGCCGATGCGATCATCGCCGATAAAGGTTATGACGCCAATCACTTGCGCAAGGCTGTTCTTATGCGTGAGGCTGAGCCGGTGATCCCATCAAAATCCAATCGCCGCGCGCCGCTCCCCTACGACAAGGCGCTCTACAAGGAGCGCAATCTCGTCGAGCGTTTCTTCAATAAACTGAAGCAGTTCCGGCGCGTCGCAACCCGATACGACAAGCTCCTCGCAAACTACCGAGGCTTCGTATTGCTCGCCGCTATTGCTATCATGCTCAGGTAATTCGTCACTACTGCCTAGGGTCCAGACTCGCAACCAGTAGCAAACGGTAGCGGCGATGCAGACTGTGGCGAGGAAGTTTATGGCGTTTCGGTCGTAGCGGGTAGCCACGCGCCTGAAGTCTTTCAGGCGGCAGAACATGCGTTCGATGGCGTTGCGGTTTCGATAGAGGAAGGGCGAGAAGCAGTTCTTCCACCTGCGATTGGCCTTGGGCGGGATATTAGCTCCGCGCTCCTCGACCTGCCGACGGATCGCATTTGCGTCGTAGCCCTTGTCGCCATGGAGGATTTCGCAAGGAGGAAGTCGCGCGATAAGCTCCGCGCCCGCCGCGCGAACGGCCGATGGCCTGATTCTTCTCCCCCCTTTGCCGCCACTGGCCGAGCGATGCGCCTTGACCGCCGAGGAGTCGATGAGGACCTGCGCCGGCGGCCCGCCTGCTTGCGCAAGCGCGTGGAACAGATCGATCCAAACGCCCTTAGCAGCCCAGCGAACGTAGCGATTGTAGAGAGTCTTCTTTGGCCCGTACTCCAGCGGCGCGTCAATCCAGCGTCCGCCAGATTTCAGCACATGAATGATCCCGCTGACCACCCGGCGATCATCGACGCCCGCCTTGCCGCGCGTGTCCGTGGGAAGATGCGGCGCGATCTTCGCGAACTGCGCGTCCGTCAGCCAGAATTGATCCCGATTCATAGTCGCTTCCTTTCGGAAGCTGTGAATCACAATCCGCCTGTCACGCCAACCATTTTATGGGTCTGGGCCCTAGTACCTGGATGCGACCAAACAGCTTTGACCGCTTATTCGCACCAGTACCCACGTTCTGCTTGAAACCGGTGGACTGTCTCGCCTCTATAATGACAGCATTGATTCGTTGCGAATCTCCTGCTTCGATGTGGTCTAACGTGTGCGCAAAGGAGCAGACCATCGCTTCGTAGTATGCAGGCGCTAAACCTCCTATGGCCTTGTCATTCTTGAACTTGCAGAAAGCGCCTTCCCCCGAGACCCTTTCGATCGCTGTGAAGACGCGATTGAAGATCTCTTCCTGCTTGTCGTAATCAAATTTTTTGGCCCCTAGAAGGACTCCATCCATGTAGCCATTGAGCCAGTCTGCAACGTTGCCGTGATAGAACTCGGCTCCATCATTTGCAGCGAAGAACCGAAGGACTAGCTCTTCACGACCTCGCTTCTCTTGGTCAGAATCTGCGAGTGTTTCCGTCAAGCGCTGGAACTCCGGCTTTTCCGAAAGCCGGATCAGAAATTCGTAGAACGCGATGCCGGCCGGGCCAAAAATACGGGCGGAGCAGTTCCGGAGTTCCTGTTCGCTCAGTTCAGACCCACCGGTATTCAACCGCTTGAACATCTCGTACCGCAGAAAATCACGACTTTGACGTTTGATGATGAGCGCGCGAACCGCTGACCGTTTCAGTTGCAGGCGCAGAGTGAGCGGAAGCTGATCGAAAGTCAGGCCGTTAAGTTCGGGCACAATATCGCAGCCCACGAGTTGCAACGGCTCTTTATCTATGACGCTAGCATCGATGAATTGAGCCATTGAGCTTACACGCTGGAGCCCGTCGATAAGCTCGTAACGGCCGTCCTCGTTCTCGATGAAGAAAATCGGCGGGATTGGTAGTCGGAGGAGAACCGATTCGACCAGTCGCGACCGTTGTTCGTCAGACCACCTGAAAAGCCGCTGATACTCGGGGTCGATCCGGATCTCATTATCGCGCTTGAGATTGACGATTTCCCCGAAGCTTAGATCGATGGCGTCGGTTCGCACTTCACCGATCTTCGCGTCAATAGCATTTAACAGGCGTGTTTGCGCCTCGCCGTGCTCAGTCGCAGATTTGGCAGCAGGGGCGGGATCGCTGGGGTTAGCGTTATCTTCGGACATCGTTCGACGATACTCGTACCCGGCTGCACGTCAATACCGCCGTGAACTGCCGAGAAGCCAACGGCCAGATTTGTGATTGCAGCCACTTACGTTCCGCTTTTTCGTCAGGCGGCTCGGCCTCAAATTTTAAAGGCACTTTGTGATCGCCGAGAACATCGCTGGCGTCAGAATACAAGCCATCTATCGGCAACTGAGGACCTTATGAGTTGTCCTGCTTCCTTGCGACCGCCGAAGGAAGGTCCTTTGGCTCGATATGACGCTCAGACTCAAGTGCGCGAGCCTTCGCTTGGGCTGCTGCTATTTCGCGACGACGAAATCTTTCAGCCGGAACTTTTAGCCGGTTGGCACGTTCGGCATGGCTTCGCCAGAGGATGACTGCTGAGATGTCTGGTATTGGAAGACAACTTGGTTGCCGGCAATCTTCATGACCGCGCCAAATTCGCGGGCGGTTCGATGCTCCCACTGTATGAAATTTCCGTTGTGCATGCTCCAGTAGTCACGTATCACGCCGCCAAGGTCGTGGTCTGCCCCCTGAAAAGTGATCCTCCGTGAAGTATGGGCTTATGAGCCTGATGGAGGACTGCGCAATGCCGAGGAAAAGACACAAGGCGGAAGAGATCGTCGCGAAGCTACGGCAAGTCGAAGTGCTTAGCGCGCAAGGGCGACCGGTCGCGGAGGCGATCCGCTCGATAGGGGTGACGGAAGTTACATACTATCGATGGCGGTCGGAATACGGCGGCCTGAAGGGCGATCAGGTGAAGCGGCTGAAGGAGCTGGAGGCGGAGAATACGCGGCTCCGTCGAGCGGTGTCCGATTTGACGCTTGAGAAGCTGATCCTGAAAGAGGCTGCCTCGGGAAACTTCTGAGCTCCGCGCGTCGTCGCGCCTGCGTGGAGCATGTGATCGCCGAACATGGCGTTTCCGAGCGGTTCGCTTGCCGGGTTCTCGGTCAGCATCGCTCCACGCAGCGCAAGGTTCCGACCAAGCCCGATGACGAAGCGGCATTGATCGCCGACATCACGGCGCTCGCCATCCAGTACGGCCGCTATGGCTACCGCCGCATCACGGCGATGTTGTGGGAGCGAGGCTGGAAGGTCAACGTCAAACGGGTCGAGCGGATCTGGCGACGCGAGGGGCTGAAAGTTCCGGCCAGACAACCCAAGCGCGGGCGTCTCTGGCTCAATGACGGCTCGTGCGTCCGGCTGCGCCCGCAATGCCCCAACCACGTCTGGTCCTATGACTTCGTCGAGGACCGCACTCATGATGGCAGGAAATATCGCATGCTGAATATCATCGACGAATTTACCCGCGAATGCATCGCGATCAGGATTAACCGGCAGCTGAAGGCAGCGGACGTCATCGACGTTCTCTCGGACCTCTTCATCTTGCGAGGGGTTCCGATCCACATTCGTTCCGACAACGGCCCGGAGTTCATCGCCAAGGCGTTGCGTGACTGGATTGCCGCCGTCGGCGCGAAGACCGCCTACATCATGCCGGGCAGTCCCTGGGAGAACGGCTATTGCGAGAGCTTCAACTCGAAGCTGCGCGACGAGCTTTTGAATGGTGAAATCTTCTACACTCTCAAGGAGGCGAAGGTCGTCATTGAGCGATGGCGACGCCACTACAACACCGTGCGCCCGCACTCATCGCTGGGCTACAAGCCGCCAGCCCCGGAGACCCTGCAATGGCCGGCTTCGCAATCCGGACCAGCTTCGCCCGCCACGCCAGCAATAGCGCCAGGGCCGACAATGCACTAACATTCAAACTGGATCACCCCATGGGGGCAGGCCAAGGCGTCGTCGAGTCCTTGAGCTACGGAAGCAGTGCGCCGGCGGTTGGAACACGGGCCCTCGTGACGAGCGCCCGCACCATTCAGCTGAAGCTCAAAAGTCCGGAGCCGGTTGAAGTGAAGGACTCGCTAATGACCCTGAACGTCGGCGGCAAGGAATTGCTCGTTGGCGGCTACGGCGAGAACGGCGATACCAAGACGGTCGTGTTCTCTATGGATCCGCAGGACTTCGCGGATCTTCCGGATCAAGCGTCGATCACGCTGATCAACGGCAGCACGCAGCAGAGCTATGGCGTGCTGAGCAAGGGTCAGCTGAAGTAGGAGCCTTTGAGGCTGCGCGTCCAGGGTGGTCCTGGACGCGCTCTTTCGGCCGGTCGTCTAGCGCTTGTTCCGGCCGGCGCCATGGCGTCAGAGCTTCCTCAGCTCGACTTCCTCGATCCGGCGCTGCCGGCCCTTCGGTCAGCATGAGACTGGCGTGGGCGCGACTCAGCAGCAGGTTCTCGCCTAGTTTGCGCAAGCGGGTGGCGTGCTCCCGAGCTAGCGTTCCTTCCGGGAGTTTGTTTCAAACTCGACGAAGACGCCAACCATATTTTTGGTTCCGTCTCACACGGTCGTCTCACATAGGCGCCAGCGGGTCTTTGCTCCGAAGCGATTGATCTGTCCGCAGCTTGGCGCGGAGCATCCATGCCAGCTTAGATTGATCATCAGAGCGGGTCTCGCTTTGCGAGGCGCTATGTTGAACATCAGGGCCGAACGGCGCTCGGCGGCGTGGAAAAGCACAAGCTAAAATGGAAACCCTTCGGGGCATCACCTGCCCCGACAAGCTTCGCCGTCCGCCTTAGAGCGGAATCGTTCACATCGAAAATGGACTAGAACGCGTTTGGAGCCGCGCCGAATGCGCTGCCGGCGACATAGAATGGGAATTGTGCGACCTGTCCCACGACGTGTATCGGAGCGCCTATCAGGACCAGCGGATTGCTTGCCGGATTTCCATAAGCCGGAAACACTGCCCCCGCCGCTCGGAAAGGTAAGCTGACTATGGTCGCGGCAATCGCGATTGGAGCGGTGAAGATCGCGGCCGGCCCGTGGAAAGGATCTGAAGCGGCGACGACCGGCTCGCGATACAATCGCTTCGTAACTGTAAGAGGACGCTCGGCGGCTAGATGATGGTGGCGGTGCGTCCTATGCCAGTGGGCCTCGTTATAACGATCCTTGGCGGCAGCCGGTAGAATGAAAGCCGTTGCGAAAGCCGCCGCGCCTACAGCGATGTGCGCCAGCTTCAATGTTGTCGTCTTCATTTCGACATCTCCTTGTCTTTCGTCCAGGAAAGAACCCCTAAACGCCAAATAAGACTTTTACCAGGTCGCGCTTGAGGCGCTGAGCTAATTTCAGGCCGCCAAGGCCTCGGTCAAGGATGTCGGGGTGTGGAAAGAGCGTCGGCCAAGGCAAAATAAAACAATCGAGGTTACTGAGCCGCGCTTTATTGCCGCAGAGGGCGCGCCGACGACCGAGAGTTCGCCGTCAGCGGCGGCATGGCCAGCCAGGGACAGCCGCATATACGAGGCCCGTTTGAAAATCGATGCGCCTTCGCGGAAGCGCGTCATTGGAAATGATCGTCAATTGGACGAGGTCTCATATTTAAGGACGGCGACGCTCAGTTAGATTCTCTCGCGCCGAGATTGGGATCGAGGGTCAACTTCGGATTCGGGCTTTGATTGAAGTTGAACATATTGTTTACCGATCCGGCGATCGTGTCGTACGACCCCGCATCAATCTGGACGCCTCCGAGCCAGTTGTTTTCGATAAAGCGAAGGATCGATGCTTGGTCCGTCGATGTATGATCGACGAAATTCGGTTTCGCGAAGGGGGAAATGACCAGCAGAGGCTGACGCGCGCCGTCGCCGCAGCGGCCGTTGACGGGCTTCCCGTTGACGCCGGGCAGCGCATTGACCGGTGGCGCGCCGGGAGCGACGGAAGTTCCCAAGGGACCACACATCTGCGCTCCAAGGAACGCGTCCTGAGCGCTGGCTGACGGATTGACGAGGTGATTTTCGTGGTCGTACCAGCCATCCGAGTCGTCGTAGGCGATGATCACCGCCGCGCTGCTCCACTCGGGGCTTTGCTCCAGCATATTGATGATGCTCACGACGAAGTTCTGCTCGTCGAGCGGATCCGAATTGCGGGGTGCTCGGCGGCCAATCTGTGGGCCACCGTTATGGCTGTCGCTCTTTCTGACAACGCTCGCCATATCAGCTTTTCGAGCGCGGTCACGTTCCGTCGCATGTTTGGTTTTGGTACGCTTACCTACGGTGCACCGGTAGCTTCGCGGTTATGCCGGCTTCGGCGCGGCAGTGGAGGCGTGCCACGAAGAACCTGGCCTTTTCAAGGTTTCGTCAACAGCGCCAGCGCCTGGCTATGGAGCTCTGGCGTCGCGGCAGCGATAACCCGACCGTCAGAAAGGAGGTCGAGCGGCTGACCTGCCCAGTCCGACATCACGCCTCCTGCCCCCTCAACGACAGCGACTAACGCCATGTAGTCGTACGGCTTCAAACCTCCTTCGACGACGAGATCACAGTGCCCCGAGGCTAGGAGGCCATAAGTATAGCAATCGCCGCCGAAACGCCGCAGCGCGACGCCCTTACTCAGCCGCTCGTAGGCCATGAGCCCCCCGCTGGAGAAGCTGTCCGGCGAGGTGGTGTAAAGACGCGCCTCGGAGAGCGTCGCGCAGCCGCTGACCAGAGCCGGCAACCCATTCAACCACGCACCGTCCGGCGTCCCCACCCAGCGCTCGTTCATCGCCGGCAGGTCGATGACGCCAACAACGGATTTATCGTCTTCGACCAATGCGATCAGCGTGCCGAATAGCGGCATGCCGGTTATAAAGCTCTTCGTGCCATCGATCGGGTCGACAACCCAGGTATGCGGCCGAACTTTGGCGCCGAATTCCTCGCCATATATGCCATGCTCGGGATAGCGGGCTAGGATGCGAGCGCGCAGCTCCTGCTCGATATCGCGGTCGGCGATCGTCACGGGCGAGCCATCCGCTTTTATCGACTTCTCGAATGTTCCACGAAAATGAGCCATCGCTATCGGACGCGCGGCGTCCGCTAGCTCCTGGGCGAAGGCGACGGCCTCACGCCAATCGAGCGGATCGAAGGCCATTGGAGACGGTTCTGTCATCGTTAAACCTGTCGCAAATAGTCGACCCAGCGTGGGTCGCGCATGACCGAGCGGGCGCGCATGTGTTTCCACGCGCCGTACTTGAAAAAGTCGAAGTCCAGCGTCGAAATTTTGCTTTGGACCATGGCCCAGGTCGACCACTTGATGTCGGCGAGCGCCTTGTGAACGACGAGCCGCGCCTTCATCGCCGGATCGAACCTACCGAAATAGGCCTCGATGATTTCCGCTTCAATGTCTTCGGAAAAAAACATCTCGCCGCACCAGACGCCGAGATCGTAGCAGCGGTCATTGTTCGAGCTGTATTCGTAATCGATCAGCATGATGGATTTGTCGACGCCCAGCATGAAGTTGCCGGGCATCGGATCGTTGAAGCAAGGAACCATGTCAATGCCCGACGCCTCGAGGGCGGCGCGCGCCAGGCGATATTGCTTGAAGAGCCACGCCGCATCAGGCGGCGAAGCGCCCCCAAGGCTTTGCGCCTGGTCGACGTGCTCATCAATCATATCAAATACCGTCTTGGTCAGCGGCAGCAGACCGGAATCATTGAAGACGCGGTAGGTTGCGACGGCGGAGGCGCGAATATCAGGATCGCCGAAATCGGCATTGGAACAAGGCCGTCGACCCGTGATGAAATCGGTAATCTCGATCCCGCGATGGGCGAGATACTCGTAGATACGGGGACCGATGCCGATTGCCTGCGCGCGTCGACTGGCGTCAAACGCCGCGCCCCTGTCGATGAACATTTCCGTGCCGCGACCAGGCATCTTGAGAAAGAAAGCTCCTTGCTCTCCGGCCACAACAATTCGCCAATTAGTGTTGCTGATGCCGCCAAGGACCGGGCTATAGCCGAGAATCCGTCCACGCCATGGCGTGATTTCGGCGAGAGCGGCCTCTAGCTCTCGCTCGTCATCGGACTCTGCGGTCCCGAACGCTCTCCCGGCCTCCAGGCTTGCGGCATCGCGATTCGTCATCATATGGTCCTCAGCATACGTTCGAAATCATAGTCGCGAACCGCCATTCGACACCGCAGCAGGCGCCACTTCGCGTATTTTAAGAATTCGATTCCGCGGCGTTCCGAGGTCACGTTCATCAAGCTCGCCCAAAGACCCCAGTAGAGGTCGTCGGCGATTCCATAGAGCCGACATCGATTGAGAGTGACCTCCCGAACGGATCCCTCGTAGCGCTCGATCACCGGGCGCATCTGCTCCGCAAAAGCAAAAGCCTCGTTAAGGAGACTTCCGAGCTCGTAGAGCGGATCGGTGTTGCAGGAGTTATCGAAGTCGACGAGGCGTATAGCATTGCCGGGTCCGATCATGATGTTGGAGGCAAGGCCGTCGGCGTGGCAGGGTACGCTATCCGTCCCTGCAGCTCGGAAAGCGGCCTCGATGTCGGCAACCGCGTCGCACAGCCACCAGATATCCGAGTCGAGTTCGGCCCCGCTGCCGGCCAGCTTCGCCTTCACGGCGGTTATGCCGTCGAAGATCGACCAGTCACGCTTGAATCGAGCGCCGATGTGAATGCGCTTCTTGGCGGTCAAGATCGCGGCAATGATGTCGGGGTTCTGAAGATCGCTCATCATCGCTGTTCGCCAAGATTCGTCCAGCCTTTCAAAGACGATCGCGTGCAAGTCGGGCAGATAGTAGCGCGGCGCGGGAGCAACGCCGGCGGCTGTGGCGCTCGACGCGGCCTCGAAGACGCAGGCCATGTCGATCCAAGGCCGCGCCTCGGGGTGCGTGATCTTCAGGAAGAACGGCGCGCCATCGACGTCGACGGCGAATCCATCCGAGTCCACAGAGCGGTGCATGGTCGATATAACCGGCACAGTCGCGGTTCGGTAGGCGATCGTCGCGTTAGCCCATGCCGGAATCGCTGCGATGACCTTCTCGGCGGCGCGCTCGGTCGCCGACGTCGCCTCTCCGAGCGCGGTCACTGGACGCCATCCATCAGCGCGGCTCCTTCTCCAGGATGTCGCCCTCCGCGCAAAAGCGCCAGAGCATCCCGGTGAGGATACTGACCCCAAGTTCGCGATCCGCTTCGCTTGTGAACTCGGCCGGATGATGCATCACGCCGCCGACGCTCGGCACCGCGATGACGATCGAGGGACAAACAGCAGCCATGCTGACGGCATCGTGGCCGCCGATAGTGTCGAGCAAAAGCGTCTTCTCACCGAGGTTCCCCGCGATCTCCTGCGCAAGACCCACCAGGCGAGGATCCATCGGCCCGGCGCGTCGGCGATCGACGCTGCGAATCTCGAAACTGACGCCGGCCTTGGCCGACGAGCGTTCGATCGCGGCGTTCAGGTCAGCCTCTGCGCTGGCCAGGATTTCCGGAGAGCCTGAGCGCAGCTCAATAAAGCACACGGCTTCGCCCGCCACGACGTTTGGAGAGTTAGGGTAAACCTCGAGCCGGCCGACAGACGTATGGAGCTCGACGCCAGCGTTGTCTGCGATCGCCTTCAAATCGGCGATGAGGTAGGCCGCGCCGAGGAGGGCGTCGCGGCGGTCCGCCATCGGCGTCGGGCCGGTGTGCGACTGCCTGCCGATGAAAGCGAGCCGATATTTTGTGGCGCCCCAAAACCGCTGAAAGGCCCCAAAGCGCACCCCCGCCTTCTCGAGCTTGTCGGCGCCTTCGATGTGCAGCTCGATATAGGCGTCCGGAATCGGCGGCGCCGCTTGGTCGCGGTAACCAATGAGATCGAGGGCCTTGCCGACGCTGACTCCATTTCCGTCCCTCTGGGCAAGCGCGAAGTTGAGATCGATCTCGCCGGCATAGACCCCACTCCCGAGAAGGCTTGGTTGGAACCGCGCCCCTTCTTCGTTGGTCCAATTGACGATGACGATATTCGCCTTGGGCGTCGCGCCCGTCTTTTTGATATGCCGCTTCAGCGCCCGCACCGATGCGCAGGCCGCTACGACGCCGTAGGCTCCGTCGAACCGTCCCCCATTGGGCTGGCTGTCGAGATGTGATCCGGTCATCACCGAGGGCGCATCCTGCCCGGCCCAGTCAAGGATCCCGAACATATTTCCGATGCCGTCGATCTCAAGCTTCATGCCTTCATGGGCTATGAAAGCCGCGAACCAGTCCCGTGCAGCCCGGTCCTCGGAAGAGAGCGTCAGGCGCGTCATGGCGCCGTCAGCGCCGCCGCCAAAGGTCGAGACTTCTTCCATCATGGCATGCAATTCGCCCGCATCGACGACAGGCGTCTCGGCGATCGTTGGTGTTTTAAGCATATAAAATTTCTACTCCAGCTTCTTTAAGCCTAGCGGCGAAATCCGCAGGCAATTTTGCATCGGTCACTAGGCGCTGTACCTGACGAAGGTCGAGCGTACGGATAGAGGCGGTCCGGCCGAACTTTGCGCTGTCCGCCAACATCACGACATCCTTCGTGTGTTTTGCGAGCGCCCGCCGAAGCGAAGCCTCCTCCTGGCCGAAGTCCATGAAACCGTGGGTGTAATCGACGGTGGCGACGCTGATGAAGACCGCATCGAAAACGTGATTGTCGATCGCCTCGATTGTCAACGGACCCAGGAGCGCTCGGTAGTCAGCGCGCAGGCGCCCCCCGATCAACGTCACGTCGCCATCTGAATCGGTTGCAAAAAGTTGTGCGATATCAAGAGAATTCGTGAAGATGTGGACGCGACGGCGCTGGAGAAGGTGGCGCGCAAAGGCAAGCGTCGTCGTACCTGCGTCGATAAAGATGGTCGTATCGTCTTTGACGAGTTTCGCTGCCTGCACTGCTATCCTCGCCTTCTCACGCGCATTGACGCGCATGCGAAGGACGACGGGCTGGTCGCCGCCAGCAGACAATTGGACGGCGCCCCCATATGCGCAGCGGAGGCGGCCATCGAGCTCCAGCTGTTTGAGGTCGCGGCGGATGGTCTCGCGGCTAACCTTGAGCTGACCGGCAAGGTCCTTTACGAAGACGCGACCATTTTTTGCGAGTTCCGTGAGGATCACATTGAGCCTCAGATCGGGAAGGGGCATAGCCAGGATTCTCATCGGGCGGGGCGGGCGCTTCGCCAACGCTCTCGCATGCAGCGTAACCGGGCTGGAATCAAGGCAAATTTGGGGGGCGGCGGCGCCGGGCATCATGGGTGCGCCTCCTCCAGCGCCGGCGCCCATTTCGTCTCAACCAGGAAGCAGGCCGCAAGATCGTGGTCGCCGCGCGCCAGAAGATTAGGGCTCTCAGCCCGGCAACGATCGTAGGCATTGGGGCAACGACCGGCGAAGCCGCAGCCGATGGGCAGATCAATTGGGTTCGGCGGTTCGCCATCGAGCAGGCAATCTTCGGCTCGGTAGCGCCGCTCCTCCAAGGTCGGTATGGCGCTGAGAAGCGCGCGGCTATAGGGGTGACCGGGATCGAAAAACAGACGCTCGTTGCGGCTGACCTCGACAACCTCGCCCAAGTACATCACGGCTACGCGGTCGCAAGTCCGCCGCACCAGGGCCATATCGTGCGAGATAAAAATGTAGGTCAGCCGGTGCTTGGCCTGTAGCCTCTCGAACAGGTCGAGCAGCTTCAATTGCTCCGACTGGTCTAGGGCCGACAGCGTCTCATCCATGATCAGAATATGCGGTTCGAGAATCATCGCGCGCGCGACGTTGATCCGCTGACGCTGGCCTGCGCTGAGGCCAAGCGGCAGCTGATCGTACAGGTTTGGCGAGAGCCCGACTTCCCGCATCATGGCGAGAACGCGCTCACGGCGGACCTTGCCGTCCCGCTCGCCATGAACCCGCAACGGCGCCTCGATCATCGCTCCGATCGCCGTGCGCGGCGGGAGCGACCCGAATGGGTCCTGAAGCACCAATTGCACCTTGCGCCGAAAGGCCAGAAGCTCGCGACCAGATAACGTCGCCATATCGACGCCGCCGCACAGGATCTGGCCGCTGTCAGGGCGCTCCAGGCGGCTGAGCAGCCGCATGAGACTGGATTTACCGCAACCGGACTCGCCGACGATGCCAAAGTTTTCGCCGGCATAGACATCGAAGTTTACGTTGCGCACTGCGCGAACTTCACTCTTGCCGGCAAAACTGCCGCGCCGCCGCAGATGATAGCTGCGCGAAGCGCCGCGGACGCTGAGCACAGGCTCTCCAATTGCCTGCGGGCGCGTCGGCGTCGACGTGCCGCTCCAGATCTTCGGCGTTCGAGCGAGCAGATCGACGGTATAGGGGTGCGAGGGATGAGCGATCAGCGCATCTCTCGATTTCTGCTCAACCACCCTCCCCTCGTCGAGAACGAGGATCATGTTGGCGGCATCGCAGACGATCGGAAGCGATGATGAGACGAAAACAATCGCCGTTTCAAACCGCTCGGTCAGTTCGCGCAGCAGCCGCAGCACCTGAGCGGCCACGGTGACATCGAGCGGCTGCGTGACATTATCCGCGACGAGAAAGGCTGGGTTCGAGACAAGAGCGTCAACGATAAGCGCGCGCTGCATCATTCCTCCGCTGAACTGCGAAGGAAAGTCGTGAAAGCGCGTCCGCGCCGATGGAATCCGCACGGCGTCAAGAAGCTCGATGACCCGTCGCTTCGCCTCATCGCGGCCGACCTCGGGCGCGACCGCATGGAGCTTCTCCACGATCTGAGGCCCTACCGCCAGCGTTGGATCGAGCGCGCCCATGGGATTGGCGCCAACATATGCGATCTCCCGCCGCAGCCCGCGCATCGCGCGGCCTGGCAGATGCAATATGTCCTGGCCCTTGAAGGACACTGATCCGCCTGTCGCAACGAGCGGCGGCTCGAGCCAATTGACGATCGCTCGGGACAACACCGTCTTACCGGACCCGGTCGCCCCGATGATGCCGAGTATCTCGCGCGGCGCGAGGTCGAAGCTGACGTCGGCGATGATCGAGCATTCTGCGCCCGCTATGCCGGCGGAAAGGTTGCGGACGCGCAGGATCGGCTCCAAGGAGCTCATGCCAGTCCCCCAAAGATCCGATGACGCGCGCGTTCAAGCGAGGCGCCCATAAGATTGATGCTTGTCAAGTTCAGGCACAGAAAAATGCCGGGCACCGTGGCGATCCACCAAGCATCCAAGAGATACTTGCGGCCATCGGCTATAATGTTGCCGAACGTCGGCGTCGGCGGCTGCACGCCAAGGCCGATGAAGCCGAGGATCGATTCGAAGATCATCATCCGGGCGATGTCGAGGACAGACACGAAAATGATCGGCGGCAGCACCAGCGGCGCGATAAGGCCGACCATGATGCGCCAATCCGACGCGCCCATGATCTGTGCGGCGCGGACATATTCGCGGCCCCGCTCGTTCATCACAACGCTCCGCATCACCCGTGCATAAACTGGCCAACTTGAGAGGCCAAGGACGAGGATAATCGCGGGGATGGTCGGTCGCGAAACGCCCAGAACCGCGATCGCGAGAATGATCATCGGGATCGACAGCTGCGCGTCAGTCAGACGCATGATCAGGGTATCGATGATGCCGCCATAATAACCGGCGAACAGGCCGAGGGCGCATCCGATGAAGAGCATCAAAATAACAGTCGCGACGCCGATCAAGAACGAATAGCGCAGCCCGATAAGGCAGCGCACCAGCATATCGCGGCCGATCTGATCCGTGCCAAGCGGGTGCGCGACGCTCCAATGCGGCCCCAGGAACATCGGGCCGAGCAAACGCGCCTTCACGTCCATGTGCGTCGGATCGATGCCGCTGAGTTCGGGATAGATCGCCGTGGCGATAGCGAGCATCAGGAAGACCGCAAGCCCAATGCGGAACTCCGTGGATGCGATGGCGAGCCGCCAGATCCGCCGCGCTACGGAGCCTCCGGCGCGCTTGACCGGCTCGGCGAGGCCTATGGCGTCGACGGCGCTCATCAGTATTCGAGTCTCGGGTCGATCATCGTTGCGGCGAGATCGACGGCGATGTTGATGAAGACGAAGATAGCGCTTGTGACGATGGCGATGCCTTGGATCAATGGAAAATCGCGCTGCAACACTGCATTGATCGTCAGCAGCCCGAGACCTGGGTAGTCGAAGATGTATTCCACGATGAGCACGCCGCCGAGCAGCCCACTGAATTGGACGCCGAGCAAGTTCAGGAGCGGCACCGAGGCGTTGCGCAATGCATGGTTCGCAATAATGCGCCGGCGGCTGAGGCCCCGCACGGCGCCGACGGCGATGAATGGCTCCTGCATGATTGAGGTAAGCGACCCGGTTAGGGTGCGGATGAGCACCGGCGACAGTTCAACCGCGAGGACAAGCGCTGGCAGCAGAGTATAGGCAAAACCGCCGTATCCGATGGCCGGCAGCCAGCCTAGCTTAACCGACAACAGCAGCGTCAGAACGATGCCCAGCCAAAAATTGGGCAGGGATATGAAAATCGACGACAGGTAGAACGCGAGCCGGTCCGGCCAGCGGCCAGGGGCCAAGCCGCCCGGAATGCCGATGAGCGCTGAAATGCAAAGCGCCATCGCGACCGCGACCGCCGCCAATTGCAGCGTCATCGGCAGGGTTTCGCCGATGAGATCGAGGACCTTCGCCCGCTCGCCGCGCGTTGAATCGTCGAAGCTCGAACCGCCGGTGGAGGCCCCGTTGGCCGGCCGCACGAAGGACTCGCCGAGATCGCCCCGCGCGACATGGCCCATGTAGCGCATGAACTGGACCGGAATCGGGTCGCGAAGTCCCATCTTTGTGGCGATTTCGTTGATCAAAGCTTCCGGCGCCATCCCGCCCGCCATAAGGCGGACCGGGTCGCCAGGGACCACTCGCAGCAACGTGAAGATCAGCGCCGACACCAGAAAGACGATGACGAGGCCTTGGGTGATTCGTCGCGCAAGAAAGCTTAGGATCTCCAAAACGCGCCTCCAGGAGCAGTCCCGCCGGTCGGAAGCATCAGGCGTAGACGGCCTTGGACGCATCTATCGATCCATCGGGATAGATGAACAGGCCGTCGAGATCCTTCTGCATCGCGTGGATCATGACCGAGGTGAAGAGCGATAGAGCCGGGACTTTCTGCGCCAAAAGCGGCATCGTTTCGGTCTGCAAAACATTCTTCCGAATTTCGAGCGTCGGCGCATTCCGCTCCTTGTCCAACACGGCGTCGATCTCCGGGTCGCTGATCCCGCAGATGCGCTTCGAGGTTGAATAGAAATGCGTGCGGAGCACGAGATCCGGCTCTGGCGACCCCGTCGACCAGCCGCAATCGATCATGTGACCAGGGCCTCCGCCAGGCCGATCATAGAGACGTTCGTTCCAAGCCGCCGGCTCGAGCACGGTCAAGGTGACCGGGAATCCCTGCTCCTGCAACATGCCGGTGATGACTTCGCCATATTCCTTTGTTTTCGGATAGAAACCGACCGAGGTTATGTATTCCAGCGGCGGCAGCCCCTTGCCCTTGGGGAAGCCGGCTTTCGCCAGAAGCGCCTGGCACGCAGCTGGATCAAATTTCGGATAGTTCGGGAGATCGACATAGCCGAACTTCACTGGCGAGAAGAAGTTTGAAGAGGCGTAACCCGCCGAACCGAGGAGCTCAAGCACCGCCGAGCGATCGATCGCGTTGCATGCCGCCATTCTGATGAGCGGATCGTTGAACGGCGGCTTTGAGCAACGAAACCACAGATACTTGTTTTCGACGGAGACGATGGCGCTCGTCTTGATCTTCGAATTCTTGGTCAGAGTCTCGACCTGTTCGGGCTCCAACCGCTCGACGATCGAAGCCTCGCCGTTCAGCAGTGAGAGCATGCGGGTCGTTGCGTCGCCGACGAAGTTGAAATGAATCTCGGAGATCTTCGGGGCGCCTTGGAAATAGGCGGCGTTTGCCTTGAGAATCGTCGAGTTGCCCTTTTGGCCATCGAAGCGGAAAGGACCGGTTCCGTTTAGCCTTTGCGTCAAGGGGCCGGACGGGCCGGCCGCGACATCGGTCGCTGACATGATCGGCAGGAACGAAGCGAGGAAGATGAAGAGATCTGCGGGATAGCCGCCTTTAGTTGTATCGATTATGACGGAATAATCATCTGGAGTGGTAATGGTCAGCCCAGACGTCGGGCCAGGATACCATTGCGCCGGACGATCGGGCAGCGCGCCATATTCGATCGTCGCCTTGACGTCTTCGGCCTTGAACGGCTTGCCATCATGGAATTTGACGTCATTGCGCAGCTTGATCTCCAAGCGATGCTCGTCCAACAGCTTGAGGCTGGTCGCCAGTTCGTAATTCGTCTTGTCGGGCGCATCGAGCCGCATCGGCGTACGGGTCAGGAATCCCATGACGAAGCCCTCGACATTCTTCTGCGAGAGCGTCGTATGCGCGGTCGGGTCCCAGTTGCCGGTGATGTTCTCAGCGGACAGGAAAACAACGGGCTTGCTCGTCTGCGCGATCGCTAAAGAGCAGAGGAAGGTCGGATCCAGCACCATCGCGCTCGCTCCGAACGCGCCCGCGCGAGTCATCAGTGCTCGTCGATTGATAAGTGTCATTTCGCCAGCCTCTTAATCGTCCGAACCAGCATGTGGCTTTATGCGGGATCTAGCGGATCAGTAGCACATACCACAGCAACCCTCATGCCAAGCCCTCTGCGGATGTGCCCAGCCAATGAAAGAGGGAAGCTTTAGCAAAAAATGCGGGCGCCGTAGGCGCTTATGATGCATTCTGCTGCTTGTTTGTTCATCCCAAAAGGGGCAAGGAAGGGCCGGCCCGGCGCGTTACGAGCCGAGGCATCCCCTGAGGCATATTAAGTCAAAAACCACAAAACCACAGACGGCTTTCGTCAAGCGCAAACCAATTCGCGATTTGGGTTGGCTGTCCGCCCGTTCGCAAAACGATGTCGCCGGCAACACCCAGGTCAAGAAAATCTGACGACGACAGGGTTCGGTAGCGCCGGGAAACCCGGGCGGTCCGATCAGCTTATTCTACCAATTCGTTCTGGGCGGCGACAACAACTTCACATTTGTTTGGCATATTAGGGTCCAGACTCACAACCAGTAGCAAACGGTAGCGGCGATGCAGACTGTGGCGAGGAAGTTTATGGCGTTTCGGTCGTAGCGGGTAGCCACGCGCCTGAAGTCTTTCAGGCGGCAGAACATGCGTTCGATGGCGTTGCGGTTTCGATAGAGGAAGGGCGAGAAGCAGTTCTTCCACCTGCGATTGGCCTTGGGCGGGATATTCGGCATAGCTCCGCGCTCCTCGACCTGCCGACGGATCGCATTTGCGTCGTAGCCCTTGTCGCCATGGAGGATTTCGCAAGGAGGAAGTCGCGCGATAAGCTCCGCGCCCGCCGAGCAATCGGCGATTTGGCCGCCGGTGAGCATGAAAGACAGCGGGCGGCAGTCCGCATCGGTCAATGCGTGGATTTTGGTTGTGCGCCCGCCGCGCGAACGGCCGATGGCCTGATTCTTCTCCCCCCTTTGCCGCCACTGGCCGAGCGATGCGCCTTGACCGCCGAGGAGTCGATGAGGACCTGCGCCGGCGGCCCGCCTGCTTGCGCAAGCGCGTGGAACAGATCGATCCAAACGCCCTTAGCAGCCCAGCGAACGTAGCGATTGTAGAGAGTCTTCTTTGGCCCGTACTCCAGCGGCGCGTCAATCCAGCGTCCGCCAGATTTCAGCACATGAATGATCCCGCTGACCACCCGGCGATCATCGACGCCCGCCTTGCCGCGCGTGTCCGTGGGAAGATGCGGCGCGATCTTCGCGAACTGCGCGTCCGTCAGCCAGAATTGATCCCGATTCATAGTCGCTTCCTTTCGGAAGCTGTGAATCACAATCCGCCTGTCACGCCAACCATTTTATGGGTCTGGGCCCTAAGGATATGAACCGAAATCCATGCGGCGACGCCGATCGTCGCCACTAGCCTTCCTGCGCAACGCCGCGGTCGCTTTCCGTTACAGGATTCACATTGCGCTCACTGATGACGGCGTGGTCTGCGAACGATGTCCCCGCTGCCGAACGCGCATCAGAAGGCGTTTGAAAAAATTCTGCCAAAGTTGCGCCAAGCCTTCGGGCGCGGCTGGCATTTCCTTGCGTTTCGCGATAGACCAAGAACAACATTTCGTCATCAACGATGATTGCTTTGAAAGGTGCGGCCATGTCCAGTGAGAGTCCCGTGCAGCCGATTCGCGGAAATAAAGGAGCCACCGATCCTGGTCCGCGGAACGTCGAGCTCGATCGTCAGAATCCGGATGTTCTGATATCACCCGAGACAGATAATGGGTCACTGCCGAACCTGAAGTTTTCGTTCGGCATGGCGCACAATCGCCTTGAGGAAGGCGGATGGGCGCGCGAGGTTACAGTGCGTGAATTGCCTGCGGCGAAATCCATGGCGGGCGTGAACATGCGGCTGGATTCTGGCGTGGTGCGTGAACTCCATTGGCACAAGGAAGCCGAATGGGCCTACATCTTACAGGGCAACGTGCGCTTTACGGTTGTCGATGCGGACCGCAACGTGTTCATTGACGATCTGAAGCCCGGCGATGTCTGGCTGGTCCCTGCCGGCATTCCACACTCCATCCAGGGCCTTGAAGGCGGCTGCGAGTTTCTGCTGGTCTTTGACGACGGCAATTTCTCGGAAAACGAGACGCTGCTCATCACGGAGTTTATGGCGCATATGCCGCCGAGCGTCGTCGCCAAGAATTTCGGGGTGGCGGAGAAGCACTTCGCGAACATTCCGAAGTCGGAGAAGTATATCTTTCGCATGCCCGTGCCTGGCGCGCTTGATGTCGTGCGCAAGCAGCTTCCTGACAGCCCGCCGCCGCTCCCCTTCACCTGGCATGCATCGGAACACCCAGCGGCGAAATATGACGGCGGCTCGACCAAGGTCATCGACGCGACCAATTTCCCTGAAACCTCGATGTCCGCGTTGATTATCGAACTCGAACCCGGCGCAATGCGGGAGCTTCACTGGCACCCCGATGCCGATGAGTGGCAATATTATCTCGAGGGCGAAGCGCGGATGACGGTCTTCAACGCCACCTCCAAAGCGCGCACGTTCAACTTCCGCGAAGGCGACGTCGGATATGTGCCAAGGACGATGGGACATTATATCGAGAACATCGGCGCGACGACGATGCGTTGCCTCAACGTCTTCAACAAGCCAAAATATACGGACGTATCCCTCAACAACTGGATGGCGCTGACGCCGCCGGATCTTGTTCGCGGGCACCTCAATGTCGATGACGCCGTGATGAACGCGCTTCGGCGGGACCGACGCCCGGTTGTTCGGTAGACTTCGCCGAGCCCGAGTTCGAGAACCAAAACCTTCTCGACCTAGGTCTTGCAAACGTCGCGGTTGACCGGCCCGTCAAGCTCCCACGGCGCGATCAGTTCTGCTAACGCGCTAGCGGGCTGCGGGCGAGGCCGCCCGCAGCCCGCTAGGCGTTAGGTGAGTGGCTGGCGGACCGCTCATCTGTGCGGGATGGCGCGCAGGCCGCACCAATTGGCGATGAACGTCGCGATGACGACCGTCGTCCGCTTGAGAGTTGCAAGGTCAAGATATTCGTCGAAACCATGGGATCCCGCGCCGCCCGGCCCATAGGAAAGGCTGGGGATGTCGTAGTAGCGGCCATAGAAGCGGCCGTCGGTTACTGCCGGGAGGATCGATTCCTGCGGCTCGGACCTGGCGACCGCGCGATGGGCTGCGCGGATCGTTTCTTCGAAGGCCGACCCAGGCTCGAGCACATAGTCGTCGGCCTGGAATCCATTCCAGACGATTTTGGGTGGATTATCAGCCAGGAAAGCGTCGGCTTTGGCCGCTTTCGCTATGACGCCGGCGAGCTCGTCGCGAAACTCCGCAAGGGACATACCCGGCAGCACTGCGATGCGGCAATCGACCTCGCACCAGGCTGGCGTCGAGCTCGCCCAATCGCCGCCCCGGATCTTGCCGGGATTGAACTTTATCGGGTTCTTGACGCGCTTGAACCAAGGGTGAGTCTTGACCCGTTCGTTCAGTTCGAGCGCATAGGCCTGTATGGCCTGAATCAGGCCGAAGGCTGAAAGAATTGCGTTGGTGCCTGTCTCGGTCTGGGATACGTGCACCGGCTGGCCCGAGATCTGGAGGCGGAACCACATGACCCCCAGGGTGCCGCGGAGGACGGCGCCGCCGGTCGGCTCGGGTATAAGACAGGCGTCGGCGCGGTAGCCGCGAGCAAGGGTCGAAAGGGCGCCGTTGCCTGTGCTTTCTTCTTCGGTGACGGTTTGCACATAGACGTCGGCGGCGGGCGCGTAACCGGCTGTGCGGAGCGCGTCGAGCGCGAAAATCATGGCGCTCACGCCGCCCTTCATGTCATGGGCGCCGCGCCCGTACATGCGGCCTTCCTTGACGACCGCCCCGAAGGGAGGTTCGGTCCACATCTCGGCGGGTCCGACTGGCACCACGTCGACATGCCCTTGCAGGATCAGGCTGCGGCCGCCCACATCGGGGCTGCGCAGCGCAGCCACCACCTGCACCGCATTCGAGTAATCCGTGTCCATCACCGGCGAATAGCCGGGCAGGTGGTTCATCGCGACATCGGCCAGCGCATAACGGTCGACCGCCCAGCCACGCGCCGCAAACTCCCGCGCCAGCCAATCCTGACACGGACCTTCGCGCCCGCGCAGACTGGGAAAGCCAACTAGGATCTTGAGCCATTCCAACTGAGAGGTCCAGTTGGTCTCCACGGCGGCGGCTAAATCGATCGATTGGAGCTGAACGTTCAAGGCGAATCCTTTGCAGCGGAGCATATTCCGGGCAAAGCGGAGCAAGGCCTCGCCGGTACATGATCGAGATCATCAAGCGACAGAGCGAGCAGGTCGGCTTGGAGACGGCGACCCGTCGAACGGGAATGCCGTAACGTCCGACCGCTCCAACGCCCATCGAGAGAGCAAAATGAGACGCCGTTTCCTGTCTCTCCGCTGCATAATCCGCACCAGCCGCGGCCGGAGGTGCGCCCCGATGGGGCATCGCGGCAATCGGTCGCGCGGGACACGCTCTACGCTTCGGCATGGCGTGAACTAACTTCGTCGAGAAATCGATAGAGGCGCGGATCGTCGGCCTGGGCCACGTTGAAGCGGAGCCAGGGCGTTGGCTGCTGGTCGGGCCGGAACAAGTAGCCTGGCGCCAGCATGATCCCTTTGGCGGCCGCCTGCTTCGCCACCTCCACGACATCGGTGCGGAGACCAAACCCCGCCCAGACAAACATGCCGCCCGTCGGCCGATGGAAGATCGTGAGTCCGGCTGAGGCAAGCCCCTTGCAGACAGTTTCCTGCGCCAACGTCAGCCGTTCGCAGAGGCGCGCGAGATGCAGTCTGTGGTGACCCTCGACAAGGATGGCGTGCGCGACTTGCTCGGTGAGCTCGGAGCTGGTTAGGCCGCCCGCCATCTTGTGGTAGAGGACGCGCTCCACCACCTCGTCGTTGCCGGCGAGGAACCCGACGCGCAGGGTCGGCGAAATGCTCTTCGAGAAGCTGCCGATATAGATGACGCGGCGGAGCTGATCGAGGCTCGCCACGCTCTGCGCGGTCTCGGCGACCAAATCCGCGGAGAAATCGTCCTCCACCACGTGAAAATCGCATTCCTCGGCGAGCCGCAGGATGCGATACACGACCGCCGGCGAGCAGCTTGTGCCGGTCGGATTATGTAGATTGGTATTGGTGAAAAATACCTTCGGGCGGTGCTGCCGGGCAAGAAGCTCCAGCATGTAGAGGTCCGGTCCCTGCGGCGTGCGCTCCACGCCGACCATCTTAACGCCCATCGCCCATAAGGCCGGGAACAGATTGCAATAGCCTGGGTCGTCGACGAGCGCGGTGTCGCCTGGCTGCAGCAGGGCGCGCGCCGCTAGGTCCAAAGCCTGGCTCGCTCCCTGGGTCAGCACGATCCGTTTGGCGTCACAGTCGATGTGGCGATGGGCGAGCAGTAGCTGAATCTGTCGCCGCAATGGCGCATAGCCAAGAGGATTGCCATAGCGAGTGAATGCGACGTTCGGCTTCTTGGCCACCGTCGTCAGCGCCTGCTTGATGCCGTCGGCGAATACGAGACTCTCCGGCAACCAGCCGCATCCTGGCCGCAAGACCGCCTTTTCGTCCTCATAGACGCGCTGCAGAAGCCAGAGGGAGTCCACCGAGGCGGCGCGGGCCGGCAGTTTGCGCGGCTCGCTCTGTCGGCCCGTCGGCCTGGGGCGGCCGCTGACGAAATAACCGTTCGCGCGGCGCGCCTCCAAATAACCCTGCGCCACCAGCCGATTATAGGCGTTGGATACGGTCAGCGTGCTGACGCCGCACTGCTCCGCCAGACGCCTTACCGAAGGCAGGCGTGCGCCGCCCCGCAGGTCGCCATTGTCGATCTTTTCGGCCATCGCCTCAAAAATCTGGGTAACCAACGGAACGGCTCCGCCCGTATCGACAGCTATCATATGGTCCATCGGACCGCCCTTCGCGAGTCAGCTGTATATTTACAGTTGGGGCTCTAATTTTGCTTCGGCTCGCGGCCGGACGCAAGAACCGCCTCTTGCACTTTCGATGAGCAGTTTTGCGGAAATAATGACCAGTGCGCATTTGACCGACAACTGTATTAATCCAGGCGCCAATACAGCCGCGGCGGCAAGATCGCCGACTGTATATATACGATGATGGTTAGGAGTCCTATCATCGCGTTCGTCGGACAGCCGAGGGTCGCCTCGCGCTTCCACCCAAATTCCGCCCAGGGGACCGCGCGAATAAACTGGCGGGCGCCTGCTCTAGCCACCGGAGGACCCATGGATCAGTCTCTCATCGACCGCGCCGCCGCGCTTCAACTCAACGTCGATCCCCTGTGGCTGCCGTTTACGCACAATCGCCGCTTCAAGAAGAACCCAAACCCCCGCTTTATGGCGTCGGCGAAGGGAGCTTACTACCAGAACGTCGACGGCCGCTCCTTGTTCGACAGTCTGTCGGGTCTGTGGTGTTGCCCGATCGGCCACGGCCACCCCAAAATTGTGGAGGCGCTGAAGCAACAGGCCGAAACGCTTGATTATGCCCCGCCTTTTCAAATCAGCAATCCAGTCACGGTGCGTTTGGCCGAGCGCGTAGCTGGCATGGCTCCTGCCGGTCTCGATCGGGTCTTCTTCACGAATTCGGGATCGGAAGCAGTCGACACAGCGCTCAAGATTGCGCTCGGCTATCACCGCCTGCGCGGCGAGGGGCACCGTTTCCGCATGATCGGCCGCGAGCGCGCCTATCATGGCGTCGGTTTCGGCGGCCTCTCAGTCGGCGGCATGGTAGGCAACCGCAAAATGTTTGCGCCGGCGCTGCTGCCGGGCGTCGATCACCTTCGCCACACCTACAATGCCGCGGAGATGGCTTTCTCGCGCGGGCAGCCGAACTGGGGCGCTGATCTCGCCGACGACCTGGAGCGACTCGTCGCATTGCACGACGCTTCGACCATCGCGGCGGTGATCGTCGAGCCGGTGCAGGGCTCGACCGGACTCGTCGTGCCGCCGCAGGGCTATCTGGAGCGGCTGCGGGAGATCTGCACCAAGCACGGCATCCTGCTGATCTTCGATGAGGTCATCACCGGCTTTGGACGTCTCGGCGAGACCTTCGCCGCCGATCGCTTCGGCGTGGTCCCGGACATGATCACTTTCGCCAAAGCGATTACCAATGGGATCGTTCCTATGGGCGGCGTGATCGCGCGCCAGGAGATCTATGACGCGTTCATGATAGGGCCGCCGGACGCGATCGAGTTCTTCCATGGTTACACCTATTCCGGCCATCCTTTGGCCGCCGCGGTCGCTCACGCGGCGCTCGACATTTTCGAAGAAGAGGATTTGTTCGCTCGGGCGCGAGCGCTCGAGCCGGTGCTGGAGGACGCCGTGCACTCTCTCGCGGGCGAGCCCGGCGTTCTTGACGTCCGCAATATTGGGCTCGCCGCTGCGGTCGATCTTGCGGCGATGTCTGGCGAGCCCGGCCTGCGCGGGCTGAGCATCTTCGAGCAAGGCCTGACCGAGGGCGTTCTGCTCCGCGTTAGCGGCGATACCATTGTCATGGCGCCGCCCTTCATCTCCACGCCGACGGAGATCGAGACCATGGTCGAGACTCTGCGCAAACTCATCCGCGCCAACCATTAAAAGGGCGGGGCCTCCTTGCGTCAAAGGATCCCGCTCTCATGAATCCCGCCCAACTCCCTTTCGACGTCGAGGCCATGCTCGCGGGACTGCGGCCCTGGATCGAGTGCGAAAGCCCGACCTGGAGCGCGTCCGCCGTCGACCGGATGATCGATCTTGCGACCGCAGATCTCGCCGAGATGGGCGCCGCGATCGAGCGCATCCCGGGCCAAGGCGGTTTTGGCGGCTGTGTGCGGGCTCGCTTTCCGCACCCTCTCGCTGGGCAGCCCGGCATAATGGTCGCCGGACATTTGGACACGGTCCACCCGATCGGAACCTTGGCGAAATTGCCTTGGCGGCGAGAGGGCGAAAAGTGCTACGGCCCCGGCATTCTCGATATGAAGGCTGGCAACTACATCTCGCTCGAGGCGATTCGCCAGCTTGCGCGGGCAGGCGTCTCGACGCCATTGCCCATTACCGTTCTCTTCACTCCCGACGAAGAAGTTGGCACGCCGAGCGCGCGAGCGCTGATAGAGGCCGAGGCGGCGCAGCAAAAATACGTGCTGGTGCCGGAGCCCTCGCTCGCCGATAACGGCGTCGTCACTGGCCGCTACGCCATTGCCCGTTTCAATTTGGAGAGCGCGGGCAAGCAAAGTCATGCCGGCGCACGGCTTGCCGACGGCCGGTCCGCCATCCGCGAGATGGCGCGGCAGATCCTCGCCATCGAAGCCATGACCACAGAAGACTGCACCTTCAGCGTCGGCGTGGTGCATGGCGGCGAATGGGTGAACTGCGTCTCCTCGCTTTGCACCGGCGAGGTCCTCAGCATGGCCAAGCGTCAGGAGGATCTCGATCGCGGCGTCGAGCGCATGCTGGCGCTTTCCGGCTCCCACGACGGCGTGACCTTTTCGGTGGCGCGCGGCGTCACGCGGCCGGTCTGGACGCTGGAACAACCAGGCACGATGGCGCTCTATGAGAAGGCGCGCTCCATCGCCAAGGGCCTCGGCTTCGATCTTCCGCACGCGAGCCAAGGCGGCGGATCGGATGGGAATTTTACTGGAGCCATGGGCATTCCGACGCTCGACGGGCTCGGCGTGGTCGGCGGCGGCGCCCATACTCTTAAGGAACACATAGAAGTGCGAAGCCTTGTCCACAGGGGACGCTTGATGGCCGGGCTGCTCGCGGCGCTGGATTGAGCGTTGCGGAGAAAAGTTGGTACGGGAGTTGCTCAGAACCGCGACGTCGAGCGCATCGCCTCTTCGACGCCACGCGATTCGATGCTGTTTGGAAATTCAGTAGATAACCGGAGCATGCCTTGCCTCATTGTCGCGTTTGCCAACCTCCGGCCTACAAGAAACCTATCCTGAGCATTGTTGTTTTTATCGCCTTGGCGATCGTTTCTATTTCCGGTTTGAATGCAAAGACGCTGACGGTCGTGATGCATTCGGATTTACGCGTGATCGATCCGCTCCTTACGACAGCATATATCACGCGCGACCACGGCTACATGGTCTATGACACGCTGCTCGCGATGGATGCGAATTTCGAGGTCCAGCCGCAAATGGCGAGTTGGAAAATCTCGGACGACAAGCTCACCTACACGCTCAGTTTGCGCGATGGCCTCAAATGGCACGATGGCAATCTGGTGACTGCGGCGGATTGCGTCGCCTCCATCAAACGTTGGGAAACTCGCGACGGCATGGGCCAGAAACTCGCTGACTTCACCGCGAGTCTCGAGGCGACTGACGACAAGACGATCACGTTGAAGCTGAAGGAGCCTTACGCGCTAGTGCTCGCCTCGCTCGCCAAGCCTTCCTCGCTCGTTCCATTCATGATGCCAAAGCGCATCGCCGACACGCCCGCCGACAAGGCCATCGCCGAGCAGATAGGCTCGGGGCCTTTCAAGTTCGTGCAATCCGAGTTCCAGCCTGGCGTGAAAGCAGTCTACGTCAAGAACACGGATTACGTCCCTCGCTCCGAACCGCCGAGTTGGACTGCGGGAGGCAAGGTAGTCAAAGTCGACCGGGTCGAGTGGCTGGCGATGGCCGATCCGCAGACGGCGGTCAGTGCGCTGCAATCGGGCGAAATTGACTTCTTGGAGGCGCCTCCAATCGACATGCTGCCGTTGCTCGAGGCCGACAAAGAGATCGTAATCCGCAATCTCAACGAGCTCGGCTTCCAGACGATCGGGCGCGTCAACTTTCTCCATCCGCCGTTCGACAATCCGAAGATTCGCCGCGCCGCGCTGCTTGCGATGAATCAGAAGGATGTTCTTGACGCTTTAATAGGCAATCCAAAATATTACAAAATTTGCGGCGCCATCTTCGGGTGCGGAACGCCCCTCGCGACAGACGTCGGCTCGGAATCGCTTGTCAAGGGCACCGGCATGGCGGAGGCAAAGAAGTTGCTCGCGGAGGCCGGCTACAACGGCGCTCCCGTGACGCTGTTGGCCGCTACCGACCTTAACAAAGCGGAGCCGATCGTCGCGGCGCAGCTCTTGCGCCAGGCGGGCTTCAATATCGACCTGCAGGCGACCGATTGGCAGACTCTCGTGACCCGCCGCGCCAACCAGAATCCTCCGAGCGCCGGCGGCTGGGACATGTTCTTCACCTACTGGGTCGGCGCTGACATTCTGAATCCGGTCGCGGACGTCATGCTGAGCGGTCGCGGCAAGAGCGGCGGCTGGTTCGGCTGGCCCGACGATCCGCAGATGGAAAAGCTGCGCGACGCCTACGCCCGCTCGACATCGCTCGAGGAGCAGAAGAAGCTCGCCGCCGAGATTCAGGCGCGCGTCATGGAGCAAGGCACCTTCATCCTGGTTGGGCAGTTCGAATCGCCGAGCGCTTGGCGCGACAGCCTCAAGGGCGTCCTCGAAGGGGCGTCGGTCCCGGTTTTCTGGAACGTTGAGAAGACCGACTAGATCAAGGTTAGCGGAGCGCGAGGAGAACAGATGTTCGGGTATCTTGTGCGCCGCATCCTCGCTGCGATCCCCGTCATGGGCGTCGTCGCGCTCTTCGTGTTCTTCCTGCTGCGCCTGACTCCGGGCGATCCGGCCGCCATCATCGCGGGCAATTCCGCTACTCCCGAGCAACTCGAGCGGATCCGCAGCGCGCTTGGCCTCAACGAGCCGCTTCATACGCAATTTTTCACCTGGATCTGGCGACTGCTGCACGGCGACTTCGGGGTCTCGCTGATTTCGCAGATCCCGGTCATGCAGCTGATCGGGCAACGCATCGAGCCCTCGCTGACGATCGCGCTGTCAACCATCGTGCTTGCCGTCCTGGTTGCTGTTCCGCTCGGCGTCGTCGCAGCCTGGAAGCATAATAGCTGGATCGATCGCGCCGTCATGGCGCTCTCGGTGTTCGGCTTCTCGGTTCCCGTCTTCGTGATCGGCTATGTGCTGGTGCAGATTTTCGCCATCGATCTTAAGTGGCTTCCGGTGCAAGGCTTCCGCAGCCTTTCGCGAGGGTTTTGGCCTTTCTTCGAACATGCCCTCCTGCCGACCTTGACGCTCTCCTTCATCTATGTCGCGCTCATCGCGCGCATGACGCGCGCCGCTATGCTCGAGGTTCTCGGCGAGGATTATGTTCGCACCGCCCGCGCCAAGGGCATAGGCGAGGCGTCCGTGCTGTTGCGTCACGGTCTACGCAACGCCGCCGTGCCGGTGATCACTGTGATAGGCGCCGGCTTCGCTCTCCTGATCTCAGGCGTCGTCGTGACTGAGAGCGTGTTCAACTTGCCCGGCATAGGCCGTCTCACCGTCGATGCGGTCCTCGCGCGGGACTATCCAGTCATCCAGGCGATGATCCTCCTGACCAGCGGCCTCTACGTGATGATAAACCTCGCCATCGACGTCGGCTACGCCTTCCTCGATCCGAGGATCCGCTACTGATGCGCGCGCAAGCTTTTTCCAAGGCGCCCGCGTCCACGCGCCCGCGCCTGTTGTCGGCGCTCAACATCGTCGTTTCGGCGCCGGTCGTCGCGCTCGCCGCGCTCTTCTTCGCGCTGGTCGCAGCATCCGCTATTTTCGCGCCCTGGCTTGCGCCGCATGACCCGCTGCAGCTTATGCCGTCGCTGCGGCTTAGCCCACCCAGCGCCGATTTTCCTCTCGGGGCCGACGCCTTTGGACGCGATCTCCTGTCGCGCATTCTCTACGGCGGTCGCATCTCATTGCTTTTGGGCGTCAGCTCGGCGGTCGTCAGCATCAGCATCGGACTCGCCATCGGACTCGTCTCCGGCTTTTTCAAATGGGTCGACGCTGTTTTGATGAGGATCATGGACGGGTTGATGGCGATCCCCAGCATTTTGCTCGCGATCGCCGTGGTCTCCATCTCCGGCGCGAGCGTCAAAACGGTTCTGGTGGCGATCACCATTCCGGAGGTGCCGCGAGTTGCGCGCCTGGTGCGCTCGATCGTGCTGACGGCGCGCGTCGAGCCTTATGTGGAGGCCGCGATTTCGGTCGGGACCAGCTTGCACAAAATCCTATGGCGTCACCTGATGCCGAACGCGATCGCGCCGCTGATAGTGCAGGGCGCCTTCATCTGCGCCTCGGCGATCCTCACCGAGGCGATCCTGTCCTTCGTCGGCGCCGGCATCTCGCCGGAAACGCCGAGTTGGGGCAACATCATGGCCGAAGGCCGCTCGTTCTTCCAGCTTAAGCCCTCGCTGATCTTCTGGCCCGGTCTAGTGCTATCGGCGACCATCCTCTCCATCAACGTGCTCGGCGACGCCGCGCGCGACGCGCTCGATCCGCGGATGAAGCAGCGCGAGAGCGGGACATGAGGTCGGCCATAAATAGTTCTGACGGCCCTCTAATTCTCGACATCTCCGATCTCAGCGTCAGCCTTGGCAGTCGACGCGATAGCCTACGCATCATCGAGGATCTCTCGCTCCAGGTGCGTCAAGGCGAAACGCTTTGCCTCGTCGGCGAGAGCGGCTCGGGCAAGTCCGTCGCCTCGCTGACAATCATGGGGCTTTTGCCCAAGCGGACTCTGGTCCCCGCCGCCGGCCGCATCAGGCTCGCCGGCGAAGACCTGCTTGGCGCTACGCAACGGCGCTTGCGTCAGCTGCGCGCCACGACCATGGCGATGATCTTCCAGGAGCCCATGTCCGCGCTCAATCCCGTCCTCACCGTCGGGCGGCAGATCGATGAGGTGCTGCGCGCGCATAGCCAACTCGACGCGAGGGCAAGGCGTCGGCGCATCCTCGATATGATGGAGCAGGTGTATCTGCCGGATGTTGAGCGGATATTCGCCTCCTATCCGCACCGGCTCTCCGGCGGACAGAGGCAGCGCATCATGATCGCCATGGCGCTGATCCTGAAGCCGAAGCTTCTCATCGCTGACGAGCCGACGACCGCGCTCGACGTCACAACTCAGAAGCAGATCCTCGCGCTCATCCGCGAGCTCCAGGAAAAACAAGGGGCCGCGGTCCTCTTCATCACCCATGACATGGGCGTGGTCGCCGAGATCGCTGATCGGGTGGCGGTGATGCGGCGCGGCAAGCTGGTGGAGACGGGGGCGCTCTCGCAAATCCTAGCCGAGCCAGAACGCGACTACACCCGCAAGCTGCTGGCGGCGGTGCCGAGCCTCGCGCCCCGCGCAGCCCGGCCGGCAGCTCGCACGCCGATCGTGCTCGAGACCATCGATCTTGAGAAAGTGTATCGCGAGCGCTCCATGCTGAGGGCCGGGCGCGAAGTCGTCGCCGCTGAAAAGATAACGCTGACCTTGCGCAAGGGCCGCACCCTCGGCGTTGTCGGCGAGAGCGGCTCCGGCAAATCGACAGTCGCACGCTGCATCATGCGGCTTATCGATCCGACCTCGGGCAGCATCCGCGTCGTTGGCAGCGAGATTTCGTTCCTATCGCGGCGTATGCTGCAGCCCCACCGGAAGCGCATCCAGATGATCTTCCAGGACCCCTATCGCTCGCTCAATCCGCGCGTTACCGTCGGCGAGACGATCGCCGAGGGGCCCGTGAATTTTGGCGCGCCTCGGGCCGAGGCGCTAGCCCGCGCCCGCGAGCTTCTCGAATTGGTCGATCTGTCGGGCGATGCGGCGACGCGCTACCCGCATCAATTCTCGGGCGGCCAGCGCCAGCGCATCGCCATCGCTCGGGCGCTCGCGATGGATCCCGACATCCTCGTCGCCGACGAAGCCGTGTCGGCCCTCGACGTCTCAGTCCAGGCCCAGGTGCTGAAGCTTCTGGACGATATCCAGAGCCGGCTCGGCGTCGCGCTCCTTTTCGTCACCCATGACCTCCGCGTGGCCGCGCAAATCTGCGACGATGTGATCGTGATGCAGCGCGGGCGCATCATCGAGCAGGGACCGGCCGGCGAGGTTTTAACCAATCCACAGCAAACCTATACGCGCCAGCTCATCGAGGCGGCGCCGGGACGGAACTGGGATTTCGCTAATTTCCGGCCGGCCGTTACGGTGCCTTAGCGGTTTTTGCTGAATTCCCCCTCCGCCGCCCAATCGCGCTGACGCGACCGCTCGCACGACATTCGCGGGCCTCCGTCAGCTGTTTCGATAGTTCTTGTAGATCCGCTCCACGTATCTAGGCCGTTGTGACGAATTCGGCGTTTGGGGGATTCTCGCGAGGATCTTTCCATGATTCAAGGCTGATTTTTGGAGATCAGCCTTGATGATTCGGGATGTCGATGCGCTGCGAGACGATCAATGGGAGCGGCTTTGTGATCTTGTGCCAGGCGGAAGAGCCGGCCAGCGCGGGCCGCGCTGCGACAATCGACGCTTCGTCGACGCGCTGTTATGGATGGCCCGCTCGGGCGGCCGCTGGCGCGATCTGCCCGAACGCTTCGGCGACCATCAGGCGGTGAAACGCCGCTACTATCGCTGGATCGAGCGCGGCGCCTTGGACGGATTTCTTGAGGCATTCACCGCCGAGGCCGATCTCGAATGGCTGATGATCGACTCAACAATCGTGCGCGCCCATCAGCACGCGGCCGGCGCAAGGATCGCCAAAGGGGGGCGGATGCCCAAGGCCTGGGCCGCTCTCGCGGTGGTTTGAGCACCAAAATCCACGCCGCGACAGACGCACTCGGCAACCCCGTTCGGCTCCTTCTCGGTAAGCGCCAAGCTGGACCCATATGGCGGAGCGTCTGACGAGCAGGTATTTATGCGGGAGCTGCAATAAATGCCGGTTTGAACTTCTATGTCTGCGCATAGGTCTAGGCTCAGGACTCATTGATTGAGATAGAAGAGGACGGCGGCTGCGATGCAGATGGCGGAGAAGAAGGTGTGGGCGCATCGATCATAGCGGGTTGCGATGCGCCGCCAGTCCTTGAGCTTGGCGAACATGTTCTCGATTTTGTGACGCTGGCGGTAGAGCGTCTTGTCATAGGCAATGGGAAGCTTGCGGCTTCTGGTTGGCGGGATGCAGGGCTCGACGCCCCTGGCCTTCAGCGCGGCGCGGAACCAGTTGCTGTCGTAGCCCCTGTCGGCGATCAACATTGAAGCGGGCGGTAAAGCCTTGAGCATCAGCCGCGCGCCCTTGTGGTCGCTCATCTGGCCCTCCGAGAGCAACATGACGAGGGGCTTGCCGGCGCCGTCGCAAACGACGTGGAGCTTCGAGTTCAGTCCGCCTTTCGTGCGCCCGATACGGCGGGGAAGAGCCCCTTTTTGAGCAGGCTCGCCGCTGTGCGATGCGCCTTCAGATGCGTGGCGTCGATCATGATGCGCTCGGGCTTTGGACCTTCGCCAGCGAGCGCGGCGAATATGCGGTCGAAGACGCCGAGCCGGCTCCAGCGGATGAAGCGATTGTAAAGCGTCTTGTGCGGCCCGTAATCCTTGGGCGCATCTTTCCATTGCAGGCCGTTGCGGATCACATAGACGATTCCGCTGACCACCCGACGGTCGTCAACCCGCGGAACGCCATGCGACAGAGGAAAATGCGGCGCAAGCCGCGCCATCTGCCGCTCGCCCAACAAAAACAAATCACTCATCCCAGCCTCCCCATGCGGAGACCAGGAATCACATCTCAGGCAAATTTAATAGGTCCTGAGCCTAGGGATAGAAGCTTCCATATGATCGAGGTGCTTCCTGATCGTCTTGAGGGAGCACCGTCGCAGCTGCGGCGGCGATGGTCGGACGAGATCAAAGAACAGGCCGTAGCTGCATCTCTGGTGCCTGGAGCGAATGTCTCGGCGATCGCCCGAGGCATCGGCATCAGTCCCGCGCAGCTTTTTGATTGGCGGCGCATGGCCTTACGTAAGGGATCGGCCAGCCTGCCAGCGCCACCGGCGGATGCATCTCTTGAAGTCACGCAGCCCACGCCTTGCGTTATCGAAATTGTTGTCGGCGGCGTTGTCATCCGCGCGGATGCGACGGCCGACGAAACACATTTGCGGCGCGTGATCCGCGCGGTTCGTTCGGCATGATCCCATCGGGCGTCAAAGTGTTTCTGGCAAGTCACCCGATCGATTTTCGCAAGGGCGTAGACGGTTTGCTGTCCCTGGTCCGTGACAGCGGCAGCGATCCATTCGATGGCGCGCTTTACGTCTTCCGTGCAAAAAGGGCCGACAGAATCAAAATTGTATTTTGGGATGGATCCGGCGTTTGTCTTTATGCGAAACGTCTTGAGAAAGCGCAGTTTTGCTGGCCGAAGATCGGGCATAGCCGGATTCAACTCAACCAGGCTCAGTTAATGGCGCTGGTCGATGGGATGGACTGGAAACGCGTTCACGCGGTGGCAGTGAAACGGCCGGAGTTTGCTGGATAAAACGCCTGCGACAGAGTGAATCGGGCGTTTCAATAGGGCGGCAATCGCGGGCAAAATGTGCTCTTATGAGCCCCATGGTAGTGCCTGGCTCCAAGCTCCCCGACGACGTTGATGCGCTCAAGGCCATGGTGTTGGCCATGACTGAAAAAGCGGCTCGCGCGGAAGCTCTTGAAGCCGAAGTTGCCGATCTCAAAGCCTTGAATGCGAGCGCCGACGAACGCATCGCGCGACTGACCTCCATCCTCAAGGCATTGGAACGGGCAAGGTTCGGGCGCCGCTCCGAGAAGCTTGGCTCGAAAGCTCTTGATGACGAACAGAGTGCCTTCGTCTTCGACGAGATTGAAACGGGGATCGGAGCCATCCAGGCCGAACTCGACAAGCGGCCCAGTCCCGATAAGGCCAAACGAGCCGCACGTCCCCGCAAAGGTTTTGCCGCCCATCTCGAGCGGCTCGAAATCGTCATCGAACCGGACACTCTTCCCGAGAATGAAGGCAAACAGAAGATCCTGATCGGCGAAGATGTCTCCGAGCGGCTCGATGTCACGCCGGCCAAGTTCCGCGTCATCGTCACGCGCCGGCCTAAATACGCATTCAAGAATGAGGATGGTGTCATCCAGGCTCCAGCGCCGGCCCATATCATCGAGGGCGGCGTTCCGACGGAAGCTCTCCTGGCGCTTATTGCCGTTTCCAAATATGCCGATGGCCTGCCGCTTTACCGGCAAGAGGCCATCTACACGCGCGACAAGGTGGAACTCAATCGCGCCCTGATGGCCCAATGGATGGGCCGGCTCGGGTTTGAACTTGAGATCCTCTCTGAACACGTCCTCACCCGGATCAAACAGGCGGAAAGAATCTTCGCCGACGAAACGACCTTGCCGACCTTGGCGCCCGGTTCCGGCAGCACAAAGACAGCCTATCTCTGGGCCTATGCGAGAGACGATCGCCCCTTTGGCGGCAGCGGCCCGCCGATGGTTGCCTATCGCTTCGAAGATAGCCGGTCTGGCGATTGTGTCGCCCGTCATCTCGGTGGTTATAGGGGCATTCTGCAGGTCGACGGATATACGGCCTACAATCGCCTCGCGAGGCCAGACCGCGGCAATGACGCCGTCACGCTCGCGGGATGTTGGAGCCATGTCCGGAGACGATTTTACGAACTGCACGTCAATGGCAGCTCCGAGCTTGCCACGGCTACGATTGAACGCATGACCCATCTATGGGAGGTCGAGGAAAACGTCCGGGGCAAAGAGCCAGAAGTGCGCGCTGCGGCCCGGCAAGAAACTGCGGTGGCGATCGTCGCTGATCTGTTCAGGCTTTGGCAAGATGCGCTCCCACGTATCTCCGGCAAGTCTAAGCTCGCCGAGGCGATACGTTACGCCATCTCACGCCGGGCGACGCTCGAACGCTTCCTGAATGATGGCCGCATCGAGATCGACTCCAACATCGTAGAGCGTGCAATCCGGCCGCAAACAATCACACGAAAAAACTCACTCTTCGCCGGCAGCGATGGTGGAGGCCGTACTTGGGCATCCATAGCCACATTGCTGCAAACTGCAAAAATGAACGACATCGATCCTCAGGCCTGGCTCACCCAGACACTCGAGCGCGTCGCAAACGGCTGGCCCAATGCCGAAATCGATGCCCTCATGCCCTGGAAATACGCCGCCTGAACGGCCTCGGCTAAGCGCTTACCCCTTCTCGGACCTGGGCAGCGCAACGACATCACAAAAGCGCACGCCCTGATCGAAGGCTTTGCGGCCGATGCGATCATCGCCGATAAAGGTTATGACGCCAATCACTTGCGCAAGGCTGTTCTTATGCGTGAGGCTGAGCCGGTGATCCCATCAAAATCCAATCGCCGCGCGCCGCTCCCCTACGACAAGGCGCTCTACAAGGAGCGCAATCTCGTCGAGCGTTTCTTCAATAAACTGAAGCAGTTCCGGCGCGTCGCAACCCGATACGACAAGCTCCTCGCAAACTACCGAGGCTTCGTATTGCTCGCCGCTATTGCTATCATGCTCAGGTAATTCGTCACTACTGCCTAGGGTCCAGACTCGCAACCAGTAGCAAACGGTAGCGGCGATGCAGACTGTGGCGAGGAAGTTTATGGCGTTTCGGTCGTAGCGGGTAGCCACGCGCCTGAAGTCTTTCAGGCGGCAGAACATGCGTTCGATGGCGTTGCGGTTTCGATAGAGGAAGGGCGAGAAGCAGTTCTTCCACCTGCGATTGGCCTTGGGCGGGATATTAGCTCCGCGCTCCTCGACCTGCCGACGGATCGCATTTGCGTCGTAGCCCTTGTCGCCATGGAGGATTTCGCAAGGAGGAAGTCGCGCGATAAGCTCCGCGCCCGCCGCGCGAACGGCCGATGGCCTGATTCTTCTCCCCCCTTTGCCGCCACTGGCCGAGCGATGCGCCTTGACCGCCGAGGAGTCGATGAGGACCTGCGCCGGCGGCCCGCCTGCTTGCGCAAGCGCGTGGAACAGATCGATCCAAACGCCCTTAGCAGCCCAGCGAACGTAGCGATTGTAGAGAGTCTTCTTTGGCCCGTACTCCAGCGGCGCGTCAATCCAGCGTCCGCCAGATTTCAGCACATGAATGATCCCGCTGACCACCCGGCGATCATCGACGCCCGCCTTGCCGCGCGTGTCCGTGGGAAGATGCGGCGCGATCTTCGCGAACTGCGCGTCCGTCAGCCAGAATTGATCCCGATTCATAGTCGCTTCCTTTCGGAAGCTGTGAATCACAATCCGCCTGTCACGCCAACCATTTTATGGGTCTGGGCCCTAGTACCTGGATGCGACCAAACAGCTTTGACCGCTTATTCGCACCAGTACCCACGTTCTGCTTGAAACCGGTGGACTGTCTCGCCTCTATAATGACAGCATTGATTCGTTGCGAATCTCCTGCTTCGATGTGGTCTAACGTGTGCGCAAAGGAGCAGACCATCGCTTCGTAGTATGCAGGCGCTAAACCTCCTATGGCCTTGTCATTCTTGAACTTGCAGAAAGCGCCTTCCCCCGAGACCCTTTCGATCGCTGTGAAGACGCGATTGAAGATCTCTTCCTGCTTGTCGTAATCAAATTTTTTGGCCCCTAGAAGGACTCCATCCATGTAGCCATTGAGCCAGTCTGCAACGTTGCCGTGATAGAACTCGGCTCCATCATTTGCAGCGAAGAACCGAAGGACTAGCTCTTCACGACCTCGCTTCTCTTGGTCAGAATCTGCGAGTGTTTCCGTCAAGCGCTGGAACTCCGGCTTTTCCGAAAGCCGGATCAGAAATTCGTAGAACGCGATGCCGGCCGGGCCAAAAATACGGGCGGAGCAGTTCCGGAGTTCCTGTTCGCTCAGTTCAGACCCACCGGTATTCAACCGCTTGAACATCTCGTACCGCAGAAAATCACGACTTTGACGTTTGATGATGAGCGCGCGAACCGCTGACCGTTTCAGTTGCAGGCGCAGAGTGAGCGGAAGCTGATCGAAAGTCAGGCCGTTAAGTTCGGGCACAATATCGCAGCCCACGAGTTGCAACGGCTCTTTATCTATGACGCTAGCATCGATGAATTGAGCCATTGAGCTTACACGCTGGAGCCCGTCGATAAGCTCGTAACGGCCGTCCTCGTTCTCGATGAAGAAAATCGGCGGGATTGGTAGTCGGAGGAGAACCGATTCGACCAGTCGCGACCGTTGTTCGTCAGACCACCTGAAAAGCCGCTGATACTCGGGGTCGATCCGGATCTCATTATCGCGCTTGAGATTGACGATTTCCCCGAAGCTTAGATCGATGGCGTCGGTTCGCACTTCACCGATCTTCGCGTCAATAGCATTTAACAGGCGTGTTTGCGCCTCGCCGTGCTCAGTCGCAGATTTGGCAGCAGGGGCGGGATCGCTGGGGTTAGCGTTATCTTCGGACATCGTTCGACGATACTCGTACCCGGCTGCACGTCAATACCGCCGTGAACTGCCGAGAAGCCAACGGCCAGATTTGTGATTGCAGCCACTTACGTTCCGCTTTTTCGTCAGGCGGCTCGGCCTCAAATTTTAAAGGCACTTTGTGATCGCCGAGAACATCGCTGGCGTCAGAATACAAGCCATCTATCGGCAACTGAGGACCTTATGAGTTGTCCTGCTTCCTTGCGACCGCCGAAGGAAGGTCCTTTGGCTCGATATGACGCTCAGACTCAAGTGCGCGAGCCTTCGCTTGGGCTGCTGCTATTTCGCGACGACGAAATCTTTCAGCCGGAACTTTTAGCCGGTTGGCACGTTCGGCATGGCTTCGCCAGAGGATGACTGCTGAGATGTCTGGTATTGGAAGACAACTTGGTTGCCGGCAATCTTCATGACCGCGCCAAATTCGCGGGCGGTTCGATGCTCCCACTGTATGAAATTTCCGTTGTGCATGCTCCAGTAGTCACGTATCACGCCGCCAAGGTCGTGGTCTGCCCCCTGAAAAGTGATCCTCCGTGAAGTATGGGCTTATGAGCCTGATGGAGGACTGCGCAATGCCGAGGAAAAGACACAAGGCGGAAGAGATCGTCGCGAAGCTACGGCAAGTCGAAGTGCTTAGCGCGCAAGGGCGACCGGTCGCGGAGGCGATCCGCTCGATAGGGGTGACGGAAGTTACATACTATCGATGGCGGTCGGAATACGGCGGCCTGAAGGGCGATCAGGTGAAGCGGCTGAAGGAGCTGGAGGCGGAGAATACGCGGCTCCGTCGAGCGGTGTCCGATTTGACGCTTGAGAAGCTGATCCTGAAAGAGGCTGCCTCGGGAAACTTCTGAGCTCCGCGCGTCGTCGCGCCTGCGTGGAGCATGTGATCGCCGAACATGGCGTTTCCGAGCGGTTCGCTTGCCGGGTTCTCGGTCAGCATCGCTCCACGCAGCGCAAGGTTCCGACCAAGCCCGATGACGAAGCGGCATTGATCGCCGACATCACGGCGCTCGCCATCCAGTACGGCCGCTATGGCTACCGCCGCATCACGGCGATGTTGTGGGAGCGAGGCTGGAAGGTCAACGTCAAACGGGTCGAGCGGATCTGGCGACGCGAGGGGCTGAAAGTTCCGGCCAGACAACCCAAGCGCGGGCGTCTCTGGCTCAATGACGGCTCGTGCGTCCGGCTGCGCCCGCAATGCCCCAACCACGTCTGGTCCTATGACTTCGTCGAGGACCGCACTCATGATGGCAGGAAATATCGCATGCTGAATATCATCGACGAATTTACCCGCGAATGCATCGCGATCAGGATTAACCGGCAGCTGAAGGCAGCGGACGTCATCGACGTTCTCTCGGACCTCTTCATCTTGCGAGGGGTTCCGATCCACATTCGTTCCGACAACGGCCCGGAGTTCATCGCCAAGGCGTTGCGTGACTGGATTGCCGCCGTCGGCGCGAAGACCGCCTACATCATGCCGGGCAGTCCCTGGGAGAACGGCTATTGCGAGAGCTTCAACTCGAAGCTGCGCGACGAGCTTTTGAATGGTGAAATCTTCTACACTCTCAAGGAGGCGAAGGTCGTCATTGAGCGATGGCGACGCCACTACAACACCGTGCGCCCGCACTCATCGCTGGGCTACAAGCCGCCAGCCCCGGAGACCCTGCAATGGCCGGCTTCGCAATCCGGACCAGCTTCGCCCGCCACGCCAGCAATAGCGCCAGGGCCGACAATGCACTAACATTCAAACTGGATCACCCCATGGGGGCAGGCCACCGCCAGCCTCAAGCTTCCTTTGCAGCTCAATAAGACGAACGCACAAAAAGCGCTGAACCGACTCAGAGCATTGTTTAATGAGACGGACGTGAGCTTTCGCTGGATTAGAACATTCGGCGCGAGAGCGCGTAGAACGCTGAAGACCAAACATTGGCCGGCAGGTGAGGTCAACGCTGTAGTCAGGCGTGATTGGATGGTCCCCCCGGAGCCAAACAAGTTCGCGATCGCTGCTGCCGCCAGCCGGATGATCGCAACAAAGCCGGCGCTAAGTATCGAGATCTGCGTGGAGACCGCCGAGAGCGCGCTATTGACCAGCGACATGTATGATTCCTCTTGGCCGCGATTCGGCGCTCAACAAGATCGAGGGGCGATCGGGGCGCTTCAATTAGGTTGGGTCGACAGTCCCCATTGCGATCTGGCGCAATGCCGTCAGACTGGGAAGGAAGAAATATTCGCCTCCGCGTCTCAACGAATTGCGGCAGGTTGGCGCAGATGAATGGGGGGACGGTCCCCGCGGGATCTGACGGAATCACGAACTTTGCGCCCGAGCGGCGCATTCCCACAATGGGGTCGGTATCGTTGCCGACGTTGAAGCTATCGCCATATTGAATCCATTGCTGCTGGATGAATTCGAATTGATTGAAGAGACTCGCGCAGATCGCCATGAAGATGAAGCCGTGTTCACTCGCGTCATCCGCGACGCCGGAGGCGCCATAAGGCAGACCGCGCCGCAAAATGCGCCGGCGATTGCTTAAAGCGGAAGTCGCGGACTTCCCGGCAGGATAGGAGCCGAGCAGAGGATCGAGTGAGTCTCGAGGATTGGAGCGACGTATATGCGCCGAGACTGGGCATTTGGCGCCCTCGATATCCTCGCTGTATCGAAAGTCAATGAGAAGGTGTTCGTACTCCGCGAGCCGAGCCATCTCGGATGCGGTGCGATTGGCCCCCTTGAGTTGGATCGCAGGGATGTCCGCCCATTTCATTTCAAGGTTCTGACTTTCTTGAAAGGTGGCAGCAACCACGAGAGGAATGCCATTCGACCACCGCCCCATCATTTTGGCGCGGATAGTTTCTTCCGCCTCGGATTCCGTCGCTGTCGCGACCCGCTGATCAAACACAGCGGCCTGCTGCCTCACGTAACCTCCGAAGCTAGCTATGTTCTGGTGCAGTTTGCGGTAGACCATGAATGTGCCGTTCCGCTTGAACTCCATCGGCATCGCCGTTGGCGGCAATTCCTGCGCCTCATTCGGATATCCAAGGATAAATTCGCCGGGGGCCAGTGGAGCCCAGCCCTTGTTGTCAGGCAAAAGCTTACCGTTGCCCGTGACTTCCGCTGCTTCGACGCCAGTCTTGTATTGCCCGACAAAGACCGGATCGCCGATGCCATTGACGAAGCCGAAATGCTCCTTCGCGGTCGGCGCCATCCGGCCGGGCGCTAGTTCCTGCATCAAGGCGGCGGAGTCCTGGTAAGCGGCTTCGGTTCCCCGATGCCCTTTTAAAAGCGTGACGCCCCCGGATTCCACCGCGGCCGTTCGCAGCCACTCCGTCCGCTCATCCAGCGTCCGCTCATCCAGCGCGTCAACTGGCGCGCCATCCGGCGCGACCTGAGAGCTAAGCGAGACGCAGAAATGCACCTCACAGCTTCGAGCTTCGCGCGCGGCCACCCAGATCGGATCCCATTTCGCCGGAGAATTCTCTTCAACATCGCCCAGAATGCTGCTTCGCTTGGCCATGCCGTCGATGAATTCGGGCGGCAATTGGCTAAGGGTGCGGGTGGGAAGCTCCAAAGCAAGAAGGCCCAGGAACGAGATGCCAATGTTTACGGCCACCAGCGGACGCTGCGGCGCGCCGGGATTTCCAGCAGCGGCCGCGGCCCAACGTTCCGCTGTGGTGACCGCACGCCTTATGCGTTCGATGAATCGCCGCCCGGCGGCCGCGTTGCCGATATTGAAGAAGAGGTGCCTCGCCACAGGGAAACCAATGCGGCCGTAAGGGCGGATAATATTGCCCTGAATGTCGGCAAGGTCGAGTTCCCGCGTCACAGCCAAGCCCCTCATGATTTTACGCCGATCACGCCCGGCTTCTGCGTCGGCGCGGCCAATTCGTTGGGTTTGTGGCTCGCTGCAGATAGAGCGCTTTCAGGATAGTTGGCAGATTTGATGCAGGCGCGGACGCGGGGGATTTCGGGAACGGACTCCGGGCGGTTCGCGCGATTTTCCAATATAGCAGGACCACGACCAGAACAGGCCCTAAAATGGCGCCAATCCAGAGCTGCGGCATATTCGTTACCAACGCGGCGGCGATAGAAAGCGCGAACAGACCGAGGGCCGCAGTCACGTACGGAATCAGATTGAGATCAGGCAAATTCAATGGGACGGACCAGTAGTCGTTGAACGGCATCGTCGTCTCGATTTGGCATTTCTTGATGTAATCGAAAAACCCGTCCGCCGCTGCAATCTCACCGAATCCCACACAATGCCGGAAGATGTCATTCAACTCTTCGGACATCGTGGCCCAGAGCTCGGTCAAATAGGTCTTCAATTCGTCGTCCCCGCCGCCGTTGGCGTCGAAGTCTGCGGTGAAGATTAAAAAAGGAGTCGATAAATGGTCGACGCGCCGGGGTTTGAGGGGATTCGTCGCAAGATTCAGCAGCGAATCGCCGGAAACGCGGCCGTTGAAGACGACGTCGTCGAGCAAGGCGAAGCGCGCGAAATGCGTTCGCGAGTTTCTTGCGAACGGATTGTCGGTTCCTTTTCCAGCAGATACGATCGTGCGCTCGCCAGTGGGCATGAACGCCAGCGCTCGCCTGACCAGCTGGTGGTGCGAGTGACTTTGACCGTCGACCATCATCGAGCCGATGCGGATCGGAGCTAGCGCCGTCAGGAAATAGTGGCCCGCATCATAATTCGGCACATGGCGACCTCGATGAAGAGTTCTTTCGAGACATCAAAAATTCGGCCCGATTACGCTCTGCGTTTTCCGCATCCAAGCTTGCGACCGGCGCGATGCCTTGCGAGCCTAAGCAGTTTTGAACTTTCAGAAGCGATGCGCGATAGGCCGACGCAAAGGCTTCTGCATTGCTGCCCGGATGAAGAGCCGCCAGTTCGCGAATAGCGGCGAAAACGCTCAATGCCGCCTTGATGTCTCGCTGAGCCGCGCCAGGCGTCGCATTATAGTAATAGTCCGTATCGATCTGGTTGTGAGTGATGTAATTCTTGAACGCCGTGATCGGAACCGAATGCGGATATTTGATGCTGGCATACCAAAAGAGATCAAGGCCGCTTGGGATAGCGTCAGAAAATGCGTCGATATATTGATCCCAAGTGCGTTGAAATTGCTGCAGAACAGCATGTAGTCGTACTTGAGAGTTTGTTTGCCCTGGCCGAGATCCGGCCATTGGTCGCGCCGAATGAGGACCCAGCGGGCAAAGTGGATGAGATGCAGTCCCATCAATCCATTGAGCCTGCTTGGTAGGGCGCGCGCAAGCATGAAGATCAAGCGCTGAATAAAAGCCCCCCACCTCTTCATGGGCGTGACGACGTTCATCGCATATGCTTTACCGGCAATATTTGACATGCAAGGCCCAGATTAATCCGTGACATAAAAATCAGCGTCGATAACGGAGAGAGCATGAGTAGGTTTTGCTACCTTCTGGTTTCACCGCAAAGCACTTTACGCTACAGCCGTAATGGCGCTTCGAAGATGATCGGGTCGGCGTATCAATGCGAGATCCAAAATGACGCCCGGAATGTGGTTCGAGTCAAAGATGTCCCGGAGCGAAGTAGTTTGCGCGTTCTTGCAGGACGTTAAAGGCGGCGGCCGGCCTCCAAACGCTCTATGCATTTGATCCGCGCGGCAAGGAGACCTCCTGACCAGATCATCAGATGACAGTCCCATCGCTGATCGAGAATTCATGCGGCAAGATTTCGGATTTACCAATCTAGCGGAGCCCAGAGCGAACTGTCCTGCCCGCGCTTTAGGTGGGATGACCCTCCGCGCCGACGGCTCCACTCGGCGGTAAAATGGCGCGCGATTCTCGCAACAACCCAAAGCGCCGAATATGTGATGACTGCCCATCCAATCAAGGCCGCAGCTGTGTCCATGTTCCGCTCTTCATCCCGACAAAGCAGCAAGCTATTCTACATGAGCTACGGCGTGGTTTCGAAATCAGCGGTTTGCGTTACGGGAGAAACACTCGCACGTTATTTGGCGCGCGCGGCAGCACGGCGCACGCCGTTCAGACGTTCAGAGCGCTGCCGCTTTATCGCCTTCCAAAGGGTGATTTCCTGCAGGCGGCTCGCCGCGCCCATGCATTGGATCGAAGATGCTCTTAAAAGACTGCACCAGAGCTGTTTTCACGTCGCGGCCAAGGTCGGTCAACGTCAAATCATAACAGGACAGAGGATGCCCGTTGGGAGTTTCTAATCCTTCGGATGCGCTGTGCTCGAGATAGGCTACGACATCCGCCAACGTCGTCAGGCTGTCGGCGACTTTAGTTAGGCCTTTTTCCTGTAATCCATAGTCCAGCGCGACATCGGCGCGCATCTTGGCCGACGGCCTTTCGAATTCGCAGAGGCCGCTCATTTGGCCAACCTCCATCAGCCGCACAAATTCACTGGGCTTGAGCTTTGAGATGACCTTCGCAACCTCGGCGGACAGGCGATGCGGTCGGTCGGCATATTCAGACAAAGCCACCGATACGGCCTGCTCGTCGAGGGTTAGTTCCACGCCGAAGACCTTCAACGTCGTCACTGATCCAGCGCGCCGAAGAAGCTGCTGTGATGCATCGGAGATTGCGTTGAAATCTATAATGAAGAGAGCGAGCAGCACGCAACTCGCCACGACTGTTATCGACGCCCTCGCAAAATATAGCGCCGCGTCAAATGCCCCTCTGTGGTCAGAATTAATTTCCGCCATGGTTACCTCCAGCGATGATGGCGAAAGCTAACTCCCGATAATCTTTGTGATGGTGTGTTCCTACACTATGCGTACATGACGTTGCCTGTCGCCCGCTCCACTCCAGGACGACCGGCGCGGCGCCACAGGGGCTGTTCGCTTGTTTCGAAAGCAGCCTACCGGCGCGGCCGCTACTTTGACGATTTTGTATCGCTCGGCGGACCGTCTCCGTCGTGGCGGCGCAGCCGTGCAGAATTTATCCCATGACGCATCCTTTGAATCTTGCGACAAGAATGCGCCATCGATGCCGGGGATCAAACGCCCGTGCGGCTGCACTTCTTTGTGATCTAGAGATTTTGTTAACTCAAACAGTTAAACAGATATAAAGGAAGTGCTAACAGCGCACCGCAAGATCAGCGCGACATGATTGCTAGATCAAGCGTGATGCCGAGACTTCCGAATGCAGAGTCCTTTGTTGAGTCGATCACAGCGCGGTGAACGCGTTTCAGGTTGAGGATATCCAATGGAAATGCATCAGGTTCGATATTTTTTGGCGGCGGCGCGGACGCTCAATTTCACTCTTGCTGCGGAGGAGTGCCATGTCGCGCAACCGTCTCTCAGTCGAGCTATTAGGCTGCTTGAAGCCGAGCTGGGCGGCAGCCTCTTCGGTCGCGAGCGCGATCTAACGCATCTGACAGAGTTCGGACAGAAGATGCTGGCCCTTCTGCGGCAATGCTACGAAAGCGCGGTCGCCGCAAAGCATCTCGCCGCGTCCCTCAACAGCGGTTCCATGGCGTCGCTAACGCTTGCGCTGTCGCACACTGTCAGCATGGCTCTGCTGGTTTCGCCCTTGTCCGAATTGATGCGCGTCTTTCCCGGCGTCGAATTGCGCTTCATGCGTGGAACAGTGACGGAGCTCAGCAAATATTTAAAGAGGGGCGAGGCGGTGTTCGCGATCGCCGGGCCGCTCGGCGAAACATGGGACAGGCTGGACGCTTGGCCGCTCTTCGCCGAAGGATTCGACGTTGTCGTGAATGCGGGGCATAGGATGGCGATGTCGAAGCGCGCCGACCTCGCCGACTTTTCGAGCGAGCGCGTGCTCATGCGGCCATATTGTGAAGTCGCGAAGGCATTTTCCGACTGCGCCCGCGAGCAAGAAATCCAATGGGTGGGCGAGCATGCGGTCGTCTCCGACGCCGATCTCCTTGAGCTCATTGAAGCCGATCTTGGAATTGGGATTTTGCCGAGGAGCACGCCGTGCCCGGAAGGGTTGCGCAGGATTGAGGCGAACGGCCTCTACATCACGCGCACAATCCACCTCTATGCAGTGGCGGGGCGCGAGAAAGGGGCTCCTGCAATCGCGTTGATGAATTTGCTGCGCGCCAAAGATTGGGCTGAGCACATCGCCTGATGCTTTGCGCATGAGTTTGCAAACGGACTTGCGGCTCAAATGGCTGACAATTGCAACGCCGTCAGGATGTCGGAGATCGCCATGCGCGTACGGAAGTCCGGATCAACAAAACGGGCGAGAATGCGGCCTTCGCGCCCAACCACGAAGGTGGCCGGCAAGGGCAAAAGCCAAGCGTCGTTTCCTTGAAATATGTCGAGGGACCAGCCACGCTCCGCCATGAGTTGCCGCACCACATCTCCAACCGACATGACGAGCCCGAGCGACATTGCGTAACCATTATCGATGTCAGAGAGCACAGTGAGTCTGTTCAGCAACTCCGCAGCGATAGACGCTGTTGACGATTGTCGCTCCGGCATAATCGAAACGACCTGGGCACCGAATTTTGCGAATTGGGGTCCGGCTTCGGCCAGGGCGCGGAGCTCGATTTTGCAAAACGGGCACCAATGGCCGCGGTTGAAGCTGAGAATTACTGGACCGTGCGCCAGAAGCGCGGAGAGGCTCGTCATTCGCCCGGTGGAATCGGGAAAGAGGAAGGGGGGCATGATATCGCCGGCCTCAGGCGTAACGGCTCCTGCTTCGCCCGCCCGAAGCCGAGCGACCAAGCGATCATATTCACTCGCGAAAGGCGATCCCGATTCGCGCATCGCTGCGGCATAGCGGGAAAGCCGCTCGGCGAGTGGAATATCCGTCGCACAGATCTCGGCAAGCGCCTCCGTCAGAGTTGTTGTCGACTTCATCTTGAATCTCGCGTCGATTGGCTGAGACGCCGATCATGCGCAGGATCCCCAAACGCTTCCGCCTTGGCCAATAGCGGCGCGCTATCAAAAGGAGAGCCACACGGCATTTCGTATCATGTATTGGAAGGCCTAACATAGCGCCCGGTTCTCGTCGAACGGCGCTGCGCTGGTCGGCCTGCAATCCGTCAGCGAGGGACGTAGCTATGGCGCGTTCCGTTCGTCGCTGCGATCACCTTGAGCATCGAAACCAAATTGCATCGCTGTCGCGCAAGCGCTCAGCAAGGATGCGACAATCCCCGCGGATAGCAGGGGCTATGGAACTAGCGGAGCTAACGAATGGTCAGACACGAAGTCGAGACATACGATTTCGGCGAATTAGCGGCTTCTTCTGCCGGTCGAACATGGTCAGGGATTTCGGCAGAGCTTCGGCTGCCTACATATCTATCCTGGCCGGAAACATACATGAAAGAACAAATCAGCGAACCAAGACGCATCCTCGTTGTCGACCACGACCTAGCGACGGAGCAAATGGTTAGCGCCTATCTTAAAGCAAACGGCCTGCGCCCTGTTTTGGCTTCCGGACGAACGGACGTGGCGCGTTACCTAGCGGCGGACGAATGCAGTCTGGTGCTGCTCGATCTGAGTTTCGGCCAGCGGGGCGGCCTCGATTTATTACGGGACATCCGCTCTCACTCCGACGTTCCTGTGATCATCGCGACCGGCCATCGATGCGATGACATCGACCGGGCCGTGGGATTGGAGCTTGGGGCCGACGACTATCTCACAAAGCCATTCGGCCTTCGCGAACTTTTAGCGCGCATCCGGGCCGTGCTGCGGCGAGGAGGCATCGGAAGCGCGGCGCCACGGAATGATCGGGAGCGGGGCCGCTTCCGATTCTGCGGCTGGCAGCTCGATCGGCGCGCCCGTCGCCTGACCGATCCTGATGAGGTTCCGGTCTCTTTGACGAAGGCTGAGTATTCCCTGTTGGCTGCGTTTCTCGACGCCCCTCAGCGGCCGCTTTCACGCGAGCATCTCATGAGGGCGACGCGCATGCATGAAGACGTCTTCGATCGAAGCGTCGACGTCCAGGTTCTGCGACTGCGGCGCAAATTAGAGGTCGATCCAAGGGCGCCCCAGGTTATCCTAACTGAACGCGGCTTCGGTTATATGTTTGCTCGAGAGGTCGAACGGTTGTCATCGCTGGATGAATCGGTCGCGGAAAGCCCGAAACCACGACGGCAAAGCCGATCGACTTTGACTAGCGCCCAAGAAATTTAGTCAACTTAGTTCATGTGCGGTCTCACCGCGCGCTCGGCGTGGGCAATGAAGCGTTGCCAGCGGCAGGCCCTAGAGTTCGGCTCTCGAGGCCTCGTGGCGACTAGAAAAGGTTAGAGGATGAAACGGCTGCAAATCTCTTCATCATTGCTGGTGGCGCTGCTGTTCGCGTCGCCGGCGTCCGCCGACTCGGCGCTCGATGCGATCCGCATGCGCGGGGTGCTGCGGGTGGGTACGACTGGCGACTACAAGCCTTTCAGCTTTCGCAACTCGGACGGGAGCTACGTCGGCGCGGATATCGTGATGGCTCAGCATCTCGCACATGAGTTAAATGTTAAACTTGAATTCGTGCCGACCACTTGGAGTGCTCTTCTGCCTGATTTCGCCGCGCGGAAATACGATGTGGCCATGGGGGGAGTATCCGTACTGCCCGAGCGGGCGGCGCAAGGGGATTTCTCTAACATCGTCGCAATTGACGGGAAGCGTCCTATTGCCCGCTGCGCTGACAAAGAGCGCTTTACGAGCGTCGAGGCGATCGATCAATCTGACGTGCGCGTCGTGTTCAATCCAGGCGCCTCGAACGAGAGTTTCGCCCGGACCCACTTTAGCCATGCGCATCTGATAGTGCAGACAGATAATACTGCGATATTCGACGAGATCGTCGAAGGCCGCGCCGACGTCATGGTCACGGACGGCATCGAGGTAGACCATCAAGTCTATATTCATCCGCAACTTTGTCCGGCCGATGTGACCGCGCCGTTTACGAAGGTGGAGAAGGCCTATCTGCTGCCTAAAGACGCGGCGCTGGTGAAATTCGTCAATGACTGGCTCGCCACGGAGATGTCCTCTGGAGACTGGCCCCGGATCTTGGACGCGGCGCTGCATCAGAAATAAGGGTTTCTGCAAATTCTTGGCTCGATCTCAGTCCTCCGCGAGGCGATCTTGGCCGTTCCGCCTCATTATCGTTCACGGGCATCATCGACAGCCAAAGAATTCGGCGGCATCGTTGGGCTGAACGCCTAGCAGCCTCGCGGTCGGCGGTCGGCAGATTACAAGCGTAACCGAACTACCGCGAGCCGACGTCTAATTGTAACAGTGATCGGCCTTCCTGCAATTGCTCGCTGGGCGAAGCATCCTCGGAACAGAGGTCGCGGTCCTGGCTACGCTTGTTCGACATCAGAGTGACAGCACCGCATGAAAGTTCTCATCGCCTCAACACCCGCTACAGGCCATCTCAATCCGCTGCTCGCGGTTGCGCGTTTCCTGATGGCTGAAGGCCACGAAGTCATCGGCTTGTCCGGCAGCATTATGCGCGATCGCATTGAAGGCGTTGGCATGCCATTCCGACCATTTCCGGCGGGGGCAGACCACGATCTGCGAGACGTTGATGCGGCTTTTCCCGAACGCAAGACGATCCCAGCGGGACCGCTGCAAGTGCGCTTCGACATTGAGCATGTATTCGTCGATCCAATGCCAGCGCAATATGAAGGTCTGCGGCAAGTCCTTCGGGAGTTTCCAGCCGACGTCATCATCGCTGACAATCTACTTTTCGGCACTTTCCCAATGCTGCTCGGACCGCGGTCAGAGCGTCCGCCCATCATCTTTTTGGGCAGTTCCGTTTTGGTTTGGCATCGCGACGACGGAGCGCCAGCCCTCACCGGTTTCGCTCCGGCGCAAAATGACGCCGAGCGCGAAAAATACGCCGCAATCTCAAAAGAAGTCGACGCGATCGCTTTTGAGCCCGCGACTCGTCACCTCAATCGACGTTTGTCGAGCGTTGGCTCCCCGTCGCTGTCAATGGCTCTTTTTGACGCCGTCGTAGATCTCCCGGATGCTTATCTGCAGCTGACGGTTCAGAGCTTCGAATTTCCCCGACGCGACCTGCCGCCTTCCGTGCATTTTGTGGGCGCCCCCTCGATCGTACCAAACCAAGCTCCGCTGCCGAGCTGGGCGCACGAGTTGGACGGCTCGCGCAAGGTTGTTCTCGTCACCCAAGGAACGGTGGCCAACTTCAATTTCGGCCAGTTGGTCGCCCCGACGCTTGCGGCGCTGGCCAACGAGCCTGATGTGCTCGTGGTGGTCACGGCGGGAGGCCGACCGGTCGACGCCATAGCTGGCCCAATCCCCGCTAACGCGCGGGTGGCCAGCTATTTGCCGTTCGAATGGGCGCTCGCCAAGGCCGATGTATTTGTCACCAATGGCGGCTACGGCAGCGTCAACCAGGCTCTGAGCTTTGGCGTTCCGCTCGTCACCGCAGGGATCAGCGAAGATAAGGCCGCCGTGAATGCCCGCGTTTCATGGTCTGGAGTCGGCATTGATCTCGCGACCAATGAGCCGACGTCAGAGGCTTTGCGCACGGCAGTGCGAACCGTGTTGGACAAGCCAAATTATCGGTCGCGCGCATCGGCCATGGCCAAGGAGTTCGGCGAGATCGACACGCGATCCGAAATCTTGCGGATTATCAATCAAGTCTGCCGCAATCCAGCCGAGCCGGATTTCGCCGTTCTCGCAAAGTGACCCGAGACGGGCCGGGCGTGGCATGGACCATTCACTGCGCGGGGGCGACGCAAGGTCGCTCCCGGGCTTTGGGAAATAAAGCCGGCATTGCAGGATCTTGGCAGGATCTTGGCTCGCGCGCGCTTCGGGCGCGCGCGGCCGTCTGCGAGGCTGCAGCGCTGCTTCGACGCGAGATGATTGGCAACTCAGGCATCTCTTCGCCCGCTCTCTTCGCCGCGCCAGATAAAAACGAAGGCGCTTAAAGACGCAGCCAAAGCTACGGCCGCCCCGGCGACAGCGGCGCCATGGAATGCTGACGCTAGGCCATCGCCGCCTGCGGCGAGAACAACGCCTAAAAGCGCTGTCACCAGCAGGCCTCCCATACGCGCTACTGCGCTGTTCAAGCCTGATGCGGCGCCCATGTGACGCGCCTCCACAGATGTGAGTACGGCGGTCGTCAGCGGAGCGACGGCGGCGGCCATGCCGAATGCCACGAGAAGGACCGCCGGCAAGATTGTCGTCCAGTAGTTTGACGTTCCTTCCACGCGGAGCAACAGAAGGAAACCAGCCGCCACGACAAGCGGCCCGATCGTCAGGGGAATTCCGGCGCCGATTTGACCGGCCAGTTTCCCCATCGACGGTGAAGTAACCGCCAAGACCAAGGGAAGCGGAAGGAGCGCAGCGCCAGCCGCAGTTCCCGAATACCGGCCGTCCTCTATCAGCACGTAAGGAACGAGCAGAAGCAAACCGCCCAGCCCGCCGTAAAGCAATAGCGTCACAACGGTCAGTCCGATGAACCGCGGCGAAGCGAACATGCTGAGCGGCATCATGGCTGTGTCCCCTCGCCGCTTCTCAACAGCTATAAACCCCGATAAAAGCGCGGCGCCTGCGCCTAGCGCGGCGACCGCAGACGTCGACCAGCCGTTAGGGCCCGATCCAACAGTCAATCCCCACGTCATCAAGCCGAGCCCTGCAGTAGCCAAGAGCGCTCCTGAGAGGTCAAGCGCCGCCGGCTTGGCGACTGCAGCGCGATCTTCCACGAAAGCCAGCGTGAGGCCTATGGCCGCGGGGGCAAGCGGTAGGTTGATGAGGAAGATGGCGCGCCAGCCGACGGTATCGATCAGCCAACCTCCGAGGACAGGGCCAGCCGCGCCGGCGACCGCCGCCATCGCCGCCCAGATCCCAATCGCTTTTCCCAATTTTGCGCCCGAAAATGAGCCTCCAAGGATCGCCAGACTGTTCGGCATAAGGAGGGCGGCGCCGGCGCCTTGAAGCCCCCGCGCGACTAGAAGCCATGTCAAAGTCCCGGCGATTACGCAGCCACATGAGGCTAGCGCAAATATGGCGATGCCGACCATGAGCATGAGGCGTCGTCCAAAACGGTCGCCGACCGCGCCTCCCAGCAGAAGCAACGCGCTCAATGGAAGGAGGTAGGCGTTAACAATCCACTGCAGATCAGATGCGCTGCCTTGGAAACTTCGGCCTATCGTAGGAAGGCCCACATTGACGACCGATCCGTCAATGTGGGCGAGGCTCGACGCCAATATCGTGGTAGCCAACACCCAATTGGGATGCTGAACCGCTGGCTCCGCAAGCGAAGGACCGGAGGAACTCGCCAAGGCCGCATCGCATGAGGTGTGCACGGCGGAGTTCACTTCGCGCGGCTCCTGAGGCGGCGCGCCGGCGTCCCGACGATGCGAAAGGCAACTATGAGCCGCCGAAAACGCGAGACAACGCTATATCATAGGGCCAAGGTAGCCCCCGGCGATCAATGATAGTCGGACCGAATTTTTGCGCCGGCTCCCCAAACGGGTCGCCTGATAATAGTTGGAATTGGCGGCTGCATTGGCGCCTAACCGCGTCGGCAGCCGATAGCAACAGGAGCCTCTAGGGGCGGCGTCGAGCGCTTGTCCCACAATCATTGTATTCATCCGGCATGCTGTTTGATAAATCAAGCGTCTATTTTGGATTGCATTGGCGGCGGGGCGCACGTGACTCTTACCATTCAAATCTTGGTCTCGCTGCTTGGCGTCGTCGCAGCGGTCGCGGTCGTTGCAGCCCGTCTCAAAATTCCTCAGGCCATTCTATTGGTGATCGTTGGAGTCGCTCTGGCCCTCATCCCAGGCTTGCCAGCGGTTGAATTGGCTCCCGAGGTGGTCCTCCTTTTGGTTTTGCCTCCTATCATTTATTCCTCCGCGGTCGCGATGAGCTGGCGCGACTTCCGATTCAATCTCCGCCCGATTTCTATGCTGGCTTTGGGATGCGTCGTATTCACTACCGTCACCGTCGCAGCCGCCACCCACTTGCTGCTGGGTCTGTCGTGGCCGGTGGGGTTCCTGTTAGGCGCCATCCTTTCGCCTCCAGATGCAATCGCGCCGCTCTCCATTGCTCGCAGACTGCAGCTGCCGAGGCGCCTTCTCGTGATCCTTGAAGGCGAAGGCCTCGCAAATGACGCCGCCGCCCTCATCCTTTATCGTTTCGCGTTAGCCGCCGTCAGCGTCGGCGCGTTCTCATTCAGCCAAGCTGTGGGCGCGTTTGCTTTAATCGTTGTGGGCGAAATTCTTTGGGGCATTGGCGTTGGTTGGGTGATGTTGCGATTGCGGCGCTGGGTCCAAGATCCGCGCATCGAAATCACGCTCTCGATTCTGACGCCTTTTTTGTCCTATTGGCCGCCAGAATATGTCGGCGGATCGGGCGTCCTCGCCACTGTAACCGCCGGACTCTATATCAGCTGGAACGGTTTTCGGTTGATCAGCGCCGCGACGCGGTGGCCTGCCCCCATGGGGTGATCCAGTTTGAATGTTAGTGCATTGTCGGCCCTGGCGCTATTGCTGGCGTGGCGGGCGAAGCTGGTCCGGATTGCGAAGCCGGCCATTGCAGGGTCTCCGGGGCTGGCGGCTTGTAGCCCAGCGATGAGTGCGGGCGCACGGTGTTGTAGTGGCGTCGCCATCGCTCAATGACGACCTTCGCCTCCTTGAGAGTGTAGAAGATTTCACCATTCAAAAGCTCGTCGCGCAGCTTCGAGTTGAAGCTCTCGCAATAGCCGTTCTCCCAGGGACTGCCCGGCATGATGTAGGCGGTCTTCGCGCCGACGGCGGCAATCCAGTCACGCAACGCCTTGGCGATGAACTCCGGGCCGTTGTCGGAACGAATGTGGATCGGAACCCCTCGCAAGATGAAGAGGTCCGAGAGAACGTCGATGACGTCCGCTGCCTTCAGCTTCCGGTTAATCCTGATCGCGATGCATTCGCGGGTAAATTCGTCGATGATATTCAGCATGCGATATTTCCTGCCATCATGAGTGCGGTCCTCGACGAAGTCATAGGACCAGACGTGGTTGGGGCATTGCGGGCGCAGCCGGACGCACGAGCCGTCATTGAGCCAGAGACGCCCGCGCTTGGGTTGTCTGGCCGGAACTTTCAGCCCCTCGCGTCGCCAGATCCGCTCGACCCGTTTGACGTTGACCTTCCAGCCTCGCTCCCACAACATCGCCGTGATGCGGCGGTAGCCATAGCGGCCGTACTGGATGGCGAGCGCCGTGATGTCGGCGATCAATGCCGCTTCGTCATCGGGCTTGGTCGGAACCTTGCGCTGCGTGGAGCGATGCTGACCGAGAACCCGGCAAGCGAACCGCTCGGAAACGCCATGTTCGGCGATCACATGCTCCACGCAGGCGCGACGACGCGCGGAGCTCAGAAGTTTCCCGAGGCAGCCTCTTTCAGGATCAGCTTCTCAAGCGTCAAATCGGACACCGCTCGACGGAGCCGCGTATTCTCCGCCTCCAGCTCCTTCAGCCGCTTCACCTGATCGCCCTTCAGGCCGCCGTATTCCGACCGCCATCGATAGTATGTAACTTCCGTCACCCCTATCGAGCGGATCGCCTCCGCGACCGGTCGCCCTTGCGCGCTAAGCACTTCGACTTGCCGTAGCTTCGCGACGATCTCTTCCGCCTTGTGTCTTTTCCTCGGCATTGCGCAGTCCTCCATCAGGCTCATAAGCCCATACTTCACGGAGGATCACTTTTCAGGGGGCAGACCAGCGGCTTCAAGGCGTCTTTTTTTGGGATCTATTTATTTACCTTGTAGAAGGCGTTGTCTTTCTTGTCACCGGACTCCAGATACGAACGCTCATCGCGCGAATCGGCGGTCATGCGCTCTCCGAGTTGGCCTTTTCCGCTGTCGTCGTCAGCGTCGTGGTAATCGCTTCGCGCTTCATCTGGCTGTATCCGGCAACCTATCTTCCGCGCTGGCTTTTCTCGTCGATCAAGCTGAGGGATCCGCCGCCGCCTTGGCAGGTGCCGTTCGTCCTGGCGTTCACCGGAGTGCGCGGCATCGTTTCACTCGCGGCCGCGCTGGCAATTCCCTTCGCGACGGCAAGCGGGCAGCCCTTTCCTGCTCGCGACCTTATTCTTTTCCTGACCTTTTCCGTGATCCTATTAACGCTGGTAGGCCAAGGGCTGCTGTTGCCATCTGTCATCCGGGCGCTCGGCCTCGCTCACATAGGTCGTCGGGAGCGGCGCGACGCAACAGCGGATGAGGACGTAGCGCGGCGCCAAGCGATCGAGGCGGCGCTCCAGAGACTCGACGAGCTTGCGACAGAACGGCGTCTTGCGGAAAGCGTTGTAGAACCATTGCGCGCGCGTCATCGCGAAAGGCTCATGCATGTTGGGCGACGCGACAACGATGATGATCAAAAGTACATCGAGCTCCAAGATGAGATCGAGCTGCTGCTCATCGCCGCCGAGCGGCGCTGGACGAACGATCTTTTTTGCGAGGGCAAGCTGACGGACGAAGCGCGACGTCACATCGAAAGGGAGCTCGATCTTCGCGAGGCGCAGCTGATCAGGGATGATGAGGATTGAAGAAGCCGCGGTAGTTTCGGCGAAGCCGCCGAGGCGCGGGCCGAGGTCAGCGCCAGCCGAGGGCGGGCGCGACGTGGGTGAGAATGGCCTCGATGACATGCGCGTTGTAGGCGACGCCCAGCTGGTTCGGGACCGTCAGCAGCAGCGTGTCGGCCTCGGCGATCGCCTCGTCCTTTCTCAGCTGCTCAACGAGGGCGTCCGGCTCGGCGGCATAGCTACGGCCGAAGATTACTCGCGTCTTCTCGTCGATAAGGCCGACTTGGTCCTCTTCGTCGCGCCCGCGTCCGAAGTAGGCGCGATCGCGGTCGTCCACGAGCGCGAAGATGCTGCGGCTGACCGAGACGCGCGGTTGGCGCGCGTGGCCGGCCTCTTTCCAGGCGGCGCGGAAAGCCCGGATCTGGGCGGCCTGCTGGATGTGGAAGGCTTCTCCGGTCTCGTCGTCCTTCAGGGTCGAGCTTTGCAGGTTGACCCCGAGCTTCGCCGCCCAAACCGCGGTGGCGTTGGAGCCGGCCCCCCACCAGATCCGGTCGCGCAGGCCCTCCGCGTGAGGCTCGGGGCGCAGTAGGCCCGGCGGATTTGGGAACATTGGGCGTGGGTTTGGCTGCGCAAATCCCTTGCCGCGCAGCACATCGAGGAACGCCTCCGCGTGGCGCCGGCCCATCTCGGCGTCGCTCTCGCCCTCGGCCGGGCTGTAGCCGAAATAGCGCCATCCGTCGATCACCTGCTCAGGCGAGCCACGGCTGATCCCCAGTTGCAGGCGTCCGCTGGCGATGAGGTCCGCAGCGCTCGCATCCTCGGCCATGTAAAGCGGGTTCTCATAGCGCATGTCGATGACCGCCGTGCCGATCTCGATGCGGTTGGTCTTCGCGCCCACGGCCGCTAGAAGCGGGAACGGCGAAGCGAGCTGGCGGGCGAAGTGATGGACGCGAAAATAGGCGCCATCCGCGCCGAGCTCCTCAGCCGCAACGGCGAGATCGATGGATTGCAGGAGCGCATCAGCCGCCGAGCGCGTCTGCGATTGCGGCGAGGGCGTCCAATGCCCGAACGAGAGAAAGCCAATCTTTTTCATGGGATGCAGACTACCGATGTTCCCGATCTAAGTCATCAGGGTAAAGCGTAGCTGTGTTGGCCGCGAAGGCGCCGGCGCCCGGCGGCGGCGAACGCCCTTCTGGAAGGGGCGCCGACCAACGAGCGCGGCCATTGCCGCCTGCGCCGGCGCAACGCCAAGGTTATTTGGCCGCGATCAGATATTCGGCGTTCAATTCCGATATCAGGCGATATCGAGCCTCAATAGTCTGCCGTTAAGCATTGGTGCCGCCGTCAACGGTCAAGTTCGCGCCAGTTATGTAGGCCGCTTCCGGACCGGCGACGAAAGCCGCCAATGCGGCGACTTCTTCAACGTGACCATAACGCTTGAGCGCCGTGACGGCTATTTGAGGCGTTGCCCAATCGGCCGTGGCGGGGTTCAAATCCGTGTCGATTGGACCCGGTTGAATGTTGTTGACCGTGATGCCTCGGCTTCCGACCTCTCTTGACAGCCCCTGCGTGAACATCTTTATGGCTCCCTTCGTGGCCGCGTAAGGAACCAAGCCGGGCGTCATCATGCGCTCGCCGACGCATGAGCCGATCATGATAATGCGGCCGCCATCCTGCATGTGCTTCAAGGCTGCCTGCGTCGCAATCAACGCGCCGCGGAAGTTGACGTCGATAAGTCGATCCAGTTCCTCCAGCGTCGTCTCCTCGAATGGCTTCGCAACGGCCGTGCCTGCGTTGTTTACAAACACGTCAAGTCGACCGTAGGTCGCGACGGTCTTTTCGATCGCAGCGGCGATGGCCTTGGCGTCGGCGGCGTCCGCCTGAATCGCGATGGCCTTGCCGCCGGCGCGTTCAATCTCCTTCACTACTGAGGCGGCGGCGTCCGCGCCTTTCGTGTAAGTAATCGCCACGCTCGCGCCGTCGGCCGCCAAGCGCTTCGCGATCGCGGCGCCAATTCCTCGCGAGCCGCCGGTAACGAAGGCTGTTTTATTGGTCAAGTTTGCCATGATGGATTTCCTGTTAATCCCCGGGCCCTGGGTCCCCGCCCCCGCGCGGAACTTGCCAGGAAAAGTCTAAGCTCCGCTGGCCCTTATTGATAAGACTTTATAAGGTGAGAGCTATGCCTACGAGATATAGGGGCCGTCATGGAGCTCAGACATCTTCGTTATTTCATCGCCGTCGCTGAAGCGGGAAGTCTCAAGCTCGCGGCTGAGAAAAGGCTGCACACTTCGCAACCGTCGCTCAGCCGACAAATCCGCGATCTCGAATGTGAAGTCGGCGCGCAGCTTTTGCAGCGCAACGCTCGGGGAAGCGAACTCACGGCGGCCGGCCGGACATTTCTCGACCACGCGCGGCTGTCGCTAGCTCAGGCGGAAGCTGCGATCGAATCCGCTCGGCGCATAGCGCAACCCGCAAAACCAGTCTTCGCCGTAGGCTTTGTCACCGGACACGAAGTGGACTGCATGCCCCCCACGACGAATATTCTCCGGGACGATTTGCCAAACCTCGAAGTCAGGGTTTTCAGCGGGTTTTCAGTCGACCTAGCCGACGATCTCCACCGCGGGAAACTCGATATCGCCTTCGTGCGGCGCGAGCCAAACCCGGATCTCGAATACAGATTAATTGTCAGAGAACCGCTCGTAGCGATCCTGCCATGCGATCATCGGCTCGCGGCGCGCAAGTCTATCGATCCGCGAGAGCTGATCAGCGAGACCTTTATCGGGATTTCATCGGTGCCGCGGATATTGCGCAGCGTCATTGGCGAATATCTTGATCGATCGGGCGTCCGCATCACGCCACATCTCGAGGTCGATAATTTCGCCATGGCAATCTCCCTGGTGGAGTCGACGCGAGGCGTCGCGCTTTTGCCGGCGTCCATCTATAACTACCTGCCCCCTTCGATTGTCAGCCGCTCTCTCAAGGGGGAGCAGCCGATGATTGATTTGGTGCTCGGGTTCCATAAGGCGAACAAGTCGCCCGTTCTCGAGAAATTTCTATCAAGACTTGTCGACCTCTCCGTTCAAGTACAGAGTAAGGCAAGGCGGCCCGCTGAATTCGCATGACGCCTTGAAGGACAGGCTATTGAACTAAACATCTGGCCCTACTGCCGATACGCACTTAGCGGCGCCTCTTTCAGGGTTTTCGCCAATTGACGCAGATGATCCTGACGAGCATTCTGCTCACTGCTCCAGCCAGGCGCACGGGCCATGAGACTGAACAAGAGCAACCATTCGAAATGGCTGGGCGCTGCAGCAGGGCTGGCAGCCGCTTGTATATGGACAGGGTTGGTTGCGATCGCGCCCGACAGGGTCCTTGCGCAGTCGGTCCAAGCGCCGCCATTGCAAGCGCAATCCCATGTCGAAGGAACCCCTCCCGGCACGGTGATGACAAAGGAATATGTCGAACTGGTGGGGCGCCTCGCCTATCTTTGGGGATGGCCGCTAGTGAATAACCTCAATCGATCGCTTGCCGTGGCCGAGCTTCCCGAGCCTGGCCGTATGGCAATGTCGTTCCAGCATCGCCGGCCGGGCAGATTTCGATGCTGACCGATTATATTGATGCGGCCGAGCGCTTCGTCACCTGCCCGAACCAGGACACGGTCTATGGCGCCGGCTGTCAGCGGCTCGACAAGACTCCCGTTGTGGTGCAGGTGCCGGACTTCGGCGAGCGTTTTTACACTTACCAGATCGCCAATGCCCGCACCGACTCGTTCGGGAAGATCGGCAAGCAGTATGGGACCAAGCCCGGCTTCTACATGGTGGTCGGGCCGCAGTGGCGGGGCGAGGCGCCCGCGGGAATAACAAGCGTCATGCGCTCGGAGACGAACCTCGTCGCCATCTTCCCGCGCATCTTCATGGACGATACGCCCGAAGACAGGAAAGCCATCCGGCCTCTCATCGATCAGGTGATGGTCTATCCCGTCGCGGAATTCGATGGAACGATGAAGACGAAGGATTGGTCGGAGACGCCGGCCTTTCCCGCTCCCGCCGGGGACGCTGGCGAGACGAAGTGGGTGATGGCTGAGAAGTTCTTTGACGAGCTGCCTGTCGTGATGAAGGACGTTCCCCCATTGCCGGGGGAGGAAGCCCTGTACGACATGATCCGTTCGGTCCTCGCCGGCACGGCGGCTAATCCCGACATCAAGGCGACCCTGCAACAGACGGCAATCGCGGCCGAGCAAGAGCTGATCAAACCGCTTTTCGATTTCCACAACAATGGCCGTCCTGTCGGCAACGGGTGGACATCGCCGCCGAACGGCGCGCGCTGGGGCGTCGATTACCTGTCGCGGGCCGCGACCGCTCGCTCGAACATGTACGACAACGCGCCGGAGGAGACGCGATATATTTACACGGACTTCGATGCGGACGGGAAGCGTCTCAATGGGACGAACAGCTATGCCGTGAGGTTCGCCAAGGGCGCGATCCCACCCGTCAATGGGTTCTGGTCGATGACGCTCTACAATAAGGAGCACCTCTTCGAGCCAAACAAGCTGAACCGCTTTTCGCTTGGCACGAAGAGCAAGGGCATGAAGTACGACGCAGACGGCTCTCTTACGCTCTATTTCCAGAACGCGTCGCCGGGCGGGGACAAGGAGTCGAACTGGGTTCCAGCTCCCGCCGACGATTTCTCGCTTTATATCCGCGCCTATTGGCCAAAGCCCGAGATTTTGGACGGGACCTGGAAGCCGCCCGCCGTCGTCCGAGGCGACTAACGCTGAAGGTTTAGCGGTTGCCGCCGCGTGGCGCGCAATTGCTGATCGAAGTTAAGCGCTAGGCATCGTTCAGGACCGGCCGTTTGCTCCGACGGCGCGCGAGAAAGCTCTGCTTGACAAGGCCGCGTCATGCGGTCGGCGCCTCCTCCCGCGCTCGTCCGAAGAACGCCCAGCGATCGCGCTCCGTAACGTCGCTAGTCGAGCGGATGCGGAGAAGATTCTTGCGCGCCACGAGCCTCGTTCAGGCTGAACTTGTCACCCGGTCGGCAGCCGACGATAGGCGGCGCGTCGTCATCGATCTGACGCCCAAGGCGGAGGTTATTCTGCGGGATCTCTCGGCCGCTCATATTGAGGAGCTCAAACGCAGCAAGGCATTGCTGGCGCAGCTATTGGAACGTCTCGATGCTTCCTGAGCGGAGGTCGGCCCCCGGGCGCAGTCAAGCCGGCCCGTCGTAGTCCCTTCCGAGAAGCTTGTCTTCTTGGGCGACGCTCCGCCGGGCCGTAGGGTCTTGCCTCGAACCGCGCGGCTTCGCTTTGCAAAGAAAGCAAGCAGAGCTTAGTAAAGTGCTTGAACATACTCTTTTGGGCGGTCCAGCGCAGAACAATGCTGGATAATCTTCATCGCTCGGCGTGGCGCGGGGCCGGTCCGCGTTGTTTGGCGATGATTGAGGCCTCTATGGAAAATTTTAAATCCGCACGTTTGCGCGACCTGCCGTCCGTTGACGCGGTGCTGAACACTGCTGCGGCTTTGGCGTTGCTGGAGCGTTTCGGTCGCGCTGCCGCCGCCAACGCCATTCGCGCGACGCTTGATGACGCGCGCGCGTCATTGCGGACAGGAGCGCCCTCCGTCCCCAATGCGGAGGAGCTGGCGTTGAGCGCGCTGGTCAGGCTCAACCGGGAAGATCGTTCTTCTTTGCGTCCGCTGTTCAATCTTACCGGCACGGTGCTGCACACCAATCTTGGCCGCGCGGTGCTTGCCGAGGCGGCGATCGAGGCGGCGGTGGCCGCTATGCGCGACCCGGTGGCGCTGGAGTTCGATTTGTCGATTGGCAAGCGCGGCGATCGCGACGACCATATCCGGGACCTACTGTGCGCCCTGACCGGCGCGGAAGACGCCACCTTGGTGAACAATAATGCGGCGGCGGTGCTCCTCTGCCTCAACACGCTGGCGAGCGGCCGCGAGGCCGTCGTCTCACGCGGCGAGTTGATCGAGATCGGCGGCGCGTTCCGCATGCCGGACATCATGACGCGGGCGGGGGCGCGGCTGATCGAAGTCGGCACGACCAACCGCACCCATTCCAAAGATTACCGCTCGGCGCTCGGCCCGCAAACCGGGGTCATCCTCAAAGTTCACACCTCGAATTACCGCATCCAGGGTTTCACCGCCGAGGTCAGCGCCGCGGAGCTGGCCGCAATCGCCGCCGAAGCGAATGCGCCGCTGATGAACGATTTGGGGTCCGGCACGCTGGTGGATCTTTCGCGCTACGGCCTGCAGAAGGAGCCGACCGTGCGCGAGGCTGTCGCCGAGGGGGCCGGGGTGGTGACGTTTTCAGGCGACAAGCTGCTCGGGGGGCCGCAAGCGGGCTTCATCGTCGGCAAGCGCGATCTCATTGCAGCCATCAACCGCAACCCCATGAAGCGCGCCTTGCGCGTCGATAAAATCAGACTGGCCGCGATAGAAGCCACGCTGAAGCTCTACCGCGACCCCGATCGGCTCGCCGAGCGTTTGCCGACATTGCGTCTGCTGGCCCGGCCCTTGGCGGAGATCGAGACTCAGGCTCGCCGTCTGGCGCCAGCGGTGGCGCATGCGGTCGGCGCCGCGTTCACCGTCGCGCCGTGCGAATGCCGCAGCCAGATCGGGTCCGGCGCGCTGCCGCTCGATACGATCGCCAGCGCTGGCCTCGTCATCCGTTCGAACGCGGGCGGCCGGGCGCTGGAATTGCTGGCGGCCGCCATGCGCGGCTTGTCGCGGCCGGTGATCGGGCGGATCGAGGATGGCGGCCTGATGCTTGATATGCGATGCTTGACCGATGAGGTGGCCTTTACGTCCGTTCTATCGGAGTTGGGCGGCCATGCGCTGGCTTGAGCGGCTGACGGATCGGCGTGCGCCCCGCCGCGATTTATTGGCGGAGGCGAGGGCTGCGTCCGACGCCGGCGACTACGCCGCGGCGCTCGCCATATGGGAGCCTCTCGCCCATGCTGGCGTCGCGCGCGCTCAGAACAATATCGGCGCCTGCTTCTCCGAGGGACTGGGCGTCGCGCGCGATCCTGATCTCGCCCTGCGGTGGCTGTCGCTCGCCGCCGAGGGCGGGGATCCCGTTGGGCAGCGCAATCTCGCGAGCGCCTATTTCAAGGGTGCAGGCGTCGCAATCGATGGCGCGCGCGCCGCCGAACTCTTCCGGGCCGCAGCGGCGCAGGGCGACGGACTGGCGCAGGATATGCTGAGCTGGATGCTGCTCGAAGGCGATTTGATTCCCGCCGATATTGGAGAAGCGCATCGCTGGGCGCTCGCAGCCGCCGACAATGGCGTCGCCGCCGCCATGACCCGGTTGGGGATGCTCTATCACAATGCGATCGGGGTAGAACGCGATCCGGTCATCGCCGTCCAATGGTGGCGGCGCGGGGCCGAGCTGGGCGACGCTGATGCGCAGGCGATGCTTGGCGCCGCGCATCATCTCGGCAGGGGCGCCGCGCTGGACGATGTCGCGGCCCTGAGCTGGCTGCTGCGGGCGCAGGCCGGCGGCAGCACCTTGGCCGCGCCGTTCGTCGGACCGGTCCGCGCCGCGCTGTCGCCGGAAGATCTCGTCGAAGCCGAGAGCCAGGCGCGCCAGAATCGGGCCGCGCCATGATCATTGGGACGGCTGGCCATATCGATCATGGCAAAACCGCCCTGGTCAAAGCGCTGACGGGAGTCGATGGCGATCGGCTGACCGAGGAAAAGGCGCGGGGCATGACCATCGATCTCGGCTTCGCCTATTTGCCGATCGAAGGCGGGCCCGTCCTAGGCTTCATCGACGTTCCGGGCCACGAGCGGTTCGTGCATACGATGCTGGCCGGCGCAAGCGGCATCGATTTCGTCATGCTCGCAGTCGCCGCCGATGACGGGATCAAGCCGCAGACGCTCGAGCATCTGGCGATCATCGATCTGCTCGGCATCAGGCGCGGCCTAGTGGTCCTGACGAAGGCCGATGTCGCGACGCCTGAACGCTTGGCCGAGGTGGCTGGCGAGATCGTGGCCGCTACCGCCGGAACGATCCTCGAGGGCGCCGACATCCTGCCGGTCTCGGCGCTGACGGGTCAGGGCATCGATGCGCTGCGCGCTCGCCTCGCCGAAGCCGCCGGCGATATGGCCGATAGATCGGCCGAGACTCGCTTCCGTCTTGCGATCGATCGGGCCTTCACACTATCCGGCATCGGGGTCGTGGTCACCGGCACGGTTCTATCCGGGTCCGTGCGCGTGGGCGACCGGGTGCTGATCAGCCCCCCCGGCCTGCCGGCGCGGGTTCGTTCGCTGCACGCCCAGAATAGCCCGGCGGAGATTGGGAGGACTGGCGACCGTTGCGCGCTCAATTTGGTGGGCCCAGGCGTTTCCAAGGACGCAGTCCGGCGCGGCGACGTGGCGCTCGACCCGGAATTGCATGCGCCGACCGACCGCATTGATGCTCAGCTGCGCTTATTGCCGGGCCAGATGAAGCCGATTGGTCAATGGTTTCCGGTACGGCTGCATCACGCCGCCGATGAAGTCGGGGCGCGGATCGTCTTGCTGGGCGACGACCCGATCCAGCCGGGCGCCTCGGCCGAAGTCCAACTGGTGCTCGACCGGCCAATAGCCGCCGCGCTGCCGGATCGCTATGTCATCCGGGATGCGTCGGCTCAACGGACAATCGGGGGCGGCCGGTTCATCGATCTGCGTCCCCCGGCGCGGCGACGTCGCACGCCGGAGCGGCAGGCGCAGCGCGCAGCGCTGACCATCGCCGACCCGGTAAATGCATTCGCCGCCCTGTTGGAGGCCTCGCCCTTTGCGTCAGATCTTGCGGTCTTCGCGCGCGACCACGCCCTGCCCGCCGCCGAGACGGAGCGGTTGGCCAAAGAGTTGGAATTGGTTTTGCTGGAGTCAGGCGCGTCCAGAATCGCTGTCTCGCCTGAGCGGTGGCGGATGTTGGCGTCCGGCCTTGTGGAGCAACTGGCCGCCTATCACGCCGAGAACCCGGATCTTCAGGGCATTGGCCGGGAAAAGCTGCGGCTGCTTCTGCAACCACGGCTGCCGGGCCCGGCGTTCATCGTCGCGCTGCAGAAGGCGGCCTTGAATGGCTTAATCGTTCCGGACGGCTCTTTCGTCCGTCTGGCCGCCCATGAAGTGCGTCTCGGGCCCAAGGACGAAGCGGCCTGGAGCATGATCGCGCCGCTGCTTGGCGGCGAGGCGCGATTCCGTCCGCCGCGAGTGCGCGACATCGCGGAGGCGACGGCGCGCCCGGAACGCGATGTTCGGCGCCTGCTCAAGCTGGCGGGGCGGATGGGCTGGACCGATGAAGTGGCGCATGACCATTTCTTCCTTCGGCCGACGGTCCATGAAATGGTGACCATCGCCGCAGACGTGGCGGCGCGCGGGGAGGGCGGAGCCTTCACGGCCGCGCAGTTTCGCGACCGCCTCGCCAATGGCCGCAAAGTCGCCATCCAGATCCTGGATTTTTTCGACCGGCACGGCGTGACCTTGCACCAGGGGGACCTGCGCCGAATCAATAGACACCGGCTGGACTTGTTCGGAACCTTCGTGCATTCGTCCGGCGATGCTGATGGAGGAGAATCGTCCCTGGTGGGGCGTTCGGACTTCAAATCCGAGTGGGGCAGCGAGCCTGTCTCTGGTGGGTTCGACTCCCACTCTCTTCCGCCAACATCTTCTCATAGAGATTCGCGATGACCGCGCCGAGCGCCACTGATTTCGACGACTGGCTCGTCCAAACATTCCGGCGGGTCGGCGCCTTCACCATGCTGATCGTGCTGGTGGAGATTGGCGAGACGTCGGTCGCTCTGCTTCGCTCGTCTTATCTGCATGTGATCGGCGACGAGACAAGATGGCCCGACATGGTGCGGCTGTTCGCCAGCTCCGGCGCGGCCTGGAGCGGCGCGGCGTTTTTCCAGGCGGATCGCGCAGGGCTGATCAGTGACGCCGTAGCCAAGGGGCGCCTCGCGTCTCTCGTGCGGCATCTCGAAAAGGATCGCTCGATCCTCAACGACGGCGAATTCTTTAGCGCTAATGGGCTGCGCTTGAAGATCGAGGAGATCCACGCGCACTGAGCCCCATTAGACAATCTGGATGACCGGATCTCCAGACGTGACGGACCCGATGATCGCCGCGCGGGGATAGCCGGCGGCCTCAATGGCGGCGCGGATCGACGCTGCGCGATCTGCGGCGCAGGCGATCAGGAGGCCGCCCGAGGTTTGCGGATCGGTGAGCAGGATTCGCCGCCACGCCGGCAGCTCGGGAGGCAGAACGACTGCATCGCCATAACTGGCCCAATTGCGCCCGGATGCGCCGGTGACATATCCGGCCTGGGCAAACGCTTCCGCGTGCTTCAGAAACGGAATGCGCTCGTAGCTTATATCCAGGCCGACGCCCGCGCCGCGCGCCATTTCGAGGCCGTGGCCGAGCAGGCCGAAGCCTGTCACATCCGTCATGCCGTGCACGTTCTCATCCTCGGCAAGCGTCGCGCCGATCCGGTTCAGCAGGGTCGTTGAAGCCATCATCTCGGCATAGGCCTCATCCGGCAACGCCCGCTTCTTGAACGCCGCAGAATAGACGCCGACGCCAACGCCTTTTGTCAGGATCAGCGCATCGCCGGGGCGGGCGCCGGAATTCCGCCGGATATTGCCGGGGCTGCACAGGCCAATCACCGCGAGGCCGTAAATCGGCTCGGGAGAGTCGATCGAATGGCCGCCCGCGACGGGTATGCCGGCCTCCGCGCAGATTGAAGCGCCGCCTTGCAGTATCTCGCGCACCATTTCTACCGAGAGCTTGTCCAGCGGCATCCCCAATATCGCCAGCGCCATAATGGGGTTGCCGCCCATGGCGTAGATGTCCGATAAGGCGTTGGCGGCGGCGATCCGGCCGAAATCGCGCGGATCATCCACCATTGGCATGAAGAAATCGGTCGTTGCGATCACGCAATGCTGGTCATCGATTTGCCAGACGGCCGCATCGTCGCTGGTTTCAGCGCCAACCAAAAGCTGCGCAAAAGGAGCTGTCTGCGGCTGATCCGCGAGGAGTTTCTGCAGGACTGAGGGCGCCAGCTTGCACCCGCAGCCGCCTCCATGGGCCAAGTCGGTCAGGCGGATGGGGGATGTGTGCATGAGCAAAGCTCTCCTAAAAGGGAGTTGTCGGACGGCGCTAGCCCCGGTCGGGGTCGTTCTAGCCTATCCGGCAGATACGGCGTCAACGAGATTCGCATTCGGCGTCACGGCCTGACGTGATCCGGAATCAATAGTGGCCGACTGGAATAGACTGAGTGCTCCCGTCGACAACGCCGGCCTCAGCGGCTACGCTGCACTTACGGACGAGGCTCCAACTCGGTTTCACAACCCGTAGGACTCCCTGCAGTCGTTTATCGTGGCCGCATTCGCAGACATCGACTGGAGCATCAATGAATACAGCTCGACAAGTCAATCCGGCGCTGGGATGGATGACTTTCCTATTGATCGCCGTCGTCGGTCTTTTCTACGTGAAATGGTTCCCTTACTACAATCGGGCCTTTGTCGCGGCGGCGAATCATTCAATCGGCCAGTCAATTCTCATGGGCAAAGCGGCAAGCCCGCCGGCTCCTTCCTGGGATGCCGCGATTGGCTATGCGCTGGCCTATGGCAAAGCGATTTGGCAGGCCATGGTTCTCGGCTTGCTGCTCGGTTCGGCCCTACAAGCATTGCTGCCGGTCAATTGGATCGCGAAGGCGCTGGGCGGAACGGGATTTGGCAGCGTAGCAGCGGGCGGCCTGCTGGCGATCCCCGGGATGATGTGCACCTGCTGCGCCGCGCCTGTCGTGGTCGGCCTGCGCGAACGTCAGGCGTCTCCTGGCGGAGCGATCGCGTTCTGGCTCGGCAATACGCTGCTGAACCCGGCGACGCTGGTATTCATGGGCTTTGTCCTCGGCTGGAACTGGGTCGGTTTACGGCTCATGCTCGGCCTTCTGATGGTGTTTGGGCTTGGCTATCTGGTGAACCGGATGGTCACGCCGCAGGAAGCCGAGGCGGCGCAGGCGCAGCTTGCGGAACTGGTTGAGAAAGCGCCGACATCTGGAGCGTTCGCGCGTTGGATGCAGATCCTCTGGCGCATGACGATCCGGCTCGTGCCCGAATATATTGTGCTGATCCTGTTGCTCGGCGTCGCCCGGGCCTGGTTGTTCCCCGAGGTCGGCCCGGAGATCGACAACCATCTCGTGTGGATTGTCGCGTTCGCGTTCGCCGGAGCGCTCTTCGTGATCCCCACCGCAGGCGAGGTGCCGATCGTCCAAGCGATGCTTTTGCTGGGCATGGGCGTTGGACCGGCAGGCGCCTTGCTGATGACGCTGCCGCCGATCAGCCTGCCCTCGCTGGCGATGCTCGCGCGTTCGTTCAGGCCGCGGGTGCTTGCATTCGTCGCGGCGTCGGTCGTTGCGTTCGGCATCGTCGGCAGTTTGATCGCGGTTGCGTTGAGGTTCTGAAACCCGCGCTCGCCTAATCCATCGTCATCCGATGAGCAGTAGGGGGTTCGGCGCGTGGCGCGACCAGCCTGCCTCGGCAACCATAAAGTCGAGGCCGAGCGTTGCGAGGTCATCCGCGAAGGGATCAACCTTCATGTCCCGCGCCTGGTAGAGCATTTTCGCATAGGTATGACATTCGTTGCAGACCTCGGCCTTGACCGCGCCGGAATCGCCCTCGATCCCTTCCAAGGACAGCGAACGCGACTCGCCGCAGGTAATGCAGACGGCCCGCACGTGATTCCACGCCGTAGAGCAAAGCGAACAATAGAGATAGCGCGTTCCCGGCGTCGGGCCCGACGCCGTCACGACGCCGGAGACGGGCGTCGTGCCGCAACAGGGGCATAGTCCGCGCTGGGGGAGGAGCCGTAAGGAAGCTGCGGGCAAATCTGCGGCCAGACGGGTGAAATACACCTGCAACGCGGCCGCCACATAGAGCGCGGCGCCCGCGTCGGCAGAGTCCACCTCGCCATGCAGAAATTCATCGGCCAGAACCTCCAGCGCGTCGGCCTTGCGGTCGCGGAGATTCGTCATGACCGCCAGGGCTTGCTCGGGCGCCGCGTTGCCATCGAAATTATCAAGCAGCATGGCGAGACCTTCGCGCCAGAAAGGATCTCGCCGATGGCCGTCCGCGGCGAGCGGGGGCATGCGCGCCTCCACCGCCTGATCCACGGCAGCCTGCGCCGGGCCGACGAACGGCCCGAGGCTGGCGGCGACGACGTGTTGGGCTCTTGCGAGCTGCGCCATGAAACGCAGCCACTCCGCCATCGGATGCCCGTCGGACAAGGCTTCCAGCCTCGCCGCGCTATGGGCGAACCTTTTAGCAGGGTCAGGCAGGATCAGCGCTTCGGGCGCCTTCACGCCGCCGAGCGGGTCGCCGACCCAGGCGCCCTTCGACGCTACCTCACCTTGCCTCATTAATCGGCCTCACAAGTTTTCGTCATCTGCGCGACGTCGGCCCGCGCGAACCAGTCGCCGCTAAGCGACGCAGCCATTTGCGATGGTGACGCCAAGCCCAGCCGGGCGTGACATAACCTTGCGTCATCGCGCGCATCGAGCCGCGGACCCAGATCGCCGCATAGACATGGGTGATCCAAATGATGATCGCCGCTATGGCCGCCAGGGAATGGATCAGCACCGCGATCCGCTGCGTCTCGATCGAGGTGTATTCGGAGAAATAAACTTCCCAGATAACGAGCCCGGTGAAGAACAGAACCGGGATCAGTAGAGTCATCGACCAGAAGACCATTTTCTGGCCGGCGTTGAAGCGAGCGACTTCCGGAACGCCTTCTTCCTCATTCATCAGGACGCGGCCGATGGCGCGGCTCCATGCGAGATCGTCCCAGCTCCACAAATTATCGCGCCAGAACTGTACGATCAGGCCGGCATAGCTGATCAGCAGTACGATCCCGATCCACGGATGGGCCGCACGCGTCCACTGGCCGCCGCCAAACAACCCCGATAGAAAGTACAGCATCGGATGGAACATCGACAGTCCCGACAATGTCAGCAGGACAAAGCAGGCTGCGGTAATCCAATGGTTGATCCGGGTTATGGTGGTGTTGCGGGTCAGCGTTCCCTTCGGCTGGGTCATAGCGGGGCGCCGGTCATGGAGCGCGCTTCTTTCACGGGCCGTCCGCTCTTGGCGTCGAGCAGATGTTTTGCTTCCGCCTCATCTTCCGGCTGCACTTCGTTCGGCCCGGCGATGACCCAATGCAAGAAGCCGGCGACGGCCGCGAAAGCGACGCCAGCCAGAGCAACCGGCTTAAGCAGGCCCTTCCAGACCGAGACAAAGGCGCTGATCTGCGGATTGTCCGGCAAGTTGGCGTAAAGCGATGGCCGGTCGGCATGGTGCAGAACATACATCACATGCGTGCCGCTTACGCCCGGCGGATCATACAGCCCGGCGTTCGCGAAACCGCGCGATTTCAGGTCCACGATCCGCTCGCCGGCCCAATTTGTCATATCGGTTTTGGCGCCGAACATGATCGCCCCGGTCGGGCATGCCTTGACGCAGGCCGGCTCGAGCCCGACGCCGACACGGTCGGAACACAGAGTGCACTTGTACGATTTATGATCCACCGGGTTAATCCGGGGGATGTTGAACGGGCATCCTTTGACGCAATAGCCGCAGCCGATGCAGTTCTCGCTGATGAAATCCACAATGCCATTGGCATATTGCACGATCGCGCCGGGGGCCGGGCATGCTTTCAGGCAGCCGGGATCCTCGCAGTGCATGCAGCCATCCTTGCGGATCAGCCACTCCAGATTGCCTTCATCGTTCTCCCACTCGGTGAACCGCATCAAGGTCCATGTGCTCGGATTCAAATCCATTGGATTATCGTAGGAACCCTCGAAATACCCGATTTCGGCCCGAAGATTGTTCCACTCCATGCACGCGGCCTGGCAGGCCTTGCAGCCTATGCAGCGCGTGACGTCGATCAGCTTGGCGACTTCCTGCTCATGATCGCGAATGGACGGCGGCGTCAGCGTCGACGCCGACCGGCGGATGTAATCCTGTGATTGAAGATCTGCCATCGACTGCTCCTCAGGCCACAGGCGCGCTGGTTTTCTCGATATTGACAAGAAACGCCTTGAACTCCGGCGTTTGCGTATTGGCGTCGCCGACGGACGGCGTCAGCGTATTGGCGCCATAACCCTTCCGGGCCTGACCGGTGAAGCCCCAATGGAGCGGCACGCCGATCACATGCGTTGGTTTGCCGTCCACCTGCAGCGGTCGTATGCGCTTGGTCACATAGGCTTTGCAGACGACCACTCCGCGCTTTGAAGCCAAGCGGACCCAACCGCCTTGCTCGATGCCTTTTTCCTTTGCCAGGACTTCGCCGATCTCGATGAACTCCTCCGGCTGCAGGATCGCATTGATCAGCGCGTGCTTGGTCCAAAAGTGGAAATGCTCGGTCAGGCGGTAGGTGGTCGCCACGTAGGGGAAGTCTGCTGCGGTCCCGAACGCCGCCCTGTCGTTGGCGAACACCCGCGCCGCCGGATTATTGGCGACTTTAGGATGCAGGATATTGGGTGATGGTGACTCGAACGGCTCATAATGCTCCGGGAACGGGCCTTCCGCCATCTGGTCGCGGGCGAACAGGCGCCCGACGCCTTCGGCGTTCATGATGAATGGACCAACCGCATCCGATGGTTTCGTCGTCGGCCCATAGTCAGGCACGTCGATGCCGACCCACCGGCTACCGTTCCACTCGATGATCGGCTTCTCCGGGTTCCAGGCCTTTCCGGCGACATCCGCGCTCGCGCGATTATAAAGAATCCGCCGATTGGCAGGCCACGCCCATGCCCAGTTAGGCGCGATGCCTTGCTCGCGCGGGTCCGTGGCGTCGCGGCGGGCCATCTGGTTGCCCTTCTCGGTATAGGAGCCCGAAAAGATCCAGCAGCCGGACGCGGTCGCGCCGTCATCGCGCAATTGTGCGAAGCCGTCCAGCAACTGGCCGGCATGTGTGGTCACCGCGCCGGTCGCGTCCTTGAGATCTACCAGCGCCCGGCCGTTCATGTCCTTCGCCAGCTCTTCTGGATTAGGGTTTGTCGGGTCGGTGTAGTTCCAGCTTAGGTTCAGTATCGGATCGGGGAAAGCGCCGCCTTCCTTACGGTACATCTCGCGCATCCGGTGGAAGATCCCGCTCATGATCCAGATGTCGGATTGCGCTTCGCCCGGCGCTTCGGCTGCTTTCCAGTGCCATTGCAGCCACCTTGCCGAATTGACTAGCGAGCCGTTTTCCTCGGCGAAGCATGTCGTCGGCAGTTGGAAGACTTCCGTCTGGATAGTGGCTGAATCGGAGGGGTTCTGCGGGCCGAAATTCTCCCAGAACCGCGACGTCTCGGTGTCCAGCGGATCCATGGTGACGAGGAATTTCAGCTTGCTCAGGCCCCTGCGGATTTTGCCCCTGTCTGGGAACGCTTGCAGCGGATTGAACCCCTGGCAGATGTAGCCGTTCATCTCGCCATTCACCATCATCTCGAACGCCTTGATGATGTCGTACAGCGGGATGTCGAGCTTCGGCAGCCAGTCATAGGCCCAGTCATTGTCGGCGCGCGCGGCGTCGCCATAGATCGCCTTTTGGAAGCTGACCATGAACTTGCGATAGTTCTGCCAATAGCTCGTCTGCCCCGGACGCAGCGGCTTGAATTGCCGCGGCTTCATATAATCTTCGAAGGTCGTTTCGCGGTCGACCGGCAGCGTGAGATAGCCGGGGATCTGGTTCGACAGCAGGCCGACATCAGTCAGCCCCTGGATGTTGGAATGGCCGCGCAGGGCATTCATCCCGCCGCCAGCCACGCCGATATTGCCCAGTAGGAGCTGGACCATCGCCATGGTGCGGATGTTCTGGGCGCCGATCGAATGCTGCGTCCAGCCAAGCGCGAACAGGCTCGTCAACGCTTTGTCAGGCGCTGCGGTGGAGGCGAAGAAATCGCAGACCTTCAGGAATTTGTCCTGCGGCGTGCCGCAGATGCGCGACACTATCTCCGGCGTATAGCGATCGACATGCTTCCGCAGCAGATTCATCACGCAGCGCGGATGCGACCAAGTGTCGTCAATCTTGGCGAAGCCTTGCTCGTCGAGTTCATAGTCCCAGGTCGATTTATCGTAGCTGCGGGTATCCTCTTTGTAGCCCGTGAATAGCCCATCCTCGAAGCCGAAGCCTTCCTTCACGATCAGGCTGGCGTTGGTATAGGCCCGCACATACTCGTGTTGAATCGCATCTTTCTCGAGCAGGTAACGGATTACGCCGCTGAGGAACGCAATGTCGGTGCCGGGACGAATCGGGGCGTAATAGTCCGCAACCGACGCCGTGCGGGTAAAGCGCGGGTCGATCACCACCAGCTTGGCGTTATTCTCGATCTTTGCTTCGATCACCCATTTGAAGCCGCACGGATGCGCTTCAGCAGCGTTGCCGCCCATGACCACCACTACATTGGCATTCTTGATATCCTGCCAAGTGTTGGTCATTGCGCCGCGACCGAATGTTGGAGCCAAACTGGCTACCGTCGGTCCGTGTCAAACGCGGGCTTGATTGTCGAAAACCACCATTCCGAGGGAGCGGGCGACCTTCCAGGTGAGATAGGCGGTCTCGCTCGATGACGCTGACGCCGCTAGCATGCCGGTACTGATCCAGCGGTTGACCGTGGCCCCGGCGGCGTTCTTGGCGATGAAGTTCGCGTCGCGATCCTGCTTCATCAGCGTGGCGATGCGGTCCAGCGCGAAATCCCAGGAGACCTGCTTGAACTCGCTGCTGCCGGGGGCCCTATACTTCGGATATTTCAGCCGCGTCGGCGCATGCACGATATCAAGGAGCGCTGATCCTTTCGGACAGAGCGTGCCGCGGTTCACCGGATGGTCAGGGTCACCCTCAATATGGATGATGTTGGACCTCGCGTTCTTCGCGCGATCGCCCATGCTGTATACAAGGATGCCGCAGGCCACGGAGCAATAGGTGCAGGTGTTGCGGGTCTCGGTCGCCGCCGTCAGCTTGAACGGCCGGACCGAAGCCGCGAGAGCAGCGCCGGCCAAGCCAAAGCCAAGCGCGCCAAGGCTCGACGCCGCCAGACCGGCACCGGTGAGCTTGATAAAGCCGCGACGACTCAAATTCATTGCCATGCGCTCCCGTGAACTTCCCTACAAGCGAACAAGCGCCCTGCGACGCGTTCGATTACATTGGATTGAGTATAAACGACGTGGCTAGCGTCACAAGCAGGAAACTGGCTAGACCGCCCCTCGGAATCCAGCGGCCAAGCTGAAGTTAAGATGGTCGAGGGGGGAATTTTGGGAGATGGCGCCGGTCTAAATGCGATCTAATGCCACATTGGGCTTGCGCTATGCGACGCAAGACTGCGTCCAACTGCCGAAAATCTCTGGTAAAGAGGCCATAGCTATCGCGCGGTTTTGCCTATACCTTTTCTATCTCCAGCCTAACGCTGACGAGCAAATTAATGTCCGTTGAAGGAATGCACGGCGCGGTGAGCGTCGTCGAAATTTCACCCTGGAGAACGCTGGAAGCGCGCCGCATCGACGCTTCTGGAGCGTTTTCCGCGGCTGCGTGCGACACCGCTGAGGAGACGCCGATTGCGTTTTCATATGGCGGAATAGCTCATGCAGTCATGATGGCTACGCCAGCGGACTTGCATGATTTTGCGGTCGGTTTCTCGGTTAGCGAGGGCATCGCCTCGGGGGTTGCGGATATTGGGTGCATCGAAATCCGAGCCAGCGGCGACGGATTCGAATTGAATATTACGCTCGCTCCAGACGCCTTCCGCGCTTTCTTGAGCCGCCGCAGAGTCCGCAGCCTGCGGGGCTACACAAGCTGCGGACTCTGCGGCGTCGAGGACATGGCGGACGTAGAGCGGCAAAACGCTGAAGCTGACCGAGTGACTCTCGGAGATGGCGGTTCCGGCAAGATCGAACTTGAGGCGGTCCGAGCGGCGCTCAGCGCGCTTCGCGATTTCCAGCCGCTTAGCCGGCAAACCCACGCGGCCCATGCGGCCGCCTGGGCAACCTCACAAGGCAGCATCGCTCTCGTCCGCGAAGATGTCGGGCGTCATAGCGCTCTCGACAAATTGATCGGCGCGTGCCTGCGCGCGAATATCGATATGGCCGCTGGATTCTGCGTTGTAACCAGCCGCTGTTCGTTCGAGATGGTGCAGAAGGCGGTAGCCGCGCGGATGCCGGTCCTTGTTGCAGTCTCGGCGCCGACAGCGCTCGCAGTGCGCCGCGCCGAGGCCGCCGGTCTCACATTGATCGCGCGAGCCAATGCAAATGGACAGATTATCTACGCAGGGCCGGACCGCATTCGGCTCTGAATTATGCGAGCATGCTCAACAAAATCGAAAGCCGCGCGGTCAATTGATCGCCAGCCAATCGGCGACAGATCGATAATGCGCTGCAGCGACCGCTTTCGCCGATTGCGCCCAATTCTCCGTGCGGAATCGCCACAGCATGGTCCGTGACGCGACCGGGCCGAAAAACAGGCAAGGCATGAAGAACCCGAACGGTCCAAAGACTCGCTTTATCTCAAAATGCGCAACAAAGATCTCGGCCTGAATCTGGTTGGAGGCCTCAGTAATGCTGGTGAAATAGAAGTCGCCCGTGATGTTGCCGCCGTTGCCGCGCTGGACCATCTCTTTCAAGCGCGCCCGCGGGTCTGCTTCCTGCGTAGGGCCGTCCGGTGCGCAGCGCCCGACCTGTTCCATAGCGTCGGAAAGCTTCGATGTTTTGCAGTCATATTGGAGCTTATAATCGTTGGTGCGCTGAAACATAGGGCACTCATCGAGCCGCTGGGCATAGGCGTTGAGCTCCGGCGCGTCGAGCCGCGCTCGCCAAGGGTCAAAGTGCGCATCTTGACGTGCGAGATCGAGGAGCGTGGTGGCGCCGCTGAGCGGCGTTTCCTCGAAGGCAGGCAGTCCAGCGGCGGCTCCGCGGGACGCGAATAGCTGCATGACCTTTGCGTCCTGTTGCAACAAAGATTCGCGGCGGTCGGAGACCAGAAACGCCGGTTGCGGCAATGGAGACCCGCCGCCCCCCGCCGCAGCGGCCATGACGCGCGAATGCGCGAACTGAGTCGGCGCGCCATGCGCAGTCAGCGCAAGCCATTCCTCTAGCTGCATGTGTATTTCTCCCGCGAAAAGACACGCCCTCGGGTTCTATGCGGCATTGTCTGGCCCGGTCGTATTGTCATTGATCCATTCGGCGACGGACACATAGTGGGCGTCCCAAATGCGATCCGAATAGCGCGGCCAATTTTCTCCAAGGAACGTCGCCGTGACCGCCGACACTTCGCAGTCCGCCTCGACTTCTCGGGAGTCTTGCTCCGCCGCTCGATATTCTGGATGCGGACAGTCTGGATGATGATCGTGTCCGGCTGGTCGCTATCAGCGCGAAGCACGGTCCGCACCAGGATTGGAAAATCCGCGCGCGCCTCGGCGTCGCTCTTTAGTTCTTGGACAAAGTCGACGAGCGCGGACTGCGCCTTCTTCAAACCATCGGAGTCGTCCAGATTGGTGAAATTACCGATGATTTTGCTGACGAGATCGTCGTCTGACGCCTCGTAATGAAGCTGCTGATGATAAGCGGCGTCGATGCGGAACAATGGACATTGTTGCACGCGCGCGATGTAGTTCAAAAGGGCCGCGGCATTATCCGGATTGTTTCCGTCGACGGGCTCAAAACCGGCCGCCAGCCGAGCCATGGTGAGCAGGCTGGCGCACGCGTCCAGCGGCCGATTTTGAAATTCGGCTTTGCCTTCCACGCTTCCCGCCTGCGCCGCCAGGGCGGCGCTTGCGATCTCCTCCTTGTCGGCTCGACTGCCATGAACAGAAGCGATGGAGATCAGGACTGCGTGCGGTCTCGGCGCGACGAGCAAGAGGGGACGCGCATCGCGGTGGAAAGCCCGCAGCGTGGCCGCATGCCGCGGATCGTTCATCGTCGCCCAACTCGCAAGGGCGGCATCCAGCGTGTCGGCGAGCTTGCTTGCTTGCAGGGTCATCGCGCGTTCCTTTCAGATCGACGGCAAGCCTCGCTGCGGCGGCTGCTGCCGCCGCGCAGGCTGTTAGGATCGGCAGTCGCCAAAGGCCGCCGTAGCGGCGGCCTTGGCTCCAGCGGCTTTGCTCAGAGGCAGGTCTTCAGCGCCGTGGCGTTGCTGCTCGGCGTGGTATTGCCGTTCAGCCAGTCATCGACCGCAGTCCATTGCTTGTCCCACACGGCATCGGAGAAATGCGGCCAGTCGGCTGTGCGAAACGAGAGCTTGGCGCGCGAGACCTCGAAGTCTTCCTGCATGCTCTCGTGATGCTTACTCTTGTCGTCGACCAGATGAACATGGCTGGAATAGATATAGATGTCGTAAATGTTGTTTGAGGAATTGATGACGGACTGCACGAACAGGTCGGTCGATTCGTCGGTGTTCGAGTTGCTCGCCGCCGCCTTCACTAGGTTCGTAACGCTCGTCCTGATCTTGTCCTTGTCGCCCGCCTCCACACCCTCGAAGGTGTCGGCGACGGCGCTGATAAGCTCGTCCCAGTTGTCTGAGCTGCGGCTGATCTTCTGGTGATCGCTCATATCCACGTTGAACAGCGGACATGCGAGAACGCGTTCGACGTAATCGGCAAAGGCGGCGACGTTCGCGGGCGTCATTCCCATAGCCGGATTAAAGTTGGCTTTCACGCGCGCGAGATTCATCAAGCTGGTGCAGCCGTCCATCGGACGGTTGCGGAAATCGGCCTTAGCTTCCTCCGGGCTCGACGTCGCCAGAGTTTTCAACTTTTTGCTGGCGGCCACATCGGCCGACGCTCCCGAGCCGGTCACGACTGCCGCCGCGGCGGCCCGCTCATCAGGGGTGGCTAACAAGGCTTTCGGACGGGGCATCCGTCTGCCGGGGCCAGTTTTCGGATCGTGCATCGCGATCCAGGAATTCACTTGTTGCGCGAAATTAGAGGCCGGGATCGCTTTTTTTAGGTTCGTCTGCATCTTGCTTCTCCTTGTCGTTAAACAGAAGCAGTCAACCGCGACGGCATGGCGCAGCAACCGCTAGACCGGAGGCCAGGCGCACTCTGAAAAGACAATAATGAAAAGAGGATAGAAACAATATTTGCCAAATCACTGCGGCGGCAACCGCAGTCTAGGCAATTAGAACGAGTCCACCACCCTCTGGCTCGACGCTGATTAAGCCATATTTATCAAATTCTGTACATATAAATTGCAAATTTCTTCAGTTAATAGTCGTTATTGCTCATTAAACAGCCATGTTTACGCTATTCGGCGTCGCCGAACGGGCGGGGGAGGGCTCGAATTACGTCTCAACCGGATGAGCATTTCGATTTGAAGTAGGCGCCGCTACCGGCGCGCGGCGCTTTGGCGACTTCGACCCGCGCCGCTCCATAATGGGTTCAAGCGGGGGTTCATCCCTTTACGATATCGCCGCGTGGACTATCGGTCGGATCGATATGGCGTCAATCGCCCCGGCTTTACTCTGTTCACGGTGATCTCGCGAGGTCCCAGAGCGCGCGATCGCCAGCGATGGCGTGAGCCAGTATTGCGACTCGTCGCTGATGACGAAACGCGGGAAAAAAATATTATCTCCGCAGTCGGCTACCTCTGCTGGGAATGCCACTGTCTAGAGACGTACCGAATGGCTGCTCCAATAAAATAGCGAATAACTCGGTACCAGATATAATACAGGAAGACTATTATCCCTAGGGCCCAGACCCATAAAATGGTTGGCGTGACAGGCGGATTGTGATTCACAGCTTCCGAAAGGAAGCGACTATGAATCGGGATCAATTCTGGCTGACGGACGCGCAGTTCGCGAAGATCGCGCCGCATCTTCCCACGGACACGCGCGGCAAGGCGGGCGTCGATGATCGCCGGGTGGTCAGCGGGATCATTCATGTGCTGAAATCTGGCGGACGCTGGATTGACGCGCCGCTGGAGTACGGGCCAAAGAAGACTCTCTACAATCGCTACGTTCGCTGGGCTGCTAAGGGCGTTTGGATCGATCTGTTCCACGCGCTTGCGCAAGCAGGCGGGCCGCCGGCGCAGGTCCTCATCGACTCCTCGGCGGTCAAGGCGCATCGCTCGGCCAGTGGCGGCAAAGGGGGGAGAAGAATCAGGCCATCGGCCGTTCGCGCGGCGGGCGCACAACCAAAATCCACGCATTGACCGATGCGGACTGCCGCCCGCTGTCTTTCATGCTCACCGGCGGCCAAATCGCCGATTGCTCGGCGGGCGCGGAGCTTATCGCGCGACTTCCTCCTTGCGAAATCCTCCATGGCGACAAGGGCTACGACGCAAATGCGATCCGTCGGCAGGTCGAGGAGCGCGGAGCTATGCCGAATATCCCGCCCAAGGCCAATCGCAGGTGGAAGAACTGCTTCTCGCCCTTCCTCTATCGAAACCGCAACGCCATCGAACGCATGTTCTGCCGCCTGAAAGACTTCAGGCGCGTGGCTACGCGCTACGACCGAAACGCATTAAACTTCCTCGCCACAGTCTGCATCGCCGCTACCGTTTGCTACTGGTTGTGAGTCTGGACCCTAAAGCTAAGCCAAGACTTATCAAGGCCTCTGTGCGAGATGCTGATGTCGACTCCGGAAGTGTAGGTCGAGGAGAACCATTCTTGTATGCCAAGTTTGGGCAGAACCAGGGTATCAATCCACCCTTAACCGGGGCGCCATTTAGACAATTCTTCTGTTCGGGTTTCTGTCCCGGCGGCAGATAGATAGGATCCAAATAAAACTCATCTGCGGACAATGGAGATATAAAACTCATAACTAGAACCAAAAATTGCAAAACAATTTTCATTTAATTGGTCCTTTGATTCCTTCTTGCGTAAGATTTCACGTATCCGAGCAACAACTTACTTTTCATAATTCAATTCATCATTGCGAGTTCAGGACATTTACGGGGCGCGACGACAGGCGTCAGCCCCAGCGACAATGACGTCGTTTACGCCAGTTATGCCATTTCTGGCATAACTGGCGGCTGGCGCTGATATGTCGGCAGCGTGATTTAATGCAGCTTCACCTGCGGCTCCGACCGGCGCGATAGACCGCGGGCCAGCATGCTGAACAGCACCTTGCGCCCCCCGCTCAGGGCGTATTCATGCATCTTGTAAAGGGAGCGGTACATCAGCCGCGCGAACAATCCTTCGACGCGGAAGCTGCCGCCGACGACAAAACCCATCAGGTTGCCGATGGTGCTGTATTTCCCCAGCGAGATCAGCGAGCCGAAATCCCGGTATTTAAAAGGAGCGAGCGGCTTGCCCTGCATATGATTTTGGATCTGCTTCAACAGATGGCTGGCCTCCTGATGCGCCGCCTGGGCGCGCGGGGGCACCGGGGTGGTAAAGCCCTCGCGCGGGCATTCCGCGCAATCGCCCATCGCGAAGATGTCCGGATCCCGAGTGGTCTGCAACGTCGGCGTCACGACCAGCTGGTTGATCTTGTTGGTCTCCAGCCCACCGAGCCCGCGCAGCACGTCCGGCGCCTTCACCCCGGCTGCCCAGACCACGAGTTCGGAGGGGATGAATTCGCCGCTGGCCAGACGGATGCCGTCGGCTTGGATTTCGGACACCCGCGCCCCGGTCCGCACTTCGACGCCCATCTTCTCGAGCAGCTCCAAGGTGGAGGCGGAGATGCTCTCGGGCAGGGCGGGGAGGATGCGGGGGCCGGCTTCGACGAGGACGATGCGGATATCAGTCGCCGGATCGATGCGGTCCATGCCGAAGGCGACGACTTCCCGCGTAGTGCGGTATAGCTCGGCGGCCAGCTCCGTGCCTGTGGCGCCTGCGCCGACAATGGCGACATGGAGCTGGCCGAGACGGATCGGCTCCTGCTGGGTATGGGCGCGCAGGCAGGCATTGACCAGGCGGCGGTTGAAGCGCTTGGCCTGCTCCGTGGTTTCAAGGGGGATGGCGTATTCCGCCGCGCCGGGCGTCCCGAAATCATTGGTGATGCTGCCGACGGCGATGACGAGCGTGTCGTAACGGATGCTGCGGGGCGGCGTAATAAGGCGGTTCTCCTCGTCATACGTAGCCGCCATCATCACCAGCTTGCGGGCGCGATCGAGGCCGATCATCTCGCCGAAGCGGAAGCGGAAATTATGCCAGTAAGCCTGGGCGAGGTAATCCAGCTCATGCTCGCTGGGGTCCATGCTGCCGGCTGCGACGGAATGGAGGAGAGGCTTCCAGAGATGCGTCCGCGAGCGATCGAGCAAGGTAACGCGTCCGGCGCCGGTGCGATGCAGGCGGTCGCTGAGTTGGGTCGCAAGTTCGAGGCCAGCGGCGCCGCCGCCAACGATCACCACATGGTGGTCGGCGTGGTCGCTGGGGCCGGCGGAGGCGATAGGACTATCGATGACGGGATCATTCATTGCGCAACCTAGTGGTGAAATCAGACGGAGGAGTCTGAGCCGGGACGAGTGCTCTGTGGCGGTTCGGAGCGAGGGTTTTTCCGATTCTATCCGCTGGCGCGAGCAGCTTTGTCACGTTCATTCCTTTTACTTGTCAACAGCCTGTTACTTGTCAACAGCCGGACGCTCGAAATTCGAATGTCTAATTTCAATGCGCCATCGCCATCCGCGCGGCGCGAGGCTCGCTCCTCGATTCAAGTAGCCAGGGAAACAGCGCAGTAGAAGATTATTGATATCCTACGTCATCTTAAGTTCGGCCGTCGTGGAGAGCCGACGAGCGCAGAAACTCGCCTTTTCCGACGCAGCTAGCTTATTGGCCGCGCGATGCTAATCTGTCATACGGGTTTCAATCTCAGTTGAGCTGCGATCAATATATTCCGTAAGTTGAAAAAGCGATTGTTTTATCATTGCCAAAACCCACTGAAAGCAGCACTCTATGCCACGATAAGCTGGCGTCAGCCGGACGTTAGCCGGAAAATATTGGGCAAGGGAGGGCGCCGTCATGCAGCAGCAATTCGATGTCTTTGTCGCAGAGGCTCCAAGAAGCCTCTCGGTCCATTGGGGCTGGTTCGTAGCGCTTGGGTTGGGCCTCGCCATTCTTGGGGCCCTGGCGATTTGGCGGGCCAGAACCGCGACCATCGTCTATGTTGTGTTTCTCGGCGCGCTGCTTCTCGCTGGAGCGCTGGCTGTTCTCATCGTCGCATTTTCGTTCGCCGGCTATTGGACCTCCTTCTTCGCTCATGTTTTATGGGCGGTTCTGCTTGCGATCATCGGGTTCATCCTCGTTAGTCGGCCGGCGATCAGTGCTGAGGCGATCACATTGGTGATTGCGTTCTATTTGATCGTCACCGGCGTTTTGGGCATCGGTTTTGCCCTTTTCTCCCATATCCGCGGCGAATGGATCTCGGTTTTTGACGGCGTGGTGAGCTTGGCGCTTGGCGCGCTTCTCCTCAGCGGTTGGCCCGTCACAGGCTTGTGGGCGATCGGGCTCTTCATAGGGATCGATCTCATATTGAGAGGCATAACGATCGTCGCCTTAGGTCTCGGCCTTCGCAGTCTCGCCTGATAAAATCTTCGTTCCGGTCTCGAGAGACCAAAGGGAGCCTTGCGGGCTGTCAGCCGGATGAGGCCGCGCGGTTGTATAGGCAACCGTCGCCGCGCGCGAGGTCCCGGAAAGGCTTAAGCTGTTAGGTCTCCAACGCTAAAAGCTCAACTAAACGTTGTGTAACAAGAGCGCCACAGAGGCTGGAATACCGCATTTCAACAGCCGTTTATGGTCTTAATTGGTTGTGAACCAGCAAAATCAAGGTCAGATTGCCCGCACTTCAAAAAGTTGATAGCGGAGGACCTCATGATACGTCGCATTTTATTAGCGTCGGCAGGCGCCATTACGCTTGCCAGCACGGCCTTCGCGGCCGACCTTCCCTCACGCGCGCCGCCGCCGGTTTACCTGCCGCCGGCGCCTATTTTTACTTGGACCGGCATATATATATCGGCGGTCAAATTGGCTACGCCTGGGGAAATCAGAACTCCAATCTTGGGGACAATCTTGGCGAGTTCGTTCAGCTCAGCAATAGCGCCAACGGCGTCATCGGCGGCGCTCACGTCGGCTATAATCTACAGCTGAGCCAATTCGTCATCGGCTTCGAAGGCAGCGTCGACGGCACCAGCCTCAGCAAATCCATCAACAACAATTCATTGCTCGGCGGCCTGTTTCCCGGCAACGTCAACGTCAATGTCAGCTCCAACGTTCAGGGTTCGATCCGTGGTCGCGTCGGCTACGCATGGGATCGCATCTTGCTGTACGCCACTGGCGGCGTCGCTTTCGCTGGAACCAACAGCAGCGTTCGGAGCAATTTTGGACCGCTCGTCAGTGATGCCGGCGAGCCGCTGTTCCCGGGCTTCAACGGCTCCGACAGCGCGTCTTCCACGCGGGTCGGCTGGACCGTCGGCGGCGGCATCGAATACGCCGTCACCAACAACTGGTCGATCCGGGCGGAATATCGCTATTCCGATTTCGGTCACACCACGCTCTTCGCGCCCAATTCCTTCGCCATCCCCGGTATTGATCCGATCGGCGCATTCCTCAACCGCCACCTCGTAGAAAATCAGGTGCAGGTCGGGTTCAGCTACAAGTTCGACACCTTCGCCCCGCCCGCGCCGATTGTCGCCAAATATTGAGATCTATCTCGTCGTCCTTCCTTCAGGACAAACAGTAAGGCTCGGCTGAATTAGCCGGGCCTTTTCTATTGGCGGCTAATCAATGGAGGCTTCGTTCAGCGCGTCCCGAAGTTCTCATTGAATGGTCGCCGATATAGTCTTTAGCGAAGGCTTCGACGAAACTCGCCAGGAGTCTGCCCGACGATGCGGCGGAAGGCTCGAGTGAAATTGGCGTGGGAAGAAAAGTTCAGGCTGTAAGCTATGTCGGCTAAGGAGCGGTCGGCGCCCCATATCAGCGATTTCGCGCGTTCCAGGCGCCGGTTGCTGACATATTGATGAGGCGCCTGACCGGTGGACGCCTTGAACGCGCGGGCGAAATGAAATCGGCTGAGACAGGCCGTCGACGCCATCCGCTCTATGGTGAGGTCGCCCTCCAGGTTGGCTTCGATGAAATCCAACACTCTGCGAAGGCGCTGACTGTCGAGTCCTTTCGGGACGCTGAGCGCAGGTGAGCGATCGCCCGACGAGCATGTGTAGTTATGCAGCAAGCGCGCGGCGAGCGTATTGGTTAGCGTTTCGACAAAAAGGTTTCCGGACGAGGTTTCGGTTTCCATCTCCGCGGCTATCGCGAGGCCGATCTGCTCCATGAGAGGATCGCGGAATCCGCCGATCCATTTAAGATCTGCTTCGAGCGATTCATCGGCCGCGTCACCAAGAGCTCGGGACGAAAAATGGCCTGGGTTTAGGTAGAGGTGTATAACCTTCGATCCCGCCGAGGATGCGTGGGACGTTTTCAAAAAATCCGTAGGCACGCCGTTAGGGCAGAGCCAGATCGTGCCGTCGGCAGCGTTGGCTTCCTGGACTGCGCCGCCGGCGCTGCGGGTGATCACGCCGCTGGTTTGGGTCAGCAGAACGACTTCCGTCGTTTGCTGGACGAAAGATGTGAGGTGGAAATCACCATTTGCTCTTAATTCGGCGTAGACGCCAGACCAGTCACGCCCGCGCGACGAAGACAGTAATTCGCTTGTAACGTTTTTGTATTTCGCACCGCCTTTGTTCAACTCCATTGAACGCCCCCTACCTCGAACGGAATTCGCCAGATTTCACCGAAAGCAACCGTGGTTTCGCGCGCAACCCGCCGAAATCGTTTGAAGATCTATGGCTACCCTGAGAACCAAGCAAGAAACGACAATTTGATAGCAAGCCGCGATAACGCATCAAGCGCAAATTTCCGGCAACGATGGGTTGTAGAAATCATCGGAGCTCAGGGGAGCCCGGTGCCGTTTTTCAATGCCGCTGCGATCTTAAAGGTTGTGGCGCTGCTTCTTTTCATCCCGCGCGTCACTGCCGGGCTATTCGATCTTGAACTGTGCTTGCATGCGCGCCCGACGATCCAGAGCCGTGGCTGGATTACTTTTGGATTGGAAGGGCCTTTCTTCTCTGAAGCGCTTCGAACGGAGCCTATCCCGGCGCGCCCCGCGGGGTAACTGTCAGAAACGAGCGACGCAACCATGCAAAATTTGACCCAGATGATTGCGAGCGCACGAGTGAACTTTCCAAAGGAGTCAGTCGACGGTCGCCGGAAGGCGGCGCCAATTCGTCGAACTGGTCGGCATGGGTAAAGATACCGCCTTGGGCCGAAGCATCGCGGCAACCGTGACGCAGGAACCGCGCATCCTCCTCGTCGAAGACGACCTGCTTATGCGGCACATGGTTGCGGACTATCTCGAAGAACATCAGATGCGCGTCGCCTCTGCGTCTGGGCGGCGGGACATGACCCGTTACTTCGCGGGCGGCGAACCCAATCTGGTGATCCTCGATCTGCGGCTCGGCCAGGAGAATGGGCTCGAGCTGCTGCACGAAATCCGGTCGCGTTCCGAGGTCCCCGTGATCATCGTTACCGGCTATCGATCCGACGAAGTTGACCGGGTGGTTGGATTGGAGCTTGGCGCTGATGACTATCTCACCAAGCCGTTCGGCCTTCGGGAGCTGCTGGCTCGCATCCGGGCTGTGTTGCGGAGGGGGGGAGCCGGAACCGCGGCGCCTCAGCAGGCTCAGGAGCGTGGCCGCTGCCAGTTTTGCGGCTGGCGACTCGATTTGCGCACGCGACAGCTGGTCGACCCGAACGAAGTTTTGGTCTCGCTTACGAAGGCTGAATATAGCTTGCTCGTCGCGTTCGTCGAGGCGCCTCAGCGGCCGCTTTCCCGCGAACATCTCCTTGAGGCGACTCGCGTGCATAATGATGTCTTCAATAGAAACATCGACGTGCAGGTCTTGCGGCTGCGGCGCAAGCTGGAGGTCGATCCTGGCGTCCCCCAGTTTATCCAGACCCAGCGGGGCGTCGGCTACATGTTTTCCGCGGTCGTCGAGTGGTTGTGACGCGATAATTTTGGAAACGACGCGGGCCCATTCGAGCGCGGCGCTCTTAAGCAATCGCAGGCCTTGCAAAGCAATCTGATATCAGCGGCGCTGAAGGCCTTTCATCGTCACCGCGATTAAAGGATTCTTGCCTGCAGCGCACCAACCAACGCTTTCATGGACGACGCGCGATCCGCGGATGAACTAGATATTGCTCCCGTGTTGCAGTTTCATTTCGTCGAGCAGGATCTGCGCCGGCTAAGCATAAACAACTTTTCCGGCTGTAGCGGACCAGCAAGCCAATGGCCTTAGCATCATGGTTCGAATGCCGAGCGCAACCAACTGGCGCTCGCAGCATTGTGCGAGGGTTCGGCGGCGCGAACGGCGAGTTGGCCGCTGCGATGCAATATTCAATCCAAGGGTTGAATTGCGACAATCCCGACATCAAGGACCTGTTGATGGACATCGGAACCGAGGAGCTGAGCCATCTTGAGGTCATTGGCACGCTCGCCAGGATGCACCTGATGCCAACGAAAAAGGATCGCGCCGCAGCCGAAGCCGACCCTCTCATCGCAATTTGCGGCGGCGGCGGCGTCGACCTGCGCAATTCAGTCGGCAACGCTTGGACCGCCGACTACTTGAAAATAACCGGCGAATTAGATGTGGACCTGCGCAGCAACATCGCCGCGGAGGCGCGCGCCAAGATTGTCTATGAACGTCTGATCGATTTCTGCGACGATCCAGGCTCCAAAGACGCGCTGCAATTCCTGATGACGCGCGAGATCACTCATATGAAGGCCTTCATGACGGCGCTCGACAGCATGGGCAAGCCGCCGCTGAAGGTCGGATTGATCGAGCCAACGCCAATCCTGGTCGATCAATTCTTCAACACGTCCACAGGAAAGGGTGATGAAGGCGATGATGCGGTTGGTCCCTGGAATGACGGCGGATCGTGGGAGCGCGTTGATGCGCCAGCCTTCCAAGGGTTTGCTTCGCCGAAAGCCGGAACGAGGACATCCGAGCCCTTAGAAATTGACGAAGCCGCCGACGCTCCCAAGCGGTCGCTTGAGCGGAAAGGAACTTCCAAAGAACCGCGAGCGAAATCGCATTAGCCGATAATCGTCTCCTCGGCGGCCTAGGTCGGATGGTGAGCGGGGATTGTTTATCCGCCATAGTCTCCCGCGAAGGACGCGCCAAAAAGTATGGGCCGCACAGGATGCTTTACAATCGCTTCATCCGCTGGAGCCGATTGGGCGCGTTCGACCGGATCTTCGCCGCGCGGGCTGGCGAACGCCCCGAGCGAATCATGATCTACGCCCATCTGAAGGCTCACCGCACGGCGGCGAGCCTTCTTAAAAATGGGATCTCCCCTTGGCATCGGGCGCACAAAGGCGGTCTGAACTCCAAGCTCGATGCCGCTCGCGACGGCGTAGCGCGGAAGATGATTACGCGATTGTGAAACGTGTCTTTTCTATTTTTCAGCTATTCAGAGGCGAGCTGCTGTTTCAAGATCGCTGTGCGGCATCTCAGGGAGCTATTTTCAAGCGCATAATTATGACGAAGCCCAAAATAATCTTTCATATAGGCCTAGAGCGAACAGGAACGACGTCATTTCAGCGCTATTGTACAAATAATAAGAACGTTTTACTAAAATACTCCCTGCTATATCCGACAAAGAACGCTGCATTTTCAGTAGACTGTCACGGCCCGCTCGTTTCGTCCTATTTGCAAAACGATTCGAGTAGAGATTTTTCGCTGCGTTCAGTTTCCCTGAAACGTTCGAAAATACTCCGCTCTCTACTGGACGAGATCAATAAATCACAGGCAAATACCGTTTTGCTCAGCTCCGAGCATTTTTCGTCGCGCTTCGGCGAGGAACAAATCCAGCAACTTGCTGCTGATTTCGCTGGCTGCGAATGTCGTATATTCGTCACGGTGCGAGATCACCTCGCTCGTTTGTGTTCTTCCTATTCTACAAGCGTTATGAGTGGGAGCGAGCTTAATATCGAAGGATATGCCGCCAACGTGACTGCGGCGGGAAATAAATATATCCGGGTTAAAGACACCGTAACGCCATGGGCGGCAATATTCGGTAAAAAGAATATTAGCGTGTTCTGCTATCGTCCTGGCGAAAATGTCGTATCTACTCTGTGCGAAAGCCTTGTTGCAGGGGGGCAATCATTGCCCGCGCCTTCTTCCTATGCCGATAACCGATCCCTTGGGCCAAGCCTGACAGAAGCGCTTCGTCTTACCAATATCGCTCTATCAAGCCGTGCGAAATCGGGAGCGTCTCAGACATACATGAAGTGGTTGCTGCAACGCTATTTCCAAGTTTGTCTCAAGCGATGGCTCGCCCGCGCCTCGGGCGATCAGCTCCTTGATTCGTGGCGTCTCCCTGAAGATACCCTCCGCCGACTGAATGAGATCGCCGAAATTGATTGCCGTTGGTTGGAAGATGAATATGGCGTTCGCCTGTCGGATCAGCAGGCTGAAGATGTCCGATGTCTGTCTGGCCGTTCATCTAATCCGGAGGCGGCGGGTGAAATATTGGCCAAAGCGCTAGTCGAGCAGGCCATGGGGCGGCGCTGGGATGTCATCGACGCTGCGGTGCCAATTCTCCTCCCTCTCATACGCGTCTACGACCGGTGGCGGATCTTGGTCGCAGCGATCAGCCGCCCAACTCCAGAGCTCGGCCAGGAAACTCCCGCTCCGTCCGCGTCTTCGGGCCTTGGGGGCGTTCAGGAGGCGGATCATAATCCGCAATGAGGTCGGTTTGGCCCGCGGGGAGCTCGGCGTCATCCGCGCTCAGGTCCAGCCGCAGGACCAACCTTGCATTACCGCCTCCCCTTTGCTGGGCGCCAAAACTGCGGTTGCTCAAAGGCAGGCGCTGCACGAACGCGCCTTCTGGAATTGACCGGCAGACTAAACTATTGATTTTAATGGTGCTGCGAGACAGGATTGAACTGTCGACCTCTCCATTACCAATGGCCGTCGCCTGCTGTATTTAAAGGGTTTTCTCGAACGGTGCATTGAATTCATTCGCCTTTTCGATCCCTTTTGGGCCTCTTTTGTTCTGTGGTCCTGTGCAATTGAACAGTAGAGCACTCCATACCGGGTACGGCCTCTCGCATAAGGTCGATCTCAAGAGCATCTGCGGCTTCGCGCAAATGATCTGGCGAAAAACGGGCGTAAACCCTTTCCGTCAGCCGGCTGTCAGCGTGGGCTAGGAATTGCGCGATCTCCGCCATCGAGACGCGATCCTCGGCCATGAAAGTTGCGGCGCTGTGCCTGAACACATGCGCCGTCACCCATGGAAGTCCACACCGTTCACCGGCCGAAGCGAGTCCCTTCTTGACGCTGGCGACCGGCTGTCCTGCCCATTCGATCACGTAGGGGCTGGTGGCGCCAGCGCGCGCCGCGCTCAGGGCCGCTCGAGCGGTTTTGTTCATCGGGGGATTTCCACGGCGCTTATTGGTCTTCGGCCGGTCAGGATCCTCAAAATAGATCAGGGATTGGTCAAAATCCACGCGGTCCCATTTCAGTCCGAGGATTGCCCCCATGCGCGCGCCGGTCGTCAGCGCAAGAATGACGAATAGGCGGACGTGCGGCATTTCGCACGCGCCGATGAATTTAACGGCCTGAGATTTGGTCAATCGGCTGTCGCGCGGCGCCGATGCCTCCGGCAATATGATAGCGGGAGCGACTCCGATGATCTTTTTTTTCTGTGCCCACAGGAGGGCCGATCGCAAATGCGCGAGTTCAGTTCTGATCGTGCTAGGCCTTCGGCCCGCTTTGGCGCGCTGCGCCGCATAATCGAGGCTGTCCTGTTCCGTCAGGATTTCAGCGGCTTTCGTCCCAAAAAATGGACCGACAGCCTTCCATTCGAATCCCATGGTGGCAGCAGTTGGCTTGGCGCCGAGAGCTTCCCTATACGAATCCCAGACAAACTGTACAGTTATTTCCGGCGGCCGATTAGCGATCTCGAAGTCGCTGACAAATCGTTTTAGCTCCGCCTCGGCACTCCCACGATCTGCGGTACGAAGGCTTTTACGCCTGACTTCTCCGTTTTCTGTCCAGACGGCGTAATATTTCCCTCTGAAAATGACGGCTCTGAACTTTGGCTGCATTCATATGCCTCGACGTCTTTAAGCTTGACGCGGAGCAATTTGGCCCCAAGCCTGAACGAAGGCAATCGCCCGTCCAAAATCATGCTGCGTACGAGTCGTTCGCTACATTGCCAGCGCTGGGCTATATCAGCCGGGCGCAAAGCTGGATTTTCGTTCAAAAGAGAGGAGGCTCGGCTCATGGTTCAGGCTTGGCCTTTCTCGTTGGCATCCTTACTCGCCTGAAGGGCAGCGCGGGCGCGTTCGCATTCGAGCAAGGGATAATCCGAGTTTTTTTCTGAGCGTTTCGCATACCACTCGGCATGATCCCCGCTCGCAGGCCATAGGGCAGGCATGGCGATCATCATCACCTTTTGCTCCGCTGGACGAGCGGAGTTGAATCTCTCTGACGTACTATTGATCCAATCCGAAACGGCTACTGCATCTTCGTAGGACATGACCGGCACGAGATCGTCTGGTCCGCGCACGTGGGCGCACCATTGGATTGCCGGCGGCGCGCTGGTCGCGGACTGAAGGGCGGCGCGTGCATCTCGAGCCTTCATGGCAAGTTCGAACATCGGGCCGTAATGGTCCGCATATTCGCCACCAAAAATCGCTTCGGCCTCGCTGAGCGCATCCTCGTATGTCTCCAGCGCCTCCCGCATCAACGCCAGCTCGGCGTCTTTGGCGGCGATGGTTTCGCGGAGCTTGTCGCGCTCCCTAATTACCTCGCCCAAAACATCGAGGGGCGACAGCATCTTACCACTAGGCTCAGGACCTATTAAATTTGCCTGAGATGTGATTCCTGGTCTCCGCATGGGGAGGCTGGGATGAGTGATTTGTTTTTGTTGGGCGAGCGGCAGATGGCGCGGCTTGCGCCGCATTTTCCTCTGTCGCATGGCGTTCCGCGGGTTGACGACCGTCGGGTGGTCAGCGGAATCGTCTATGTGATCCGCAACGGCCTGCAATGGAAAGATGCGCCCAAGGATTACGGGCCGCACAAGACGCTTTACAATCGCTTCATCCGCTGGAGCCGGCTCGGCGTCTTCGACCGCATATTCGCCGCGCTCGCTGGCGAAGGTCCAAAGCCCGAGCGCATCATGATCGACGCCACGCATCTGAAGGCGCATCGCACAGCGGCGAGCCTGCTCAAAAAGGGGCTCTTCCCCGCCGTATCGGGCGCACGAAAGGCGGACTGAACTCGAAGCTCCACGTCGTTTGCGACGGCGCCGGCAAGCCCCTCGTCATGTTGCTCTCGGAGGGCCAGATGAGCGACCACAAGGGCGCGCGGCTGATGCTCAAGGCTTTACCGCCCGCTTCAATGTTGATCGCCGACAGGGGCTACGACAGCAACTGGTTCCGCGCCGCGCTGAAGGCCAGGGGCGTCGAGCCCTGCATCCCGCCAACCAGAAGCCGCAAGCTTCCCATTGCCTATGACAAGACGCTCTACCGCCAGCGTCACAAAATCGAGAACATGTTCGCCAAGCTCAAGGACTGGCGGCGCATCGCAACCCGCTATGATCGATGCGCCCACACCTTCTTCTCCGCCATCTGCATCGCAGCCGCCGTCCTCTTCTATCTCAATCAATGAGTCCTGAGCCTAGGTGATGGAAAGCAATGGCTTGATGAGCAAATTTGTCGTCGGGACTACGGGCTAACGCGTCTTTGAGCATTTTCAAAGCATCGTCGGGCCTCCTTCGCGCGTCGTACATTCTCGCGATGCGAATCGCGGTTCCTGATCCCCGCGGGCCAGCCGCCCATGCACGCTCTAGGGCCCTGAGGGCTTTGTCTTCCTGTTCCATTTCCTGCCTGAACCGGGCTTCAATCTGAATGATATCCGGGTCGTCGGGATGAAGCTGCTGCGCGCGCAAGAGCGCGCTCTCTGTATCCTTGACCTTCTCAGCGAAATAAAGCGTCTCGTGCGGCTTAGCATCGTCGGTCAGAGCGGAATTCAATTCCTCCAGTTCGTCGACGAGGATTTTGCAACGACTTGAAACAGCGAAACGTTCGTTGATAGGCATATCGTCTAGTCTCGCACGAGCCCTCCTGCGCAAAGAGCCTTTAAGGAGCGCAGAAGATTCGTCGTTAGCGCGCTTACGGTCGATTTCTGCCTGGGTGTGAACGATCGATTTACTACGCGGATCAAGTTCATGCGCGATCGCCACCTGCCGCTCGGCCTCTAAAAGGGATCCATCGCCATGGGCCGACTCGAAAATCGCCCATTGTTGGTAAATGAACGCTTGTTTCGGCGCAGCCTTTACTGCTGCCTCGTAAATTGTACGTGCATCGACGGACCCGCCGAACGCATCCGCCAACGTGCGCCCCCTAGTCATCTCTTCTATGGCGCGTCTATCGGATGAGTAACCAACGTCCAGTCCCTCGATTAATCTCTTCATCTGTCGAGCCTTCGTCGCGTCGTCGGGGCACACTTGACGAAACACGATTTCTGCCACTCGGGAATGTCGCGTTCTGTAGCAAAAATCACCGGAATAATTGTCCCGCTCAATCCGAACGATGTCCTGCAGAGGGGCAAAGAAGTTGGCTTTATAATCGTCAAAATTAATGCCGGAGATGCGCGATATTGTTCCGGCGCGGACTTTCACCGAAAACTGGTGCATCGTAGCAATGTCAAGATAGAGCTGGCGCGCTTGTTCGGGATAGACTCGCTGGTGCTCGTTAAGGACAATTTCCTCGAATGGCTTCCCCTGAGTGAGCTCGTGCAGTGCGACCAAAAGCTGCCGATCAGCACGTTCCTTTTCCATGAATGAATTTATTTGTTCGGCTCGCGTCTTTGCTTTGAGAAGCCCAAGGCAATCATGCCTTTCGAGGAGATCAAGAAGCCCTTCAACCTCGTCGCGAGAGAGGTTACCGACTCGAACGAATTGCGGTGTGAAGTCCATCTCAAGGGCGGAACAATATGTGTTCCAATCGGAATCGCGTTCAGCACCAATGACTACAAGAGGAATGGATCGAGCCTTCGCCGCTTTCAGCAGCCGATGTAACTTATCGATCTGCAGAGCTACCTGATCGACGAACAAATAAAGGGGGCGTTGGCATAGTTCGTGCAACTCGAAAAACACATTGGGATTCAACGCGCCGCTTTCTTCCAACCATAGGACTAGCGCGTTTGAAGCTGTTGCAGCCTCGAAGGCCGTGCGCTTGAGTGCGATTGTCTTTCCTGCTCCCGCTGCCCCCCGCAGCATGATAAGAACTGGTCCTCCCGGGTTATCGTTCTCGAGCAAGCTTTTATAGAGAAGGTCATTTTCAATCTTTCTGCGTACATCCAGCCGGCGCACAATTCCGCCCCACCCAGTATCGTATCCTTCATAGAATTTCATCGCTGACTGATCAGCGAATGGAATTCCGGAATGAACAAGCGTGAGGTCGGTTTCCAGAGCGGCCCGAACCTTCTCGGTCTCCAGGTATTGCACCGAGTAGAACCTACGGATTGGGAAGTCCGTCACCGCGTCTGAGGGAGCCAGGGACCTGAAAAGCGGGGGCACCGCAACATCCAGCGCGGTCATGAACTCGTGAAAGCGACATTTCAGTACCCCGACATTCTTGGTCGCCCAAAAGTCGATATCGTAGTCTTCTGCGTCGGGCGTGACGATGTACCAGCGAGGACGTTTGTCGCTGGAAAGAGCATATATGAGCTCCCGTACGTGTTGATCATCGAGTCTATAACCGACGAATATCATCGTCGACTCGCGCGCAAGGTCTTTGAGACGCCCGAATAAACGAGTCCGATTAGCAAGATACGTCGAGTAATGCTCGCTAGAAAGCACCAGCGGAATATCGCTGTCGTGCAAGTGGTCGAGGCAGCCGTGCAGCTTTAAATATGGAAGAGGATTGGTTACTGCCTGCAATTTCTCTTCGATCGGTTCGTCGTCCTTCACGAAGCGTACAAGGTGCTGACGTCGCTGTTGTGATTGTGCGTAGGCTCTTTCAAGGAGCAGATCATAATTCGTTGTTGCGAGCATGCGCCAATTGAATTCGCTAACCAGCCGATGCGCGTCGCTTGGTTCAAAGCTGTCTAACGCCTGACGGACGACCTCGAATACGTGAGACTGACCTCCGCTGCTCTGGATAGCCATCTCCGCTACAGCCATCACGCTGCGATTTTTGATCTCCCGGTTGAAAAAGCGTGTCGCTAGAATGTCGCGAAGCTGGTCGGCGTCGGGCGGCCTCCGACCTATGGTGTCGCGAGCTTCCTTTGAGGCCCCGGCTCCAAAAAAGGGAATCGCCCGTCGGCTCTTTACCGCCTCAATAAGCGGTGCCGGAATCTCGATTTTTGTTACGGCCGGTTTTTTAGCCATCGTTTCTCATCTCGGGGCTCCAGCGCCCGCCAATCTGCGAGTTTAACCGACGCTCGTGGCCCTGTTTGAACGATCTAGCGATAGCTCGGACCTTCAACAATAACAATTAGCGCGACGGGATGTACCTAGAAAACATGCCATTCGCAGGCAGCGACCCGGTCGCAAGCCCACCTTTCGCCGCTGCTCCTCCACGCCCAAACTGCCTTGAACTTGACATTTCGATCACACTGTGCTAAAAATGGCGCGTTTAGCGTCTCACAAACGATCAATCGCCGTCCGCGTCGGCGCTCCGCTCCAGAGGTCAACGCCAATGCCGATCGACGCCCAAACCCCCAACGGCTCTATTGCGCGGCGATATTATGCGCCTGGAATGTCGCCCCTCGTACAGCTGGCGGCCTCTGATCCGAGCGGCGTCACGCCATCGGCATTTGCGCCCTCTTCGGCGACGCCGTCAGCGCTTGGTGCACCAGCCCCGCAGCCTTCCGCGCCTCAAGGCTCTCCTTCCCAGCCTGCGGCCCCGGCTACCGTCGACCCTTACGCATCATTTTCCTCGATCGTTGGGAAGCCAGCTGCCGACGACCCGTATGCGTCATTCTCTTCGATCGTTCCGCAGCAGGCCCCGCCCGTCGTCGACGAAACCGTGCCCAATCCCGACGACGCGTCGGACGGCCCGACTCGCGATCTCGGCGCCGATTTGAGCAGCGTTGCGACCGGCGCAGCGAACGTGCTGCGCGAAGCCAATCAAGGCGCATCGCTCGGTCTTTCGCCGCGCATCGCCGCTGGCTTTAGCGCGCTAACCGGCGTTGGCGGCAACTTTGGCGATTATTCTGGCAACCTTGAGGCCGAGCGCGCGAAAAGCGCGGCTTTCGAGAAAGAGCATCCGCTTGTTGCTTCGGCCGCAAATGCCGCTGGAGCGACTGCAACCGGTATCGCGCTCCCGCTCGGCCCGATCGAGGCCGCCGCGCAAGGCGCCGGCGCTCTCGGCAAAGCGGCGATTGGCGCGGGTGTCGGCGGAACGCTTGGCGGCGTTCAGGGCGCCGTGAGCTCGCCGGATTACACGAACTTGCCGCAAGTGCTGTCCGACGCCAGCCGTGGCGCTGGCATGGGCGAGATTTTCGGCGGCGCGTTGCCGTTGGCGGCGAGCGCGGGTAGCAAGGTCATCACGCCGTTTAGGACGCCCGACGCGCTCGCCCCAGCGATCGCCACGCTCGACGCCGAGAATATCCCGATGACCGCGGGGCAGCGCACCGGCAACAAGAATTTGCAACGGGTAGAAAGTGCTGCGGCGCAGATTCCCGGCGCGGGCGGTTCGGCTGCGATTAATGATAGGACAGGGCTGGCATTCACGCGCGCCGTGCTGCAGCGCGCGGGCATCAACGCGCCGCTGGCGACCGACGACGTTCTGGACAATGGCTTTGTCAATCTTGGTGACGTGTTCAACGATCTTTTGGCGCGAAACACCGTGGCCGCCGATCCGCAGCTCGCGACAGATCTGCAGACGACGCTCGGCAATTACGAGCGTACGACGGCGCCGAGCCAACGCACGGCCGACGTCGGGAGCATCGTTGACGACTTGCTGAACCGCACCGGAAGCGGCGCGCTCCCCGGCGACGTCTACCAAGCCACGCGATCGCGTGCCGGCAATATGGCGGATAGCGTTCGCATGTCCGACCCGCAACTTTCGACCGCTTATCGCGGCATTCGCGATGCGCTTGACGATGCTGCTACGCGCTCGATCTCGCCCGACGACGCGCAGGCGTGGCAGGATGCGCGACGCCAATGGGGCAATCTCAAAGATATCGCGACGGCGAAGGCCGGAGGCGGCGAGCGAGGTGCGCAGGGCTATATCTCGCCGGCGCAGATCAAGGGCGCGGTTTCGAAGGGAAACAATCGTATTGACTACGCTCGCGGGCGCGGCGACTTCGCGGAGCTCGCGAAGGCGGGGCAGGCGGCTTTGACGCCGTTGCCCGATTCAGGCACGGCGGGCCGCGCGTTTGCAATGCATCTTCTCTCCGGCGGCTTAGGCGCCGGCGGCCTAGCGGCGGGCGGCCCCGTCGGCGTTGCGGCTGGCTTGGCCGCACCCGCGGCAATCGGACGTCTGATCCTGTCCCGTCCGATTCAGGCATATCTCGGCAACCAATGGCTGCAGCACGGGTTCAACCCTCCGACGGCCGGGAGCGCCATTGCGGCGCTGCTCGGTGCGAAGCGAGAGGCGCTAGCGCAGCCGGCCCAGCAGTTCCGCGCATCGGCGCCGGGCAGCTCGGTGGGGGTTTTATTGGCGGGGAGATAATTGTTGATCGATCAAATGGAACGAGAGCGATCCAGCCCGCCATCAACGCGGCTTTTCGACCCGAGCGCCATCGGGCCGCTCAAGGTGTTGACGGCGCTTGGCGAAGGGCAATGCAAATGGCCCGTCGATGAAGGCGATCGGGGAAGGCATCTGTTTTGCGCGGAGGCCGTGACGCGGCAGAGCACTAGGCAGTAGTGACGAATTACCTGAGCATGATAGCAATAGCGGCGAGCAATACGAAGCCTCGGTAGTTTGCGAGGAGCTTGTCGTATCGGGTTGCGACGCGCCGGAACTGCTTCAGTTTATTGAAGAAACGCTCGACGAGATTGCGCTCCTTGTAGAGCGCCTTGTCGTAGGGGAGCGGCGCGCGGCGATTGGATTTTGATGGGATCACCGGCTCAGCCTCACGCATAAGAACAGCCTTGCGCAAGTGATTGGCGTCATAACCTTTATCGGCGATGATCGCATCGGCCGCAAAGCCTTCGATCAGGGCGTGCGCTTTTGTGATGTCGTTGCGCTGCCCAGGTCCGAGAAGGAGCCGAACGGGGTTGCCGAGCGCGTCTGTCGCGGCGTGGATTTTGGTGCTCAAACCACCGCGAGAGCGGCCCAGGCCTTGGGCATCCGCCCCCCTTTGGCGATCCTTGCGCCGGCCGCGTGCTGATGGGCGCGCACGATTGTTGAGTCGATCATCAGCCATTCGAGATCGGCCTCGGCGGTGAATGCCTCAAGAAATCCGTCCAAGGCGCCGCGCTCGATCCAGCGATAGTAGCGGCGTTTCACCGCCTGATGGTCGCCGAAGCGTTCGGGCAGATCGCGCCAGCGGCCGCCCGAGCGGGCCATCCATAACAGCGCGTCGACGAAGCGTCGATTGTCGCAGCGCGGCCCGCGCTGGCCGGCTCTTCCGCCTGGCACAAGATCACAAAGCCGCTCCCATTGATCGTCTCGCAGCGCATCGACATCCCGAATCATCAAGGCTGATCTCCAAAAATCAGCCTTGAATCATGGAAAGATCCTCGCGAGAATCCCCCAAACGCCGAATTCGTCACCACGGCCTAGATCAACCTGACAGGAATTTTGCTCGTCGCCGGGCGTCACTGCCTCGAGGCAGCTAAGTCTATGGGCTGCGCTGAGATCCCATGCTTGGTCGATAGCTACGGCGAAGATGAAGGGTGCCTCGTCGAGATCGCGGAGAACCTGCACCGCTCCGAGCTGACGGCATTGGAGCGCGCCGAACACGTTTCAGAGTGGATCTCGATCACAAATAAACCGCCCCAAGCTGGGGCAGTTTCCCCACGGGGGCGGGGTAATGAGGGTGGTGTTCGTGCAGCCATTCGGCAGCTTGACGTGTCGAAGGGTGAGGCTGATCGAACTGACAAGATTGCCGCCCTTTCCGGCGATGCCAAGGAAGCAGCCCGCGAGGCCGGTCCACAAGGGCGCGCGGCTGATGCTCAAGGCTTTACCGCCCGCTTCAATGTTGATCGCCGACAGGGGCTACGACAGCAACTGGTTCCGCGCCGCGCTGAAGGCCAGGGGCGTCGAGCCCTGCATCCCGCCAACCAGAAGCCGCAAAGCGCCGCTCCACTATGACAGGACGCTTTATCGAACGCGCCACAGAATCGAGAACCTCTTCGCCAAGCTCAAGGACTGGCGCCGCATCGCAACCCGCTATGATCGATGCGCCCATACTTTCTTCTCCGCCATCTGCATCGCAGCCATCGTCCTCTTCTATCTCAATCAATGAGTCCTGAGCCTAGCACAGCCGTGCTATGAAACATCTTTGGTCGAAGACCATCTGCGCCGAAGCTTTTCTAGCGAAGACCAAAATTACGAGGATAGATATAACCTCGCGCAATTCCTGTTTTTGGAAGGGAAGATTGAGGGCGCGGTCCAGCTCTTTGAGCAGATAAATCGCCGCGCTCCCGAGGGCTTTCGACGGATGACCCCCTCGAAAGACAATATTTTCACGTCAAAGCTGCCGCGATTTGGTGGCGTAGTGGACTCTCTGCGTGAGCGTTTTTTTGTTTATCAAGAGTCCACGCTACTCTCGGGACATTTTCGGGCACCGTTCGTCGTCTAATCCGGATGTATTCGACGAGCTTTCGATCGGGGAGGAAGTTAATTTTCGTATCCGATTTAACCGAGAGGGACCCATGGCGATCGACGTGAAGCTGGGCCGCCTTTCCCTTGAGTAAGTCTCGGGTTGACGTCATTACGGCTCGCCGAGCCGAGATATTGCCCACAGGCCTACCGTTGCCGCCTCTCAGTGCGCACCGAGTAGAGCGTCCGTCTCGGGCACGTTGCCGAAACGCTTGATCACGATAGCGTCTTCGAACTCCCCTGTTGCCGGATCGCCTGTGCGGGAGAATGCGACGGCGCCGGCTACTCTGCCAGCCATTCGTTGAGCCTCCCGGACAACTGCGCCGGCAGTCTGCCGCTCTTGCGCCTCTCCAGCCAAGAGCTCGCCGTCGTCAGTTAGGACGAACGGCAGGGCTACGTAATAGGTCACGCTCGCCATAGCTCTTCGAGCCTAAATTTCCTCGACATGCTAACCCCCGCCCGCCTACGTTCCGCCTTTGTTCTAAAACAGAAGGTGAGACTTGTCTAGGACGGGAACAGCCCCGTCTGCGCGCGGAGATCGGGACTCGCGTCGTCATCCGACGGCACGAATGATCGACGCAATAGTGTCCGGGAAGATGGCGGGCATTAGCGGCAGATTGCCCACATGAAGGAATTATGAGCGAACCTCGGGGCGATCTTTATGCACGATTGCGACCGGAGCACGAAAAGTCTGCGGCCATCGCAAGGGCGCCGGGTCTCCGTATCCGGAAGGTCAAATCTCAGTGTGGATGGCTTTTCGATTGGACTTGGCGGGGAGATTTTTCTGAGTAAGGTGAGGTGGCTTACAAGCATTTCTCAGATGCTTGTAAGCCTGCTCTCCTGCCTTCCGGGTCTTTGCAGTAGGTGGGGCTGGACGCTTTGGACCGCTGCCAGCCCCGCCACCGACTCGGCATGAGCAAAATCGTTGATCTTTTTCAATCCCACAACGAAGAAATTGACCCTTTCCCCGTTAATTCAGGCTTGTGCAGAACTTTGATTTGGGCCATCCGAATCGGCTGTCCTCGGCAACGCGAATCGCCGCCAGGTGCAAAATCGGCGGATTTGCGCCCGACCTTCCGACCCGGGAGCGGCGTCGGTTTTTCAGACTTGCGGACGCCGCGGCTGGGCGGGCGTTGGGCCATGGTCGCCTAACCATAACCAACTTTTACGGCTATAGCGGACCAGCAGACCCAAGCTTTGAAACGCAACCATCCCCGCTCGATTCGGCGAGGCGTGTTGCAAGCGACAGCAATCCAAAAAACGCCGTCGCAGAGGCGCGTGTTTCCTAACCCGAAACCTCAGGCCATGCCTGCGACCGCGTTGATCGCCTTCATGACTTCGGTTTTCGCGCCGTGATGCACCATATGACCCATGCCCGAAATCACATCAATCGAGCTTCCAGAAATCTCGCCATGCAATCGGATCGACTGCGATTTAGGGTCAATCAGCTGGTCGTTTGCCCCAACGACTATGCCCACCGGGATGGACAGCTCCCCGTATCGAGCCCGCATCTTGACGGCGGTGGGCACCATGAGAGCAGCGTCGGCGGCGCTCGACCGCAATTGCGAGGGACGGAGCGCCATTTCTTTGACGGCCGCCGAGAACGGTCGCGAGCAGGCCGCCGGGGAGAAGATCTTCCGCATTAAAGCAGGCCACCCAAGGCGCCCCAATAAGGGGGCCAACGTATGACACAAGACATCGCCGAGGATGGGCGACGCCTGCGCGATCTGGAGGCCTGAGTCGAAGCGTTCTGTCGGATAATAATATCCAGATACGAGAACCAACCCTTTAACCGAAGACGGGTGTTGCAGCGCGAGCGCCATCGCGACCGAGGCGCCTAAGGAGTGCCCCAGCAAAATGCAGCGTTCAACGCCCAGTAGCATCAATGCCTTGTTTATAAGATCGGCCTGGGCGGAAGGCGTCCAGATTGTGCCCCTAGGCCGAGAACTATATCCGAAGCCAGGACGATCGAAGACAATGACGCGGAAGCTTTTGACGGCAAGGTCGATGAGCCCGCTCGTTTCGAAATCCTGAATCAGTGTGCCGTTTCCATGAATAAGCACGAGAGGCTCCCCGACCCCCCATTCGACGTAATGCAGACGCACGCCGTCAACATCGAGAAATCTGCCTACCGCCGGATGGTTCTGAGCGGCGTTGCTCGCCTGCCGACGGGCGATAAGCGCAAGCGCACCGAGGGCGGCGCCTCCAACAGCGGCCGCTACAGCGTACTTTCGTGCACTTGAACCCGGGCGAGTCGCCCGGGTCGTGGGGAGCTTCATATCGGGAATCCTAACCACCGGCATCCGGCGCGCGAAAAGATTGCTGCAGCGCGAACAAGCCATTGGGCCGAAAGTTCCTAACGATTCCGATTAGGACCGCTACGCTTTCCCGAAAAAATTCCCGCGGCTTAGCGAAATTTCATTTCAGATGTCCACAATACCGTTGAAGCTGGTCGCTCCCCAGCATCGAAAAGAACGATGCATTCCCTCGGGATTTTGGCAAACCGAAAATTGGTAGCGCGGGGTTAGGCCAATCGGAGGGTGACCGGTCGGGGGAGGCCGGGGGGTGGGGTACCGGCCTTCCCCGCCCAATGGCCAAGGTCACGCCACATGCGGCAGGGCCCCCGCTGCCCGCGCCTTGCCAAGGCGTTAAACACTATGTGTTATCAATGGCTTGCGCCGTACTGTCAAGGGCCGATGTCGCGCTAACCGGGATCTCGCGCCTATAAGCACTGCCGCAAAGGTGGGGGGAAGGCGTAAACCGAGGTTTGGGAGATCGTGACCCGCGATCGCGGCAAGTTCGTCGAAGCCAGAGCGCCAGATTACTGATGCCAATGTGTTGCCAAGTAATTGGTCATCTTAGCGGCCTATCGGCCAAGCCATTGATTTAACTGGAGCGGGCGAAGGGATTCGAACCCTCGACCCCAACCTTGGCAAGGTTGTGCTCTACCACTGAGCTACACCCGCATCCTTACCGAAGGCTGAGACGCCGACGGCTTTGCGCTATATGGCGCAAACAATCGACGAATGCAACAGCCGGTTTTGGCTTGCCCCCGGTTGTTTGCGGCGCCAAAAACCAAGTTCCGGCGCGTGTCGAAGCGAGGGACGCGCGTCTGCGCTCGGCAAATTTGCAAGCCCGGACTTTTTCGAGCGGCTCCGTCTTGACGCCGCATTTTCGCCATAATTTGCGTCTCGATCATCAAAACTCGAGTTGACGCACAGAGCTCGATCAGTTAAGGAACTTTCTTCCAGCCTGAGACGAAAGTTTCCGGGGGGCATTAATGTGGCCCCAACGGAGTTATTTTTGTTGGGCCCCGCATGAGCCGGCCTCCACCGGACGCGGGAAAACAAACCGCCGCCATGCTTTCATTGGCGGCCGACATGGAGAATTGGTTTTGGCACGTATCGCAGGCGTTAATATTCCGACCGGTAAGCGCGTCGTCATCGCGCTACAATATATTCACGGCATCGGCCCCAAAAATTCTGAGGAAATTTGCGCGAAGGTCAATATTCCGGCCGAGCGGCGCGTCTCCGAATTGACCGATGCAGAAATCCTGCAAATCCGCGAGACGATCGACCGCGATTACATGGTTGAGGGCGATTTGCGCCGCGAAGTGGCGATCAACATCAAGCGCCTGATGGATCTTGGCTGCTACCGCGGCCTGCGTCATCGGCGTCAGCTGCCCGTTCGCGGCCAGCGCACCCACACCAATGCGCGCACTCGCAAAGGCAAGGCGAAGGCCATCGCCGGCAAAAAGAAGTAAACAAGGCTTAAACTCCGCTTTCGCAAGCGGTCAATCCCGAGCGCCTGGCACTACGGGCGCGCCTGAAGGAAGTAAATATGGCAAAAGAAGCTACTCGCGTTCGCCGTCGCGAACGCAAGAACATCGTGTCTGGCGTTGCGCACGTTAACTCGACCTTCAATAATACGATGATCACCATCACCGACGCTCAGGGCAACACAATTTCGTGGTCTTCGGCGGGGATCATGGGTTTCAAGGGCTCCCGCAAGTCGACGCCTTACGCGGCGCAGATGGCGGCCGAGGATTGCGCCCGCAAGGCCTCCGAGCACGGCATGCGCACGCTGGAGGTCGAGGTGTCGGGGCCGGGCTCTGGTCGCGAATCGGCATTGCGCGCTTTGCAGGCGGCGGGCTTCACCGTGACCTCTATCCGCGACGTCACTCCGATCCCACATAATGGTTGCCGTCCGCGCAAAAGGCGGCGCGTCTAAACTCGTAAGCGCGCGGTCGTTCGCCCGCTGTTCATTTCGGCATCAGGGCCGGGCGCCAGATGGGCGCCTTTGCATCGAGGAAAGGTGCATTCGTGATTCAAAAGAACTGGCAAGAGCTCACCAAACCGAACAAGCTCGAAGTCGTTTCGGGCGACGATCCCAAGCGTTTCGCGACGATCGTGGCGGGGCCGCTCGAACTCGGCTTCGGCCTCACGCTCGGCAATTCGCTGCGCCGGATTTTATTGTCGTCGCTGCAGGGCGCGGCGATCACCTCGGTTCATATCGACGGCGTGCTGCATGAGTTCTCGTCGATCCCCGGCGTCCGCGAGGACGTCACCGATATCGTGCTCAATATCAAGGACATCGCCGTCAAGATGCCGGGCGATGGCCCAAAGCGCATGGTCTTGAAAAAGCAGGGGCCGGGCAAGGTCACCGCCGGCGACATCCAGACGGTCGGCGATATTTCGGTGCTCAATCCCGGGCTCGTCATCTGCACCCTCGATGAAGGCGCGGAAATCCGCATGGAATTCACGGTCAACACCGGCAAAGGCTATGTCGCGGCGGACCACAACCGGGCCGAGGACGCGCCGATCGGATTGATCCCGATCGATAGCCTTTATTCGCCCGTGAAAAAAGTGAGCTATCGCGTCGAAAATACCCGCGAAGGCCAGAACCTCGATCTCGACAAGCTCACTTTGCAGGTTGAGACCAACGGCGCTTTGACGCCGGAGGATGCGGTGGCTTTCGCCGCGCGCATCCTGCAGGACCAGCTCAACGTCTTCGTCAATTTCGAAGAGCCGCGTCGCGTCGAGCTGACGCCGTCGATCCCGGAGCTGGCGTTCAACCCGGCTCTGCTCAAGAAAGTCGACGAACTCGAATTGTCGGTGCGTTCGGCCAACTGCCTGAAGAACGACAATATCGTCTACATCGGCGACCTCATCCAGAAGAGCGAAGGCGAAATGCTCCGCACGCCGAATTTCGGGCGGAAGTCGTTGAACGAAATCAAAGAGGTTCTCGCCCAGATGGGTCTGCATCTTGGCATGGAGGTCACTGGCTGGCCGCCGGATAATATTGACGAACTGGCCAAGCGTTTCGAAGAGCATTACTAGGAATCATAATCCAATTGGTCCGGTCTTCCTCTGAATTGAGGAAGGGACAAGGAGCGGCCGTACCTTGGCACGGCGGCCGCAAAAATAACGGAGAGAGCCATGTATCACGGACGCGCAAAACGCCGATTTAACCGCACGCAGGAACATCGAAAGGCGATGTTCGCCAATATGTGCCAAGCGTTGATCAAGCATGAGCAGATCGTCACGACCCTGCCGAAAGCCAAGGATCTGCGCCCTGTCGTCGAGAAGCTAGTCACGCTCGGCAAGCGCGGCGATCTGCACGCCCGCCGTCAGGCGATCGCCCAGATCAAGGATGTCGCGCTGGTCGGCAAGCTATTCGCCGTTCTCGGGCCCCGCTACAAGGATAGGCATGGCGGCTACACCCGCGTCCTAAAGGCTGGCTTCCGCTATGGCGATAATGCGGCTATGGCCGTAATCGAGTTCGTTGATCGTGACGTCACAGCCAAGGGCAAAGACTCGGGGCCGGTATTTGGCGGTCAAGAGGAAGAAGCGGCCGCTTAATCGAGTCAGCCTAGGCCGAACCCTCGACATTTTGCGAAGGCTGCGCGAGGCCACATATATAAGCGCGTTGGATCGGGCGTCTTGAGGGCTTCTTGCGGAGTCCGCTCAGTCGCCCGGCCCGTTTCTGGCCAACTTTGATCGAGCGGTGGATCGATCCATGACAACGATACGTTTTTGTCTGTCGCGCGGTTTCCGGCGCCCCGCGGCATTGATGTTGACGTCGCTCTTGCTCGCCGGCGTCGCTGCGGCGGAGCCTCAGCGTCAGGCGCCGACCACCAACAGCGAGATCGTTTTATCTTTTGCTCCGGTGGTCAAAAAGGCGCAGCCGGCCGTCGTCAATGTCTACGCCTCGCGCATCGACAAGCGCCCCAAGAATCCGCTATTCGACGATCCAATTTTCGAGCGCTTCTTCGGCGGCGGGGCCCGCCCTGGCGGTTCAACCTCACGCTCATTGGGGTCGGGGGTCATCGTCGACCCAACAGGTCTCGTCGTCACCAATTACCATGTCATCGACGGCATGACGGACGTCAAAGTTGCGCTCTCCGACAAGCGCGAATTCGAGGCTGATATCGTGCTGCGCGATCAGCGCACCGATCTTGCGGTTTTGCGCCTCAAGGGCGGCGGCGATTTTCCGGTCATGGAGCTTGGCGATTCGGACGCGCTCGAGGTCGGCGACATCGTGCTCGCGATCGGCAATCCGTTCGGCGTCGGTCAGACGGTGACGCAGGGCATTGTCTCTGCGCTGGCGCGCACGCAGGCCGGGATTTCCGACTATGGATTTTTTGTTCAGACGGACGCCGCGATCAATCCCGGCAACTCGGGCGGCGCGTTGATCGATATGCATGCCCGGCTCGCCGGCATTAACTCGGCGATCTTTTCGCAAACGGGCAGCTCCATTGGGATTGGCTTTGCGATTCCCGTCAACATGGTCAAGATCGTCGTCGCCGCCGCAAAAAATGGCGGTCGGCAGGTGCGCCGGCCCTGGCTCGGCGCCAGTCTTCAGGTGGTCTCGAAGGAAATTGCCGACTCCTTGGGTCTCGACAGGCCTTCCGGCGCATTAGTGACGGAAGTTGCCGCCGCCAGCCCGGCCGAAAAGGCGGGCGTCAAACGAGGCGATCTTATTACCGCTATCGATGGGCAGACTGTCGACGATCCCGAGAGTTTGGGCTACCGCATGGCCACCAAGCCGCTTGGCGGGGGGGCCTCTCTCGCCATTGTTCGCGATGGCACGCCAATAAACATCACGCTCATGCTGGCCCCGGCGTTGGAAATTCCCGCCCGCGATCCAGTCAAGCTCGAGGGCAGTTCGCCATTTGCGGGCGCCACCGTGATCAATTTATCGCCGGCTGTGATGGAAGAACTATCGCTGCATGGCGTCAGCCAGGGCGTCATCATCAGCGAGATCGAAGATGGCAGCACAGCCGCCGATGTCAATTTCCAGAAGGGCGACGTTATTCTCTCGGTCAATGACGTGAAAGTGCAGACGACGCGCGACCTCGAACGGGCCGTGCGAGACAGGCACAACTATTGGAAATTGACCATTGGACGCGGCGGCGAGATCGTCACGACGGTGTTGGGGGGATGAGTCCTCCCTGCCGCGGGCGCCTCGCCGGAGGGCTGGACACGCACGGCTGAACGGCCCACGCTCGGGATCTGACATGACTGATCTTTTTGCCGCCGCCGGTCTCGAAAAGGAAGCGCCCCACCCGCTTGCCGATCGCCTGCGCCCCAAAACCCTCGCGGAGGTCGTCGGTCAGGATCATCTTGTCGGCCCGGAGGGCGCGCTGACGCGGCGGATTGCATCCGGTTCGCTCGGCAGCCTGATTTTTTGGGGGCCGCCAGGCACGGGCAAGACCACCGTCGCGCGCCTCCTCGCGCATGAGACGAAATTCGCGTTCGTCCAGATTTCGGCGATATTTACCGGCGTCGCAGACCTCAAGAAAATTTTCGAAGAGGCGAGGGGCCGCCGGGCGATGGGGCAGGGCACTTTGCTGTTCGTCGATGAGGTGCATCGGTTCAACCGGGCGCAGCAAGATAGTTTCCTTCCCGTCATGGAGGATGGCGCGGTCACGCTGATCGGCGCCACCACCGAGAACCCAAGTTTCGAACTGAATGCGGCGCTGTTATCGCGTGCGAGCGTCCTGGTTTTTCGCGCCCTCGACGCCCAGGCGATCGAGAAAATGCTGGCCCGCGCCGAGAATCTCGAAGGCAAGCCTTTGCCGCTCGATGTCGAGGCCCGCGCGGCGCTGGTGCGCATGGCTGATGGCGATGGCCGCGCCGCTTTGACACTGGCCGAAGAGGTCTGGCGCGCCGCCGCCCCCGATGAGATCTTTGACGCCGCTATGCTGGCCGAGATCGTGCAGAGGCGCGCGCCGATCTATGACAAGGCGCAGGAGGGTCATTACAATCTGATCAGCGCGCTGCATAAGACGGTGCGCGGTTCCGATCCCGATGCCGCGCTCTATTATCTCGCCCGCATGCTGGACGCTGGCGAAGATCCTTTGTTTATTGCGCGAAGGGTGGTGCGGATGGCGGTTGAGGATATCGGCCTTGCCGATCCGCAGGCCCTCGTCATCGCCAATGCGGCCAAGGACGCCTATGATTTTCTGGGTTCGCCCGAAGGCGAGCTCGCCATCGCCCAGGCGGTGATCTATGTCGCGACCGCGCCCAAGTCGAATGCCGCCTATGTCGCATTCAAAAGCGCGATGGGGCTAGCCAAGGACCGCGGCTCCTTGATGCCGCCCAAAGTCGTTTTGAATGCGCCGACCAAGCTCATGAAGAGCGAGGGATATGGCGCCGACTACGCCTATGATCACGACCAACCCGACGCTTTTTCTGGCCAGGACTACTGGCCAGAAGCGCTGGGGCGGCAAAAACTCTATTCGCCGACCAATCGAGGTTTTGAGCGGGACCTTCGCGAGCGGCTCGCCTATTGGGCGAAGCTCAGGAAAGCGCGATCGGATGCTGACGTCTGAAGCGCTATTCCGCCGCGCTTTGCTGCGATAGCGGCTCTTGCAGGCGAAGAGCGAGGGTTTTCGCCGAATAATGCGAGGCGCTGCTTTTTCCCGAGCAGGCGTCGCGCGCGAACATGATGAGATGATGAGCGACAAGACCAACGCTCATGATCGGCTCGATCTGACCGCGCAGCAGGCGCGGTAAAACGAAACTCCAAAACGCTCGCTTGTATTTGCCGCGGACGCCGACTTTCCAGAACAGCTTGGCGAGGATCACCCCGGCCATGCGAATGTTGCGCGGCGAGAGTCGTTGCCGGCTTTTTGGCCGTCTCAGCCGATTTGGCCGGGTCTCCGACATCTGATGCTCATAGCGGGCGAATAGGGTTTCGGGACGGTAAGCCTTTTCCATGCAGGTGCGCCAGTTGGCGAGAACATCCTCATAAGGCAGCTTGAAATCGACGTTCGACTCGCGGTCGGGATTCTCATCGTGGAGGCGGCCTTCTTTCTGCAGACGATCCCATAGGGGCGTGCGCGGCAACGCCTGCAACAGATTGATCGTCGCCATCGGTATCTTGGATTGCTCGAGAAAATCGAGAATCCGCGTTGCCGAATCCGGCGTGTCGGTATCGAGGCCTAGGATGATGCCGGTGACGACTTCCATCCCGTGTTGATTGATGGCGCGCACCGCCTCGAGAATTGGCACCGCCATATTGTGCGCCTTGTGCATCGCTTTCAAAGCGGCGGGTTCCGGCGTTTCGATGCCGCAAAAAATCGTGTCGAACGCGGCCTCGCGCATCAGCTTGAGGATTTCGGGCGATCGGGCGATGTTCAGCGTCGCTTCGCAAGAGAGGCTGACGGCATAGCCGTTGCGTTTCTGCCATTTGACGAGATGGGGCAGCAGATCGAGCAGCGCCCGCCGATTGCCGACCAGATTATCGTCGACGAAATAGATCGAGCCTTTGACGCCGCAGGCAAGAAGGGTGTCGAGTTCGGCGATGACTTGAGCATGAGTCTTGAGGCGGGGAACGCGGCCGTACAGACCGGGAATGTCGCAAAACTCGCAAGTGTATGGACATCCGCTCGAAAACTGGATGCTGCCAAGAAAATAGCGGTCGATCTCGGCGAGTTTATAGGCGGGCGGGGGAAAAGCCGAGAGTTCGCGGCGCTGTTTCGTCGTCAGTATGAGCTGCCTCAACGGCCGCGCCATGTCCCGCGCCAGAATGGCTATCAATGCGTCGGTGGCGTCGCCGAGTTCGCCGACATGCAAATAGTCGAAGTTAGGATAAAGCTCCGGGCAGGCGGAAACGGAAGGACCGCCAAGCGCAACGACCTTGCCGAGGGCATGGGCTCTGGCGCGGATATCCTCCATCTGCCGGCGCTGAATGTGCATTCCGCTGATGAAGACGGCATCAGCCCAGGTGAAATCCTGCTCGCTCGCCGCCTTCATATTCTCGTCAATGAAGCGCACTTCCCAGGTTTTGGGCAGGACGGCGGCGATGACGAGAAGGCCTTGCGGCGGCATGAAGGCGCGCACGCCGTCAGTGAGCGGATAGGCGTATTCGAATGTGCCGAACGAGGGGACATAACGCGGAAAGACGCAGAGAATACGCCGTTTGGCGCCCCCGCTCTCGCCAGGAGTTTCACAGCGGAAAGAATCTTCGCGATGGATTTGATTCGCGTCGGCGAAAGACAGGATTTCGCTCGAATTCAAAAGCGGGCCCTCTCGTTTTGATCGCCGATTTCGGCACTGTTCTCAAGCAAGAGCGCTCTGTCGCACAAGCGTCAGAAGCGGTCGACTCAAGCTCTTTCAGAGCCGTGGCCGAAGTTAGACCAAAAGCCTCTATCCACAGTTGCTGTAGGAGACGCGCGCATTGATTCCGCGCAGGGTATCGGCTTCGGGAAGGAAGTAAAGCCGCCCGGCGAAGGCTTTCGGCCGGCGCCGCTTTTTGGTCCGGCGAACCATGGCGATCTGCGCGCGCGCCGGGGCGGCGGGCGGACTTCAACTTCGCCGGGACGCCGAGCATTCACGTGAAATTGTCCGCACGAATCGATCATCGCTCCGCGTATGGGCATGGTAAGCTTAACCGCGACGAGTCGAAAAATAAAGTGGAGTAGGCGCGAACCATGAGCCGCGGGCTTCTCATGCTCGTTCTTCAGATGGCGGTGAGCATCGGCGTCGCCGCGCTCGGAGTTTGGGCGCTCTTGAGACCAAAACACCTCCAGGCTTTCATCAATCAAAACTTTGCGATTTTGCCTGCCGTGCGGCCGAGTTCGCCCATTACGACAACCTTGATCCGAATGGCGGGGATTTGCCTGATTTTGTACGGTTATATGCTTGCGTCAAACTTCAAAGAAGAGATCGTTTGGCTGGGGAAGGCGTTAGGCGTGGTTGCGAAGTGAGCCAAACTACTCTGCGCTCCCGGCTAGCCGCAAAATCTCAAACGCATCGACCGGCCGGCGAAACCCTTTGAGCGTCAGCGACTCGAGCGCGCGCGCCTCGAACAGCTCCTCGACCGCATGGAAAACCCGCGCGTCGACGATCGTCTGGCCGCTTTTGGCCTCATCGCAGAGCCGCGAGGCGAGATTGGTGACGCTGCCTACGGCTGAGTAATCGAAGCGGCGCGCAAATCCGATCCGGCCTAACGTCGCGTAGCCGAGCGCGATGCCGATGCCAAAGCCGAGATCATACCCGCGTTTGCGCCAGCCGACCGCGAGCGTCTTGATGCTGTCTTGCATGTCGAGCGCCATGCGCACCGCCCGCTCCGCGTGGTCGGGGCACGGCAACGGATCATTGAACAGCGTCAACAATCCATCGCCGGCGAAGCGCTCGAGCGTGCCCTCATAGCGATCGATCAGCGCCCCCAGAGCCGCATGATACTCGTTCAGGACATGCATCACTTCTTCCGGCTCGGCGATCTCGGTGAAAGCGGTGAATCCGCGCAGATCGCAAAACAGCACCGTGACTTCGCGCCGATGGCTTTCAAGGAGGCTTTGCCCCTCGTCGCTCGCCGCCACGAGATCGGCGACTTGCGGCGATAGAAATCGCTTGAGGCGGCTTATCCGCTCGATTTCTCCGACCTGCTCGCTGACCCGCGCCTCGAGCGTCGCGTTCCACGAGGCGAGCTCCTTCGTCTGCTCGGCGAGTTTTGCGGCCTGATCCTGGACGAGATCGTGCAGCGCTTTTATGCGAAGCATGGAGCGCACGCGTGCAACAAGGGCGCTCTGGTCGAAAGGCTTGGTCAAATAATCCTCGGCCCCGGCGTCGAGACCGGCGACGACGTCGGCGCGATCCGCCTTGGCGGTGAGCAGGATCACCGGGATGAAGCCCAGAGTTTCATCGCGCTTCAATTCCTTCAGCACGGAGATGCCATTGAGCCTTGGCATCATGATGTCGAGCAGGATCAGATCGGGTTTTTCCGCGCGCGCTTTGGCCAATCCTTCCTCGCCGTCCGCGGCGGTTATGATCTCGTAGCCAAGCGCCGCCAAGCGCATGAAGACGATCTCAAGATTTTCCTCGACATCGTCGATGGCCAGAATGCGAGGCGGCTTACGCAATGGCTCCACCTCGCGTCGGAGGCGATCCAAAAATCCTCATGCGGCGACCCTTTGCCGATCGACGCGGATCGGAAGCCGAATTGTGAACGTCGATCCAACGCCGAGCATCGAGGCGACTTCTATCGAGCCGCCATGCATTTCGATGAAACGCTTGCTGATCGAAAGCCCGAGCCCCGTCCCGCCTTTTTGTCGCGTGCTGGTGTTGTCGCCCTGCTGGAAGGCCTCGAAGATGCGGGCCTGGTCTTCGGGCGCAATGCCGGGTCCCGTGTCTTCGATGGCGAGTTCGAACATTTCCGCGGTTGCGCGCGCCCTTATCATCACGCCGCCCTTATCGGTGAATCTGATCGCATTGCTGATGATGTTCAACAGCACCTGCACCAAACGGCGTTCATCGCCTCGCCCGAGCGGCAGCGGCTCCTCGATATCCTGCGTAATTGCAAGGCCCTTCGCATGGGCGAGAGAATAGGTCGTCCCAACGACCTGTTCGACTACGTTGCGCATTGAATATTCATCGAGGACCAGCGACAATTCGCCGGCCTCAAGCTTGGAGAGATCAAGCACGTCATCGATCAAACCGAGCAAATGCGCGCCATTGCTTTGAACGCGCTCCAGAACCTGTTTGGCGCGTTCGGGCAGCTCGCCGTAAAGACCATCCCGCAATAATTCGGCATAACCCAAAACCGCATTCAGCGGCGTGCGCAATTCATGGCTCATATTGGCGAAGAATTGCGACTTGTGCTCGCTGGCCGTGGCGAGTTGCCGCGCGTTCTCCTCGGCTCTGCGAAACAGCCGCGCATTATGCATGGCAAGCACCGACTGATGCGCAAAGGTCTGCATCAGACTGACCTTGTTCTCCGCAAAGCGCCCGGACTTGCGACTTTCAACGAGCAGCGCCCCGAGCGCGCCATCGGGTCCGATGAGAGGGACAACCAGAGCGGACTGGAAACCGGCCGCGAGAGTCGCCGCCTTCAACGGAAAGCCCTCCGCCTCGCTGATTTGCGGGATCTGCAATGTCCGGCCATGTTCCGCTACTTCGCCAAGCAGCCCGTCAAGACGGGTCAGTTTCACTTCGCGCAGGGCCTCGACGAAAGAAGGCTCGAGCCCATGCGCCTCGGCGAGATGGAACGCATTGCGCTCGCGATCGAAACTATAGATCGCGCCGCCGTCGGCTTCCGTGAGTTCGACCGCGCGAGTCAAAATCGTGGATAGAACCTCGTTCAATTCGAGCGATCCGGCCAAGGCGCGGCCGATTTCCTCAAGCGCTTTCAGTTCGCGCACCGATTGGGCGAGGTCGCGCGTGCGATCCTCGACCTTTTGCTCAAGCCTTGCGTAAAATTCACGCAGTTGCGCGGCCATGCGATTGAACTCATGTGCAAGAACCTCGATCTCGTCGCCGGTGTGAACTTCAATATCGTGAGTGAAGTCGCCGGTCGCGATGCGTAAGGCTCCCGCCTGCACGGCGCGTATGGGCACGCTCATCCGGCGCGCCAGCAGCATGCCTGCGCAGACACAAAGAATAAGCGCGATCAAGAACAGCCAAAGCAGCCGGACAAGCAGCGTAAAGACGGATCCAAAAGCCATCGAGACAGGCTCCTCGACGAACAATAGCCAGTTCATGCGCGGTATTGTCGCCGATGAGCTCAGAACGGTGCGGCCCTCGATGTCATCGCCAATATCGAGGGCGGGCTCCGACTTCTCGAGCGCCTGCACCTGAGGCAGCCGAGACAAGTTGAGATTGCGGTGGACGAGCCTTGAATCCGTATGCGCGACAAGGGCGCCATCGATGGTCGTGATATAGGCCGAGATGCCGGGTTCGGCGCGAACTCCGTTGAGAATGTCGGACAGATATTTGAGTTCTATCTCGGCGACCACGAAGCCGCCGCCTTTGCCGGCATCGGCCATCGCCATCTGCATGCGCGGCCCGTTCGGACCAAACTCTACCGGCCCGAACCAGGCGTCATCTCCATGGGCTGCGCGATAAGCCGCGGCCAGAGTCCAATCATCGCCCGTACGCGTCACTGAGCCATCCCGAGTGAGGGCCAGCGCTTCCTTGCCGGCGCCATCGACTTGCACGATTTCGGCGATTGCCGGCGTCTTTTCGAGAATGCGCTGATAGTCCTCCTTGCGCTGGTCGGGGGTTAGGGCGCTCGCCCGAGTGGCCCAGCTCATCTGGCGCTCGAGGTGATTGATGAATTGCTCGATCCGCTCCGCCGCATCATCGGCTTTTTCGCTCTCTGAGTGGAGCAGCGCGTTTTTGGTGTCGCGGTAGGTGATCCACATGTCGATCACGCTGCTGATCGTCAGAACAAACAGCACCAGCCCAACGAAATAGGCGACGTATTTGCCGAAAAAGCCCTGCAGTCGAAACAGGTTTCGAAAGGAGGGGATGCGAGAGGGCGCTAGAGTCTGCTTCACCTTTTGACTTTCCAGCGTTTGGCGCGAGGTCGCGCATCGAGGCTGCGGCTTTTTTTGCAATCGACTGAGAAGCCTAGCGCGTTTGCCAGCCGGCGCCAAAGCCATTGGCGCGAGGCGGCGGTCGTCGGGGCCTGACTTCGGCCACGACCGGCCAAGATATCCGCAAGACACAGCCGCACATGATTCGTTTGGCTGATCAGTTGGAGCGGGGCAGAGGCTGAAAAGGACGATAGCGAGAGGCTTCATGGCGCTCTTTATGCTTGTTCGTTGTGAGATTGCACACACGATGGTTGCAATGGGGCTATATTCGGTTGCGTTTTCTGGCGTGTTGCCCCTCGCTGCGGATCTTGTCGCAGAGGCAACATCGGCGACTTCCTGCGCGGTCGGAGAGGTTGCGATGGCGTCTGCTAAACCCCGAGACCTGATGGACAGCATAGAACTCATTTGCGGGGCGGCTCGCGCGACGATCGCCCTTCGCGGCGCCGAGCTGCTTCAGTGGAGCATCGGCGGAGCGCCTCTTTTGTGGGAAAGCGATCCTGCCGTTTGGGCCGAGACAGCGCCAATCCTGTTTCCCATTGTCGGCTGGACAAATGGCGGCGAGGTTCGCGTCGCGGGCGAGGCCTATCCCCTCGGCCTGCACGGTTTTGCGCGCGGCATGGATTTTTGCGCCCAAAGCCTCGCGTCCGATCGAGCCCGGCTCACCCTCGCCAGCAACGAAGCCACGCTGGCGCGCTATCCGTTCTCGTTCTGGCTTTGCCTGACTTACGCTTTGTCGGAACGCGGTCTCGCCACCACCTTGACCGTCGAGAATCGCGGCGCGGGGCCGATGCCCTACGCCTGCGGGCTGCATCCGGGCTTCCGCTGGCCTTTCGCCGGCGGCGCGCGCGGCGACTACGCAATCATATTCGCGGCGGAAGAAGATCCGCTGGTCCCGGAAATCTCGAAGCAGGGGCTTTTTTTGGAGAGCCGCCGCAAAACGCCGCTCGTTGGCCGCAAGCTCAGCCTCGACCCTGAACTCTTTGCGCATGAGGCGCTGTGTTTTCTGAACGCCCGCAGCCGCAGCCTTCGCTTCGAGCGCAAGGATGGCGCGGCGCTGCTGATCGAGACCTCGAATTTCTCCCATTTTGCGCTTTGGTCGAGACCGGACGCGCCATTCCTCGCGGTCGAGAGCTGGACCGGATACGGCGATCCGCAGGATTTTTGCGGCGATCTCTTCGCCAAGCCATCGATGCGCGTTCTGGAGCCGGGCGCCGTCGCGCATCACGTTGCGTTATATACGCATTCAGCGGCCTAGAGCTGCCGGGTCGAAATTCGCAACTGCGGGCGGCGGCGGCGCTGATTTGGCGTTGCCTGCGAGAGCGAGCATATAGTCAGAAGCACCAGTCGTGCCCGTCGGCGAACCAGTTTCGCGCCCCGACGCGCTCTAGAGGAGATGTTTCATGCCCAGCGGCTTGGAAGGAAAGATGCGCCTTGGAACGATGCCGCCGTCAGGTTTGGCGCGCATCGCCGCAGCGGTCCTCGCCGTCCTCGCCTGGTTCGGCGTGATTGTGCAGTTGTCCCTCAACATTCACCACGCCGTTTCGGAAAATCTGTCGGTCGCAGCGTCGCTGGTCCGTTTTTTCAGCTTCTTCACGATCGAAACGAATATGCTTGTGGCGCTGGTTTTAACGCTTTCAGCCCTGCGGCCGCAATCCGACCAAATGCTATTGCGGCCAAGCGCCAGGGCGGGGCTCGTCGTTTACATAATCATTGTCGGCGTGGTCTACGCGGTTTTGCTGCGCAATTTATGGAACCCGCAAGGCTTGCAATTGCTTGCAGATGGCGTTTTGCATGGCGCGATGCCGATCCTCTACCCAGTCTATTGGGCGGCCTGTACGCCGAAAAGGCGCCTTCGATGGAGCGACCCGGCCCTCTGGCTCGTCTTTCCGATTCTGTACTTGATATATATTCTGCTGCGGGGGGCGGCTTTTGGAATTTACCCCTATCCATTCATCGACGTGACTAAGCTTGGCTATGCTCATGTCGGCCTCAACGCGCTTTTCCTGCTTGTGGCGTTTTTCGGACTGGGGCTGATTGTCACGGCGATTGATCATGCGTTGGGCGGCTATCAAGGCCGTCGGCGAAGCCAGCTTGGCAGCGCCGCCAAATTCTGACAAAAGATTTACCGCCCGCCCCAAGCGTTCACCTGGAGAATATCGGATGTCCCTGGCCCCTACGACGACGCCAACCGTGGAAAGCGGCGTCTTGCGCCCCTCAAGCGGCAGGGCCCTTCTGATCGACGGCAAACGCGGCTCGGAAGAGGTTCTGGCGGGGATTACGGAAAAGGTCCGCGGCCTCTCCTCCCAAGGTCTGAAGCCAGGTCTTGCCGTAATTCTTGTCGGCGCCGATCCTGCGAGCCAGGTTTATGTCGGGGCGAAAGGAAAGGCTGCGAAGGCCTGCGGTTTTCATTCCGTTCAGTACGATCTCGCGGCGACGACGAGCGAAGCCGAACTCATCGCGCTGATCCAGAAGCTCAATGCCGATCCGGCGATCCATGGCATCCTGCTGCAATTGCCGTTGCCGGGTGGGGCCGACGCCACCCGCATCATCGAATCTATTTCCCCGGACAAAGACGTCGACGGCCTGCACCCGATTAATTCCGGTCTGCTTGCAATTGGGGATTTTGAACGCGCGCTGGTGCCCTGTACGCCGGCGGGCTGCATGGTTCTGCTCGAAAAGGCCGCTGCTGCGCTCAACTTCAACCTCTCCGGCGCCGAGGCCGTTGTCGTCGGCCGCTCCAATCTCGTCGGCAAGCCGATCGCGCAATTGCTGCTCGGGCGCAACGCGACAGTGACCATCGCTCATTCCCGCACGCGCGATCTTGCAGCTACGGTCGGGCGCGCGGATGTGCTGATCGCCGCTGTCGGGCGTCCCGAAATGATTCGCGGTGATTGGATCAAACCCGGCGCCATCGTCATCGACGTCGGCATCAACCGGATCCCGGCGCCGTCAAAAGACGCGTCCGCCGTGGCGAAGACGCGGCTTGTCGGCGACGTAGCCTTCGCGGAAATGCTCGACCGCGCCGCGGCCATCACGCCGGTTCCTGGCGGCGTCGGGCCCATGACGATCGCCATGTTGATGAGCAATACTTTGCGCGCCGCGACCCGCATCGCTGGGTTGAGCTCGGGCCGATAACGCGAGGCGCGGCCAAGGGGCCGGCTGCGCGGATATCCACAGCCGAAGGATGGATCGTTAACCACTCGGAAACCTTAACGGCGTCTCATGGCGTCGTTAAGAATTCTGGAGTCGGCGATGGACTGGCTGGACTGGAATGAGCCGAGCCCGGAGCGTTCCCCCACAATCGACCGTTTTCGCGACGTTCTCGTCACGTGCAAATGGGGGCTGATCGGAGCGCCGATCGCGGCTCTGTTTTCTCTCGGCCTCTTTCTGCTGCTGACGACGCCGCAATATCGCGGCGAGGCGCAGATTCTCGTCGATGGCCCGACCAATCCGGCAAATGTAGAAAATAACGCCGAATTCGCGGCCAGAGGCGCGGAACGGCTGGTGGCCTCGCGGGATCTTGCCCGCCGCGCCATCAAGGAGCTAGGGATTGAAGCCCGGCCCGAATTCGATCCGGTCGCGCATGGCGGCGTCGGGCTCATCTCTCGCGCGCTTATTCTGACTGGTCTTATGCGCGATCCGGTGCGGATGAGCGCGGATGAGCGCATCCTCAAATCCTATGAGGATCGCCTGACCGTCAACGCCTCGCCGGCGACGGGGCTGATCAGGATCGCGTTCCGGTCCGACGATCGCGACCTTGCGGCAAACGCCGCCAATCGAATTGCCGATCTGTATCTCGAAATGCGCTCCGACGCCGAATCCGGGATCGTCGTCGCCCGCGCGACGCCGCCGCGGCGCCCCGCCCCTCCAAACCGGACTTTGCTGCTCGCGCTGTGCGGCGGCGTCGCCGCCATAACCATGCTCGGAGCGCTTGTCTTTAGAGCGATGCGGCGCCCCGTCGTCCGCTTGCGCGCGCCAATTGAGGAGCCCGAGGCGCCGCCTCGCGCCCTGGGACAGGCTGACGTTTTTGTTCGCCTCAAGGAGACCGCGCGTCTTGGTCCGCAGGTCCGCAGGTCCGCGAATTTGAACCGCGCGGAAGCGGAGAACGCGCAAGCTTTGGCGGAGGTCGCGCGGCGCGTCCTATCGGCAAGGCGCCCCGGCGGCGGCGTCCGCATCGTCGGCGCAAGATTGGCTGACGCCCTCGCGGCGCCGAATGTGATGTTGGCGCTGGGGCGTCTTCTTGCGCGCGAAGGGCGCTCAATTGTCGTTTCGCTTGACGCAGCCAATGCTGAGGCTCTCCCGGAGTGTGGGGCGCCGGGGTTGAGCGATCTTGTTTCGGGGACCGCCTCATTCGACGAGGTCATCCGCCGCGATCCTGAATCGCGGCTTCATTTTGCGCCCCTGGGCGACGCCGGGCCGATCGACATTGGCGAACTCGGGCGCATCCTCGACGCGTTGGCGCGCACCTATGATTTTATTTGGCTGCTCGCGCCTCCGCTCGACGCCGACGATATGGCGAAAATACTCGCCGGCGCGGCCGATTTCGTGGTGCTGGCCGCGCCGCCGAACCCTCCTGAGGGCGCCATCCGCAAAGCCGAGGCCGAGCTGCTCGAATGCGGCGCTGGGGAGATTTTGGTCATAGGCGCGCCGATCCGGGTTCACGCAAGGCTTGGTCAGGACGCGGCTTAACAAGGGGTATGCGGCTCAAGCGTCGGGCTTCTGCATCCACCTGATCAAAGGCATCAGCGGCAAAATCCAGGCAAGGCCCAGCGCCGCATAGCTCAGCCCTTGAATCAATCCGGACGCTTCTTGCAGGGGACGCGCCTGCGCGAGAGCCATGGCGACCAGCGCGTAGACGATCACAAATCCGGTCATGACGATCGCGCCGATGAATTTGCGAGTTCGAATCCGCATGATTCCCTCTAGATCCATTTCAAGGCGCGTCTGCGACAGGCTGCGCGTAGACTTCGCCCTGCAAGGGCTCTAAGTCGGTCGGCAAGATTTAATTGATTTGCCGAAAAAGCGCTAACCGCTTGCGAGATATCGCGGCTGGCGCGAGGGGATCCACATGACCTGGGTTTACGATCCGTCGCCGCTGCGCCAGGCGACTTTCGCCAAGGAGAGCGATAAAGGGCACCGCGCCGTTGCGATCTGGCTATGGAGCCTCGCCGCGCTGGTGTTTTTGATGGTCGTCGTCGGCGGCGCGACGCGGCTCACCGAGTCCGGCTTGTCGATCACGCAATGGAAACCCCTAACCGGCGTCATTCCGCCGCTCAGCGCCGCGGATTGGCAGGCGGAATTCGAGAACTACAAGCAGATTCCCCAATATGCCGAAGTTTTCCCGAATATGGATCTTGCCGGCTTCAAGTTCATTTTCTTTTGGGAATGGAGCCATCGGCTTCTTGGCCGCCTGATCGGCCTTGCAACCGCGTTGCCGCTGATCTTTTTCTGGATCAAGGGCATGCTCCCCACCGGGCTGAAGCCCAAACTTCTCGGCATATTGGCGCTCGGCGCGCTGCAGGGGTTCGTTGGCTGGTGGATGGTCAAATCCGGCCTTTCGGGACGCGTCGAAGTCGCGCAAGAGCGGCTCACCATTCATCTTTTGCTTGCATCGGTGACGTTCGCCGCGCTGGTCTGGCTCGCGGCTTCGCTGCGTCAACGCGAAGTCAAGGTTGCGCTTCCGGCGCGGCTGCTGCCGCTGGCCTGCGCTTTCATTATTCTCGTGCTGGTCCAGATCGGCCTTGGCGCGCTTGTCGCGGGCCTGCGCGCAGGGCGGGCCTATAACACTTGGCCGCTGATCGATGGGCAGTTCATCCCGCCGCTCGATCAGCTGAGTTTGTTCCAGCCGCTCTGGCGCAATTTCGTCGACAATATTTTGACCGTTCAATTCCAGCACCGCATGGTCGCCTATGCGCTGCTGATTTTCGCGCTGGGGCAGGCGCTCTATATTTCCATCAAAGTTGGACCAAGCGCCGCCGCCCGCCGCGCCACGGCGGTGACGGGGCTCGTCGCCGCCCAGGCTTTCATCGGCGTCGCGACGCTTGTTCTCGTCGTGCCGCTTTGGGCCGGCCTGCTGCATCAGGCCTTCGCGATGATCGTCCTCGCCATGGCCGTCGTCCACGCGCAGGCGCTCTCCAAGGGGAGGTAGAGCGCGATCGCGAAAAGGCGCGGCGTTTTGGGATGAAGCGGCGCGAAAAAGATCCAGCGTCAGTCTTGAGCTAGCCGCAACCGGTCATATTCGATCTTCGGGCAGCGGTTCATGATGACTTCGACGCCACGAGCCTTGGCGCGGGCGGCGGCGGCCTCGTTGCGCACGCCAAGCTGCATCCAGATCACCAAGGGAAGCGGCTCCAGCTCCAGCGCTTCGTCGACGACCGCCCCGGCGGCCTCCGAATTTCGGAAAATATCCACCATGTCGATGGGTTCGGGCAAATCCTTCAGGCGGCCGACAAAGGGCGCGCCGAGAATTGCGCGTCCGGCGAGGCCGGGATTGACGCCGATGACGCGATAGCCGCGCGAGAGGAGAAATGCTGATACTTGATGCGACGGTCTGTCCGCTTTCTCGGACGCTCCGACGATGGCGATGGTTTTGACCTTGCGCAAAACGTCGCGCAACAGCGCATCGGGATAATCGATTTCATTAGCCTTAGCCATGTTGGGAATCCTTCCCGCGCCGCCAAGAGTGGGGCGCCTTTCGGCGAATTTCGTCAAGGCGGTGATCGCGGCGGCCGACGAATTGACAGGTATCGTAATACCGCATTGCGCAAGTCATTGTTTCAGGTAGATTTATTTTTGACCCGCTCACACAGAATGTCTTGACGCGGGCTGGGCATCATCCTACAAGGCCTTCACGCACACGGTGGTTGGCGCGGATGCTGCGCGGCCCTTATGCATGGAACCAAACTCATGTTCGGCAAGACGTTTTCCGCGAAGCCCGCGGACATCGATAAAAAGTGGGTGCTGATCGACGCCACCGGCCTCGTCGTCGGCAGACTTGCGACGGTGATCGCCATGCGATTGCGCGGAAAGCACAAGCCTAAATATACGCCGCACATGGACACCGGCGATAATATCATCGTCATCAATGCCGAAAAGGTAGTGTTCACGGGCCGCAAGCGCGAGAACAAAGTTTATCATCACCATACCGGTTATCCGGGCGGCATCAAGGAGCGGACGGCCAAGTTCATTCTTGATGGACGGTTCCCTGAGCGCATCGTCGAAAAAGCCGTAGAGCGCATGCTTCCCGAAGGACCGCTCGGTCGGCGGCAGTTCGCTAACCTGCGGGTTTACACGGGCAGCGAGCATCCGCACGCGGCGCAGCAGCCGGTTACGCTCGATGTCGCCAGCCTCAACTCCAAGAATGCGAGGAATGTCTGACTATGGCCGAGACTTTGTCTTCGCTTCAGGATCTGAAGACCGCAACCGCCGCGGCCGCTGCCGATGCAGTCCAGCAGGAAGCGCCGCGTTATGTTCAAAAGCTTGATCCCCAGGGACGCGCTTACGCTACCGGCAAGCGCAAGAATGCAGTCGCCCGCGTCTGGATCAAGCCCGGCTCGGGCAAGGTCGTCGTGAACGGACGTTCGCTCGAAATCTATTTTGCCCGTCCCGTCCTGCGCATGATTTTGCAGCAGCCCCTCGGCGCGGCCAAGCGCGTCGATCAATATGATATGATGGTGACCGTTGCGGGCGGCGGCCTCTCGGGGCAGGCTGGCGCGGTTCGGCACGGCCTCTCCAAGGCGCTTGTCGCTTTTGAGCCGGAGCTGCGCGGCGTCCTTAAGAAGGAAGGGTTCTTGACCCGCGATTCGCGCATCGTCGAGCGCAAAAAATACGGCAAGAGAAAAGCCCGCCGGAGCTTCCAGTTCTCGAAACGTTAACCATCTTTTACAGAGGTTACGATCAAGGCGGCCGGTGGCCGCCTTTTTCTTGCCGGTTCGATCGCGCCTTCACAAAAACGCAGCGCGGTCGGTGGAAGTTGAACTAATCTTTTCGCCCAGAGGCTGCGGCCATGCACGGAAAAATCTTCATCGACGGCGGATCCGGAACGACTGGCCTTGGGATAAGGGCGCGTCTCACCGAGCAAAAGGGCATAGAGCTCGTCGATCTGCCGCCGGATCAGCGCAAGAATCCGGATGCCAAGAAAGCGCTGCTTTCGAGCGTCGATCTTGTCATTATGTGTCTGCCCGATGACGCAGCGCGCGAAACCCTCGCAATCATCGCGACCTTGGGAGACAAGGCGCCGCGCGTTCTCGATGCCTCGACCGCACACAGGGTCGCGGAAGGCTGGATTTATGGCTTTCCCGAACTCGCGCCGGGTCAGGCTGAAGCTATACGCGCTGCAAAGCTGGTGTCGAATCCGGGCTGCTATGCTACCGGCGCGATCGCGCTGCTCCGTCCTCTTGTCGATGCGGGCATCATACCGGCGGATTTTCCGATCACCATCAATGCCGTCTCCGGCTACACAGGCGGCGGCAAGACGATGATCGCCGATTACGAGCGCGGCGCGGCCCCCGCCTACGAAGGCTATGGGCTTGGCCTCGAGCATAAGCATGTGCCGGAAATCCAGCGCTACAGCGGGCTCAAACGCCGTCCGATATTTACGCCCTCGGTCGGCAATTTCGCCCAGGGAATGCTGGTCTACATCCCGCTCTTTCTCGATGAGTTGCCGGGAAAGCCCAAGGCCGCCGATCTTGAAGCTGCTCTCGCAGCCCATTACGCTGGCGCGCGCGCCGTCAAGGTTTTGCCGCCCGAGGCGTCCGGCAGGATTGAGCCGGAGTCGCTCAACGGAAGCAATGATCTTGAGTTGCGGGTCTTCTCTAATGAGGCGCAGCGGCAGGCGGTTCTCGTCGCCAAGCTCGACAATCTCGGCAAAGGCGCCTCGGGCGCCGCCCTGCAAAATCTGGAGCTGATGCTCGGAAAATAGACCTAAGGCCTTGGACGCACCAGATCAGCGCTCGCAGCCGCGACCAGCTCCCCAGGGGAATGCCCCGTTGAAGCGGAACTTCGCCGAGGCCCCTGCGTTTAACGCACTTTTCCGGGTTGGCTTGTCGACGAGTACGGCGTGCGCCGGGGTCAAGACATGCATGTCTGGCTGATCGTCAGAGGACTCTTGCTCGTGCTGGTCGCCAATGGCGCTCCATTGCTCGGCCGCAGAATTTTCGGCGGTTGGTGTGAGTGGCGGGTAGACTTCGGCCTCCGCTTCCCCGATGGAACGCCCCTGCTAGGAAAATCCAAGACGATTCGCGGCGTTGTTCTTAGCGTTGTTGCAACCTCGCTGGCTGCGGTCGCGCTGGCGTTGCCCTGGACGGTGGGAGCGCTCGCGGCGCTCGCCGCCATGGCTGGCGATATGCTGTCGAGCTTTGTCAAACGGCGCCTCAAGCTCCCCTCTCAAAGCATGGCGCCAGGACTTGATCAGGCGCCGGAAAGCCTTTTTCCTTTACTGGCCTGCAAGGATGCGCTTGGCCTTTCCGCGCATGACGCGGTGATCGGCGCCGCTTTATTCTGGGTTGGCGAGATCGTGCTCTCTCGCGCCCTGTTCAGCCTCAAGATCCGCGAGCGGCCATACTGAAGCCGAGCAGCCGCCGAACTTCCGAGGGCTCAACTCCGCTGCAGTCGATGCAAGGTGATTTCGGGAGGACAATTCAGCCGAACGGCGACGACGCAGGATCCCGCTCCGACGGAGGTATAGCCGGTCATATTATTGTATTTCCAGGGCCCTGCGCCGAATGCCCGGGGCAAGGCGGAATCCAATGTGATCGGAATGCCGCCGGGCAGACAGATCTGGCCGCCATGCGTGTGCCCGGCGAGAATTGCGTCGAAGCCAGCGCTTGAGGCTTGCCGGTACATTTCGGGCGTATGGGACAATAGGATTGAGAATTCGCCGGAAGGCACGCCTGATGCGGATTTCTCGATATTGGCGACCCTGGAATGAGCATCGTCGATCCCGGCGAGGTAGATCGCCTGATCGCCGCGATCGATGCGGACGGACTCATTCAGCAACATACTGACGCCGATGTCCTCGAGGCCAGGCACCATTTTGATCGTGTCATGGTTGCCAAGGACGCCATAAATGGGGCGCTGCAGCTTGGCGCAGAGCTGGGCGACGCCCTTCAGCGCCGGCTCGAACGGCCCGCTTGTGCCGCCCCGGTAATCGCCGGTCATCACGCAAATATCATGGTCGAGCCCAGCGACGAGCTCTGCGACCTGCTCCATCGCGGGTCCGCTCATTTCGATGTGGAGGTCGCTGAGGTGGAGAATCGTGAAGCCGTCGAAGGCGCGGGGCAGACGCGGCGAGGCGATGACGTTGCGGCGCAGCTCTACGCGGGCGGCGTTCCGCTGTCCCCGCCCGTATAGGCCGCTGAGCTGCAGGGCAGCGCGCAAGAGCGTAGGGAGAGACCATTTCTCAAGGAAATCCAACCCCTGCCCAAACGGGCGGGGCTGGTGATTGTCCTCAATGGCGAGACGCTGGCGCGCGGCGGCTCTCCCGAGACGCTGCTCAAGTCGGTCGGTCACATCGCGAGGCGGAGCGTCGTGCAAGGGTTTCACAATGATTTCCTATGCGCCCTCAGACTGGCGCGCTGTGCGCTTTCGCGCATGCCGGCTCCAAATGACGGTCAATTCGCGACGACGATGTCAAGGGGGCGGTTGCGGCCAAAAGCTCGAACGAGGGTTGCGGTTTGGCTGACGAAGACGCATTTTGGCAGTGCAAAAACATCAGCGGCAAGACGCTGTCAAAGGAGAGCCGAACATGGCGGGATTATACGGCCTGGGTGCGGGGCAAGCCAAGCCGAGCGCAACTGGGGCGCAAGCATCGTCTTCCGTTAAGGACACGACCACCGCGAGCTTCGGCGTGGACGTCATCGCGGAATCGGCGCGTCAGCCGGTTCTCGTCGATTTCTGGGCCCCTTGGTGCGAGCCCTGCAAGCAGCTGACGCCGATTCTCGAAAAAATTGTGCAATTGGCCGGCGACAAGATCAAGCTGGTCAAAATGAACATTGACGAATACCCGGAAATCGCCGGCCGCCTGGGGGTCCGCTCCATCCCGGCCGTGATCGCCTTCCAGCGTTCGCAGCCGGTCGATGGTTTTATGGGCGCGTTGCCGGAATCCGAGGTGCGCGGCTTTGTAGAGCGGCTGGTTGGACCGCTCGGAGGCGAGTCGGACCTTCCAGCTGAGGCCGAGGCTTTGCTCGCGGCGGGCGATGCTGCGGGCGCCGCGGAAATATATGCCGCGATCATCGCCGAAAACCCGAGCGATCTCGCAGCTGTCGCGAGCCTCGCCAAAATCTTCATCGCGACTGGCGAACTCGAAAGGGCGAAAGCAATTCTGGCGTCCGTCCCGGCGAGCGGCGATCGCGACGCGGGGGTGATCGGCGCGAGAGCCGCCCTCGATCTTGCCGAACAGGCGGCCTCGATCGGCGATTTTTCCGATTTGAAGCGAAAGATCGAAGCCGATCCGAACGATCATCAAGCCCGGTTCGATTACGCAATCGCGCTCAGCGCGCAAAATCAGCGGGATGAGGCCGCCGCCGCCCTGCTCGACATTATCCGGCGCGACCGCAGCTGGCGCGAGGACGGAGCCCGCAAGCAATTGCTTCAATTTTTCGAGGCATGGGGTCCGATGGATCCGGCGACGATTTCGGCGCGCAAGAGGCTCTCGACGCTGTTGTTTTCATGAATGCCGGCCCGTCGCAGCGGGCCACGCGGCGAAATGTGCTGAATGCGATGACCGGCGTTCCCATTGCGGCGGTCTCCGCGCTGGGCGCCGGGTCTGCGGTCGGACAGACGGCGAAGCCGAAAACCTTTGTGTTGGCGCATGGCTCCTGGCATGGCGGATGGTGCTGGCGGCCGGTGGCGATCGCCTGCGCGGCCTTGGCCATTCGGTCTTCGCCCCAAGCTATAGCGGCATGGGCGATCGCGCCCATCTTTTGAGCCGAGACATCGCCATCGACACATTTGTCGAGGATCTCGTTGGAGTCATCCAATCGGAAGAGCTGAGGGAGGTGGTTCTTGTCGGCCATAGTTTTGGCGGCATCCCGATCTCCGGCGTCGCCGACCGCATCCCTCAGTCGATCGCTCATCTCGTTTACCTCGACGCAAATGTGATAGAAAGCGGCCGCAGCGCCTTCTCGCTCTATCCCGCTGATGTTGTCGAAGCGCGCATTAAAGCCGCCGAAAGCGCCAACAGCGGCCTCGCCGTTCCTCCGCCGCAAATCCTGCCCGCCGTCGGGGGCCTCAAGGAGGGGACAGCCGACTATGATTGGGTGCTGCGGCGGTTGACCCCGCATCCGCTCGGGGCCTATACGAACCCCTTGAAGCTTCAGAACCCTGTCGGCAATGGGTTGCCGCGCACCTTGTGCGTTGCACCCAACCGTCCAATCCGGTAATCGAGAGTTCAAGTCGGCTGGTGCGTTCGTGGCCGGGGTGGAGCTATATTGAGCTTGCCGCGCCCCACGACGTAATGATCACGCATCCAGACGATGTGGTGAGCCTGCTTTTGCAGGCGTGATCCGCGACCGCCGTGGTTTTTTACTTGCAAGAGATATATGTTGGATGGAGGGGAGCAAATTTCGGGAGACCGAGGATCTAAATATGAGCATGAACAATGGCTACCGCTCCCCGGACGAGCTGCCCGCATCATTTCCCATATTTCCCTTGTCCAAGGCCCTTCTGCTGCCGCGTGGCCAATTGCCGCTGAATATTTTTGAACCGCGTTATCTCGCCATGGTCGATGACGCCATAAGAGGCGCGCGCATCATCGGGATGATCCAGCCCGACCCCGAGGCGGCGGCCCCTGGGCTGTTCCCCGTCGGCTGCGCCGGACGCATCACCCAGCTGGCGGAAACCGGCGATGGTCGTTATCTCGTCACTCTAACCGGCATAGCGCGATTCAAGATGGTCGAGGAAATTGCGACATCGACGCCCTATCGGGAGTGCCGCGCCGATTTCACCCCATTCCTCATCGATTTCAGCCCGCGCGCGGGAGAGGATCTCGTTGACCGCGAAGGCGTATTGCGAACTTTGCGCGATTTCGCTGAAACCAACGATCTTCAGCTTGACTGGGACAGCATTAACGAGGCCCCGAATGAGGCTTTGGTCAATGCTCTCTCGATGATGAGTCCATTCGGAGCCAAGGAAAAACAGGCGCTGCTCGAAGCGCAGGATCTCAAAGGCCGGGCCGACGTATTGGTGGCGATTACCGAGATCGAACTCGCGCGCGGCAAAAACGCGCCGCAAACTCTGCAATAAGGCGTCAGATTTCGCCACGCCATAAGGATTGTGTTGATGTCGGACAAACACCAAAAGGCCAGCGGCAAGCCTGCCCCTGAATCCTCGCGGATCGACCCGCGGCTGCTTGAAATCCTGGTCTGTCCCCGCACCAAGACAACCCTCGAATATGACGCGCAAAACCAGGAACTGATCTCCCGCGCGGCCAAGCTCGCCTATCCGATACGGGACGGCATTCCAATCATGTTGCCAGAAGAAGCGCGGCCGCTCGGCGATTGATTGCAATAAATGTTGCAAAACAACAGGCGTCAGCTTACGCTTTACTAGGTAAAGAATAGCGCGAGCCTTGTGAAAACGGGTGAATTATCCGTCGTCGACGCCCCGAGCGCCGCCGCATCCATCCAATCATCTGAATCGGAAGCGAGCGATGCAAGATCAAGCGGCCTCGCACTATCGGAGGCCGCCTAGTTTTGCGAGCCGATAAAGGCGCGCCCGGAGCGGCGAAGGCAAAGCGAGCAAAAAAGTGAGGTTGGGCAGCGTCCAGCCGCTTTGGCGCTTCAGCGCCAGCCGGCTAGAACCTTCGGGGGCAACCATGATCGAGCGATGGGCGATCGCCATATTGGCGGTGATTCTAGCATTTGCGCCGGCGGCGGAGGCGTGCACAGGCATTCGTTTGATAGCCGCCGATGGCGGCGTCGTTCCTGGCCGCACCTTGGAATTCGGCTTCGATCTTCAATCTGACGTCGTGATCATTCCCAAGCAAACGACGATCACGGGCTCGACGCCGGACGGCGGCAAGGGCATTGCCTATACCACCAAATACGGCATGCTTGGGGCCAATGCGGTGGGGCTCCCGGACATCATCGACGGCATCAACGATCAGGGACTCTACGTCGGCCTATTCTACTTTCCCGGTTACGCGTCCTACCAGCAACAGACCAAGGAAAATACGCCGCGCGGCATGGCGCCGCACGAATATGGCAACTGGCTTCTCGGCAATTTCGCGAGCGTCGACGAAGTCAAAGCAAACTTCGCCAATGTGGTTTTGCTTCCCGTCGTCCTCGAGGCGATCAAACAGGCGCCGCCGGTCCATTTCGTCGTCCATGATCGCAGCGGCAAATCCGTTGTGATCGAGCCGGTCGAGGGAGGGCTCAAGATCTACGACAATCCGCTGGGCGTCGTGACCAACTCGCCGACATTCGATTGGCACATGACGAATTTGCGCAATTACGTGAACCTCAGCGCGACCAACGTCCCGCCGATTCAGCTGTCCGGCCTCAAGATAGTTCAGTTTGGCCAAGGCAGCGGATTGCATGGTTTGCCTGGCGATTACACACCCCCGGCGCGATTGGTCCGGGCGGTGGCGTTCTCACAGTCTGCGCTCCAACCTGCGACCGCGCCCGAGGCCGTTCTCCAAGCTTTTCATATTCTGAACGCGTTCGACATTCCGCTTGGCTCGGTGCGCGATCAGGACCAGAGCGCAGCGCAAGGCGAATATACGCTCTGGACGAGCGTCGCCGACCTCAAGAATCTGAAATGGTATTTTAGGACGTTTAACGACCAGTCGATCCGCAGCGTCGATCTCGCCGCCGCGATGGAGGGCGCAGACGGTAAAATTAAAACCATCAAAATGGATTCGAAGCAGCCCGTAGAGGATGTCTCGAAAGCGCTGCGGTAGGCTTGATCGCGATCTGAGGCGGGCGCGCTACAAATTGCTCCCTGGGTTTGTCGAGACGAGGCTATCCTCTGGCTTGACGGCGGCGGTCGCAACCGTCACCACCGACTGCCGAACGCAAACTCATGTCGCCATGCCCCAACCAACCTCTCCCGCCGTAGTCGAACTTCTCAATATCCTTGATCTCGAAAAGATTGAGGCGAATATTTTTCGCGGCCGCAGTCCGCAAGTCGGCTGGCAGCGGGTTTTCGGCGGCCTCGTGATCGCCCAGGCGCTCGTCGCCTCGGCCCGCACCGTTCCCGGCCGCGCGCCGCATTCGCTGCATGGTTATTTCCTTTTGCCGGGCGATCCCTCAGCGCCGATCATTTATGAAGTCGATCGCCTGCGCGATGGCCAAAGCTTCGCCACTCGGCGCTGCAACGCCATACAGCATGGCCGCGCAATTTTTTCGCTGTCCGCGTCGTTTCAGATCGAGGAGCCGGGCCTCGAACATTCTGTCGCCATGCCGGACGTCCCCTCGCCGGAAACCCTGCCGAGCGAGGCCGAAATGGTCGAGCGCTTCGGCGCCGTTATGGCGGAGCCGATTCGTCGCTGGTTCGCCAGCGACCGACCAATCGAAACGCGCGCCGTCGATCCATCGCGCTATATCCGGCATGAGGCGGGAGCGCCAAAGCAAGACGTCTGGCTGCGCGCGGCCGGGGCGCTTCCCGACGATCCGGCCATCCATCGCGCCGTGCTCGCCTATCTCTCCGATATGACCCTTCTCGACACGGCGCTGCTCGCCCATGGCCATCGCGTGTTCGACGCCGACCTGCAAATCGCCAGCCTCGACCACGCTTTGTGGTTCCACCGGTCGTTTCGCGCCGACGAATGGCTGCTCTACGCCCAAGACAGCCCAAACTCCGGCGGCGCGCGGGGCCTGGCGCGCGGCCTGATATTCTCCCGCGATGGGCGGCTTGTCGCTTCCGTGGTGCAGGAAGGGTTGATGCGCCCGAAGACGAGAACTTTCTAAAAATCCTCGTTTGACTGCATTTCAGATTAATTTCGCGCCGTTTCGAACATCTTCGATGCGTCGAACGAGCCGCCTAGCGCAAAACTTCGGCAAAAAAGATTTTTTTGCTCGGGTTCATGCGATTTTCGCCGTTTCATCCGCGGACGGACAGCGAGCGACGTTGTGGAGCGCTCGTCGTGGACATTTGCGGATATGCAAACGTGGCCTTAACATCAGAAATGGCCCGCTTTAGGCAAAAAAGCGGCAGCCTGGCGCCGAACGGCCCAGCGCTTGCAAGTAACAGCGCAAGCATGGCCACTCTCAGGCGTTTTGCTGTTGGCGGCGGGTCGGCTCACGAACGGATATCGACGGCCCTCAGGTAGACACAACCAGGACAACCAACATGAAAATCGTTACAGCGATTATAAAGCCGTTCAAGTTGGACGATGTTCGCGACGCGCTGATGAATCTCGGCGTGCACGGGATGACGGTGACCGAAGTTAAAGGTTATGGACGCCAAAAAGGTCACACGGAAATTTATCGCGGCGCGGAATATGCGGTCAGCTTTTTGCCGAAGCTGAAAGTCGAAGTCGCCGTCGCGCCCGAACTGGTCAACTCGACGATCGACGCCATCAGCGCCGCCGCGCGCACCGGTGAGATCGGAGACGGCAAAATCTTCGTAAGCGGACTCGATCAGGCCGTGCGAATCCGCACCGGCGAACGGGATCTCGACGCTCTTTGACCCTTCTTTATTCAAGATCCGTAAGGAGAGTTTGACAATGACGATTTCGTTTCCTCCACCGATCAGATCGCGGGCGATCGGCCTAGGTCTTCTCGCGGCATGCGCCACCGCCGGCCTTGCCTTCGCAGACCCCGCCGCAGCGCCGGCCCCTGTGCCCAATAAGGGCGACACCGCATGGATGCTAGTCTCCACCGCGCTCGTTCTGATGATGTCGGTTCCTGGCCTTGCGCTTTTCTATGGCGGCTTGGTGCGAACCAAGAACATGGCGTCTGTGCTCTCCCAGGTCTTTATGATCGTCGCGCTGGTTTCGATCATCTGGGTCGTTTACGGCTATTCGCTCGCCTTTACCGAGGGCTCGCATGACGCATTTCCGCTGCTCGGCACGAATTGGAACGCGTTCATCGGCGGATTTGACAGGGCCTTCCTGAAAGGGGTTGATCCGTCCACAAACGTCGCGACCTTCTCCAATGGAGTCGTCATTCCTGAATATGTCTATATGGCGTTTCAGATGACCTTCGCCTGCATCACGCCGGCTCTCATCATCGGCTCCTTCGCCGAACGCATGAAGTTCTCGGCGCTGATCGTCTTCATCGCTCTCTGGGTGACCTTCATCTACTTCCCGATCGCGCACGCCGTCTGGTACTGGGCCGGCCCGGACGCGCTGGGCGATGCCGCCAAGGCTCTGGCGGCTGCGACTGACGATGCGTCCAAGGCTTCGGCGCAAGCCGCTCTCGCGGCGGTGCAGGCCAACGCCGGATACTTCAACCAGATGGGCGCGCTCGATTTCGCCGGCGGCACCGTGGTGCATATCAATGCGGGCATCGCGGGCTTCGTCGGCTGTCTCGTGCTTGGCAAGCGAATTGGCTATCCGCGCGAAGTTGGGCCGCCCCATTCGATCACGATGTCGATGATCGGCGCCTCTCTCCTCTGGGTCGGCTGGTTTGGCTTCAACGCCGGCTCCAACCTCGAGTCGAACGGCACAACGGCTCTGGCTTTCGTCAACACGTTCGTCGCCACCTCTGCCGCGACGCTCTCCTGGATGTTCGTTGAATGGGCGATAAAGGGCAAACCCTCGCTGCTCGGCATGATCTCGGGCGCGGTCGCCGGCCTTGTCGCGGTGACGCCAGCCTCAGGGTTTGCGGGACCGATGGGATCGATCGTCCTTGGCCTCGTCGTCGGCGCAGTCTGCTTCTTCTTCGTCGATTATGTGAAGAGGTGGGGCGGCTACGACGATTCTCTCGACGTCTTCGGCGTGCATTGCATCGGCGGAATCATCGGGGCGATCGCCACCGGCATATTGGTGGCGCCGGCTCTCGGCGGCGTCGGCCTCACCGACTACACGATCAAACCCGGCGAGGCTTCGCCCGGCAATTATGATATGGCCGCGCAATTGCTGATCCAGGGAAAAACGGTGCTTTTCACCCTGCTGTGGTCCGGCATCGGATCGTTGATCCTCTACAAGATCGTCGATCTCGTCATCGGCCTAAAGGTCAGGAAAGACGCCGAGCTCGAAGGCCTCGACATTACCTCGCACGGCGAACGCGCCTACAACCCGTAGGCGTAAATTCGGGATCGTTGGCGATGACTTCCGCCGGGCCGAAAGGCTCGGCGGAATTGTTATGAGAAGACCATCGGCCGCGCCGATGAACGCAACTGGCGCGCCTTGTCCTCTTTCCCTTGCGCGCGGGCGGAAACAACCCTGACGTCTTTGTCTTGGCGCGTTGAATAGGCTAGAAAACGTCAGTTCGTTGTTTCTTGAGGGTATCTTATGGCTCGTGGTGAAGTTGTGGCGGCTCTGGCCGCGCTCGAAGCGCATAAGCAGGATATCGGCGCCCAAAAGATCGCCGATCTGTTCGCCGCCGACCCGCAGCGGTTTGAGCGCTTTCATGTCCAGCTCGACGACATTCTTTTCGATTTTTCAAAACATCGGATGAGCGACGTCACGCTGCGCTTGCTGCTGAACCTCGCCCGCGCCGCAGACGTCGAGTCGCGGCGCTCCGCCCTTTTCGCCGGCGCTCCGGTCAACGTTACCGAACATCGTCCGGCCCTGCATATGGCGTTGCGCAATCTGTCGGGCGCGCCGATGTTCGCCGGGGGACGCGACGTCATGCCCGAGGTTATGGCCGAGCGGCGCAAGATGGAGGCCTTCGCCGAGGCGGTGCGCAATGGCGAGATCAGATCGGCGAGCGGCGCGCGTTTTACCGATATCGTCAATTTCGGCATAGGCGGTTCGGATCTTGGCCCCGCTATGACGGCGCGGGCTCTTGCCCCCTTCATCGCGGATCATTTGACCCTGCATTTCGTCGCCAATGTCGACGGGGCCGATTTTGGCGATGCGGTGAAGCATCTGCCGATCGAGACGACGCTGTTCATCATCTGCTCAAAGACCTTTACGACGCTCGAGACGATGACCAATGCTGCGAGCGCTCGCCGCTATGTCGCCGAAAAGCTCGGAGAGGGCGCCGTCGCCGATCATTTTTGCGCGGTGTCGACCCAACTCGACAAGATCGCCGCCTTCGGCATCAAGAGCGATCGCGTATTCGGCTTTTGGGATTGGGTTGGCGGCCGTTATTCCATTTGGTCGTCCATCGGGCTTTCGCTGGCGATCGGGATCGGCAAGGACAATTTCGAAGATTTTCTGCGCGGCGGGCAGGATATCGATAAGCATTTCCTCGAGGCCCCGCTCGAGCGCAATGTCCCCGTGCTGATGGCGCTCCTTGGCGTCTGGTATCGCAATATCTGGGGCTTTGCGAGCCATGCGGTCATTCCCTACGATCAGCGCATGGCGCGCTTTGCGGCCTATCTGCAGCAGCTCGAAATGGAATCCAACGGCAAATCCGTGGACCTTTCCGGCGCGAAAGTCGAGCTTGCGACGGCGCCGGTTATCTGGGGCGAGCCGGGAACCAACGGCCAGCACGCCTTCTTCCAGCTTTTGCATCAGGGCACGGAAATCGTTCCGGTTGATTTTCTCATCGCCGCCTCGCCTGTTGCGGCTGACCCAAAACATCATGAATTGCTATTCGCCAATTGTCTGGCGCAGAGCCAGACGCTGATGCAGGGCCGCTCCATCGAGGATGTCACAAAGCGACTGCAATCAGAGAAATCGAGCCCCGAGGCGATCACAGCGCTGGCGCCGCATAAGGTGTTTGAGGGCAACCGTCCATCGAGCACGTTTCTCTACAAATGGATGTCGCCCCGCACGCTTGGCCAATTGATCGCGCTCTACGAGCACAAGGTTTTTGTGCAGGGCGTAATCTGGAACATCAATTCCTTCGATCAATGGGGCGTCGAACTCGGCAAGGAGCTGGCGGTGAAGCTCGCACCGATCGCCGCCGACGCGAGCCTTTCGACCGAGGGATTGGATTCATCGACCGCGGGACTCATTCACGCGGCGCGGGCGCGCAGGGCCGGATAAGCGGATTAGCCGACAAACGTCGCGCGAATGACGCGGGCGTCGAACTCATCCGCTTCGATCGGTAGGCTCTACCCCCGCCGAACGGCGAACAAAAGCGCGGAGACTATGAAGCGCGATCGAGCGAAAGCCGTAGGGTCGAAAGCCCGCGCGCCCCAAAAAAATCACATCTTCTTCAGGCTGAGGCTCGAGCCTTCCTTGGGATCTTTCAGCCAGACGCCATCTGGTTGCAGGTCGAGATGCGTCGAGTGGCCTTTGCGCGCGGTGAGGACGAGGCGGCCGCTGACGATCTGCCAAGCGGTCGGATCAAAAATCACGATGCCCTGATCGCGGCAGGCGGGCGATAGGAAAGCCTTGTTGCCGGCTTTCGTCTTGGCCTGATCGTCGAGGGTCAACATGCAGCCGGTGTCGCGCGCTTCCTCGCGTAAAACCGAATAGCGGCCCGCGACATCGCCCGGCCGGACGATCGGATGCGCAGCATTGGCCGCAAGCTTGGCCGGTGCCGCCGCGCTCGCGCTCGGAACGGTCGCGGCCACGGTTCTTTGCGGCGCGACGCCTCCGGCGGCCAGGGTAAGCCGATAGATCTCTCCCTCCGGGCCGCTCGCAACCAGCGTCTCCTCCGTCTCGATCGTGAAATCGAGCACGGACTTGCCGTAAGCATCTGCGAGATCAAGGTGATTATCGCCGGGCAAAACCCAGGCGCCAATGGTATTGAGAATTGGGAGCGCGTGGCGGCACCCAAGCGGCATGGCGACGAACTGGCCGCCGTGCACCGGCTCCGCGCGCAATGTCAGGCGGCATTCCTTATTGCCGCCGGCGAGCGACAAATCCCATGCTCCGAGAACTGCGTCGGGCCGGTCGAGGGCGATGGTCGTCGCCTGCGCGCTGGCGCACCACAAAAGCCCCGCCGCGACAGTCAGAGGCGACCACGCCCGAACGGCGCGGGCGGTTCGTTGCGCCCCAAAAATCTTTCGCATGGTCGCTGAACGTCCCAGAATCGGCTTCTCTTGGCCATAATGGCGCGACCTTATAAGGAAAGCTGTCTTTCGCCAATTCGGTCGCGCGCGATGATTCTGAAATATCGCGGGACGTCGAGCCTGGCGGCGAGCGTCGGGCGCCCGCCATCATCTTGAAATCGTCGAAGTTTCGCTCATTTTCCGCAGTTTAAGGTTACTGGCCAAGCGATTATGAACAACTGTTTGTGCAGCATCACATTGGCGCTTGCGTCCGGCCGCGTGATAATGCGAACTTTCATCCATCCGATTCAATGTCGTCTGAACAAACGAGGCCATGCAGCGATCCGATTTTCAGACCCGACGATTGGGCGGATCGCTGCAGACGAGGCGTAGGCAGGGGCTTGACTGATTCGCGAAAAATTGCCGGAATTCCCGGCAAGATCTTGAGCCCCATGCTGAAGCGTGCGCGCTCTTAGGAGATTACCCTTGTTTCGCCTTTTGCGGCTCGCTTTCGGTCTTGGTCTGGTTTTTCAATTTGGAGTGACTTCGGCCAGCGCCGAGGTCGTGCGCGCGCGCTACTCGGTAAGTCTCTTAGGCATGCATATCGGCGATGCGGCCGCCGTCGGCTCATTCGATCCGACCGGGTATCGGATTGATTTCAACGCCAAATTGACGGGCGTCGCGGCGATGGTCGCCGACGTGAAAATGGCGCTGACTTCAGCAGGCTCCCTCCGTAAAGGAGCGATCTTGCCGGCGACCTATGCGACGACCTCCGGCAATTCCCGCGAAACGCGGACCGTCCGCATGTCCCTCAATGGCGGCAATGTGAAAGCCGTCGATATTTCTCCGCCCTGGACTGACAAGGAAGGCCGGATTCCCGTCACTGAAGCAAATAAGCGCAACATTCTCGATCCGACGAGCGCGCTGCTGATGGCCGTGGCGGAGGGGCAATCGCTCGTGGGCCCGGCGGCGTGCAACCGCACGATCCCGATCTATGACGGCTTCGTCCGTTTCGATATTGCGCTGTCTTATACCGGCACCAGGGATGTGGCTATCCAAGGTTATTCGGGGCCGGTCGCGGTCTGCGCCGCGCGCTATATCCCGATCTCCGGGCACAGACGCGATTCGCGATCGACGCGCTTCATGGCCGAGAACAGGCAGATTGAGGTTTGGCTGGCCCCGGTCGAGCGCGCGCATGTCGTCGTACCCGTCCGTGTGGAGCTGATGACGGTGGCTGGCGACGCTTTGATCGAGGCCGTGGAGTTTTCAGTCGAGCCGAGCGACTTCACCGCGACTACGCATTGACGGTACGCTCTACGATTTTTGCTCGAAAATAGACTGTTTGACGCGGGCTGGCGGCGGATCCGGCGTCGCTCGTCGCCCGCTGAGCGCTCTGTATCTCCGCAATGGGGAGCAGATCAAAGCCTCTGTCTCGAAGAATGATTCCCATTGGCTCGCGATTGTTCCCTCGCTTTGAGGCGGAGCCGGTTCGAGGCAGGGCCTTGCCAATACTGAACGCGGCGACAGACGAGATCAGCGAATCCTCTGTGTGAGAACTGAGGTTTGCGCGTCAACTCCAAATAGCCTCTCAACAGCTCCCCGTTAACCTTAATGATTCTTAAATCTCTGCTGCGTTGCGTTGACGCGGTGGTCGAATTTGCCTGCCGCCCCTGGGAATTACATTGACCCCCAATATATCCCATGTTATCCCAAATCGTCCCGTTCAAGTGTTAATCAAGTCAGTTCCCAAAGGCGCGCAGCGACGCGTTAGGGGCTGGGCGTACAAGGCAGCAAAGCTTGGGGTTGTGGAGTGGACGGATATGTCTCGCACTACACCAATAAGCTCGACGCCAAAGGTCGGGTTTCGATTCCGGCGTCGTTTCGGGCGGTGCTGGCGCGTGATGGTTTCGATGGTCTTTATATCCATCCCTCGATCGATCAGGAGGCGCTCGATTGCGGTGGTCATGCCCTGTTGCGGGAAATCGACGGACTTCTTTGCGGGCTCTCCCCCTATTCGGAGGAGCGCGATCTGTTTTCGACCGCGCTCATTGGCACCAGCGAGATTCTGAAAGTCGATTCCGAGGGGCGCGTGATCCTCACGGAAAGTCTCAAAGCCTATGCGACGATTTCGAACGAGGTGACCTTCGTCGGCCATGGGCACAAGTTTCAAATCTGGGAGCCGAGTCGTTTCCGCGTGCATCTGGACGAGGCCAGAAACCGGGTGCGCGACCTACGAAAACAGCTCAGTTCCAGACACGTGGCGCCGGAGATGCCGCCGCCACGATCACATGGAGCACGGGAATGACTTCGGGTCGCGGCGATGAGGATCTTCTCGCCGCTGGCGGACCGGCCCGGCACGTTCCCGTGCTTCGTGATGAAGTCATCCAAATCATCGATCCGCAGGAGGGCGGTCTCTATCTTGACGCCACTTTCGGGGCCGGCGGCTATTCGCGCGCGCTTCTCGCGTCCCAGGGCGCGCGGGTGTTGGCGCTCGATCGCGATCCTGTAGCGATCGCCGAGGGAGCCTTGCTGGCGCGGCAGGCCGAGGGGCGGCTTTCTCTCGTTCAGGCGCGCTTTTCTGGACTCGTCGAGGCGGCGCGCCGACTGGAGCTTACCGATTTCGATGCTGTTGTGCTCGATATCGGCGTGTCCTCCATGCAGGTCGACGATGCGGATCGCGGCTTTTCTTTTCGCAACGATGGCCCTCTCGACATGCGCATGGAGCGCGCGGGGCAGAGCGCGGCGGATATCGTCAATACGGCGGAGGAGGCGACGCTCGCCGACATCCTCTATTATTTCGGCGAGGAGCGCGCATCGCGGCGGATCGCGCGCGCGATCGTCATGGATCGCGCCCAAGCGCCTTTCGTCTCCACCGCAGCATTGGCCGGAATGATCTCTCGCGTCGCGCCGGGCAAACCCGGCGAGATGCATCCGGCGACGCGCAGTTTTCAGGCGCTGAGGATCGCCGTCAACGATGAGCTCGGCGAACTCGTCCGGGCGCTCGCCGGCGCGGAATCGATCCTGAGGCCCGGTGGAAAGCTCGTCGTCGTGACTTTCCATTCGCTCGAAGATCGCATCGTCAAGCAGTTTTTCGCGAGCCGTTCGGGACGCGGGGCGGCGCCGTCGCGGCTGCTGCCGGGCGAAGCGCCGCCGCCGCCGCCGACCTTCCTTTTGCCTGGCAAACAGCCGGTGACGCCCTCAGATTCCGAGGTCGCCGCCAATCCGCGCGCGCGCTCCGCAAAGCTGCGCCACGGGGTGCGCACATCGGCCCCGCCGCGGCCTGTCGGCGACAATCTTCTAGCGCTCGCAAGACTGCCGCAGCGCAATCCGAAGGGGCGTTGAGATGGTGCGCTTTCTGAACCTCCTCGCGGTCGCGGCGCTGATCGGTTCGGCGATTTATGCCTATTCGATCAAATACGAGACGATTTTCCACGCCGAAAGAATCGTGAAGCTGAAACACGAGATCAAGGAAGAGCAGGATCAGATCGCCATGTTGCGCGCCGAATGGGCGCATCTGACGCGGCCGGAGCGCATTGAGGCCCTCGCCGACAAATTCCTCACTCTGCAGCCAGTTTCCTTGCGCCAGATCGCCAACGCCGACGCTCTGCCGTCGAAGACCGCGAGGACCGACGCGATCGGCGACAAGCTCGAAGCGCTTGGATTGGCGGAGCCGACCAATACGCCGAATGAGGGCTCCGTCGCGGGGCCAACCACCCCGTCCACCCTGACAAGATGAAGTTGGCGCCAATATGGTTGAGGGCTTTGATTCTCATGACAGAGATGGGGAGAGCGTAGCGCCGGGCGGAATAACCCCGAGTCGCGGTCGAATAAAGAGCATTCTCGTTGATGTATTTTCGACGAAGCTCCACAAAAGCTCTGGGCGCATTAAACTGATCGCCTGCGTCTTTATCGCCCTTTATGCAATCATCGGCGGCAAGTTGATCTATTTCGGTCTGCATCAGGAGCAGCAGACAGGGAGCGCCAAACGCGGCGGGACCGATGTCGTCGCCGCGGCGCGGCCCGATATTCTCGACCGCAACGGCGAAGTTCTGGCGACCGACGTCAAAGTCATGTCGGTTTTTGCCGAACCGCGCCGCATCATCGACAAGGATGAGGCGGTCGAGCTTCTCACCGCCGTGCTTCCGGATGTCGACGCGACCGAGCTGCGCACGCGCCTTGGTTCGCGCAAGGGGTTCGTCTGGGTCAAACGCGCGATCACGCCAAAACAGCAGCAGGAAGTCTATCGCCTAGGCCTTCCGGGCGTTGGGTTTTTGCCTGAAAACAAGCGAGTCTATCCCAATGGCCCTGTGGCCGCCCATGTTCTGGGTTTCGCCAATCTCGACGGCGTCGGCATCTCGGGGCTCGAAAAATACATCGACGGCCAGGGCCTGGCAGATCTGCATGGTGCGGGCTTCAGTCTGACGCCGGAAGATCTGAAGCCGATCGTTAGCTCGCTCGATCTCAAGGCGACTTTCGCCGTGCGCGACGAACTGGCCAAGGGCATCGCCAAGTTCAAGGCGAAGGCGGGCGGCGCCGTCATCCTCGACATCAATACCGGCGAAGTCATCGCGATGGCGTCGCTGCCGGATTACGATCCGAACGATCCGGCTGACGCGCTGGATCCCAACCACATCAACCGCATCTCCGTCGGCGTTTATGAAATGGGCTCGACCTTCAAGGCGATTTCCGTCGCAATGGCGCTCGATCAGGGGAAGGTCAATCTCAATTCGCGGATCGACGCGCGGGATTCGCTCCGTTACGGCCGCTTTACGATCCACGATTTCCACGCTCAGCACCGGCTTTTGACAGTGCCGGAGGTTTTCACTTTCTCATCGAATATCGGCGCCGCGCGCATGGCGCTGATGGTTGGCGTCGAAGGACACAAGGCTTTCCTGCGCAAAATGGGGCAGTTGACCCGTCTGCACACGGAATTGCCCGAGACGGCCGACCCGCTGGTTCCCAAAAACTGGGGCGAGCTCAATACAATGACGATCGCCTTCGGACAGGGCCTTAATGTTGCTCCCTTGCAGGCGATGATGGCTGTTGGCGCGCTTTCCAATGGTGGACTGCTGGTCAACCCGACCTTCTTGAAGAGGAACGAGGAGGAGGCTAAGAAAGACGCGCCGCGCGTCATCAAACCCGAGACCTCGGAGTCGCTTCGTTATCTGATGCGTCTCAACGCGGAAATCGGTTCGGCGAAAATGGCCGACATCAAGGGCTATTTCATTGGCGGCAAGACTGGCACCGCCGACAAAATCGTCCACGGACATTACGCCAAGGATAAGGTGTTCACGACTTTTATGGCGATTCTGCCGGCCGACAAGCCGAAATATTTGATTTTGACGCTGATGGACGAGCCGCAAGGTCTGCCGGAGACCGGCGGATATCGCACGGCGGCGTGGAATTCCGGCAGCGTCACCGGCAAGATCATCGAGAGGGTCGGGCCTTTGCTTGGCATTCCGCCGCGATTTGAGCTGCCGACGCAGCCGTTCCCGCTGCTCGCCAAGCTTGGCTATAGCCAGGCCAACGTGCCGGCGACCGGCGGAAAGGAGCATTGATGCGCCTTTCCGAGCTGCTTCCAGACATTGAAATCCCACAGGATTTTGCTGGCCGGGAAGTTGCGGGCGTCAGCTGCGACAGCCGCGCCGCGACAGTTGGAACCGTGTTTTTCGCTTTGCCTGGGACAAAAACGGATGGGCTCGCCTTCGCGCCGCAAGCGGTGCGGCAGGGAGCCTTCGCGATCGTCGGCGAGCGCGCGCCCGAAATGCCGATTGGAGCCGGCGTCTTTATCAAGGTCGATGACGCGCGCGCCGCTCTGGCGAAGGCGAGCGCGCAATTCTTTCCGCGCCAGCCCGAAACTGTCGTCGCCATCACCGGGACCAGCGGCAAAACCTCGGTCGCGGCCTTCGTGCGCCAGATCTGGGCTGCGCAAGGTTTAGCCGCCGCCTCTTTAGGCACGCTTGGGGTCGTTGCGCCGTCGGGGTCGGTTTACGGTTCGCTGACGACGCCCGATTCCGTGACCTTACACAAAACGCTGGATCAACTCGCCGGGGCCGGCGTCACGCATCTAGCGCTGGAGGCTTCCTCCCACGGAATTGTTCAGCACAGGCTCGATGGCGTGCGGCTCAAGGCTGCGGCCTTCACCAATCTGTCGCGCGACCATCTCGACTATCATGCGACGCTCGAAGACTATTTTGCCGCCAAGCTTCAGCTGTTCGAGCGCTTGTTGGAGCCGGGCCAGAGCGCCGTGGTCGACGCCGACAGCGGTGTGGCCGAGAAGGTCATAGCCGCCTGCGAGGCGCGGGGGCTCCGTGTTTTCAGCACCGGGCGCAAAGGCCAAACGCTAAAACTTCTCGCCGCGCAGCCGGACAATGTTTCGACGCGGCTGGAGATCGCTTACGCAGGGGAGGCCGTTAAGCTGACGCTCCCGCTTGCCGGCGCCTTTCAAGCCTCGAACGCCCTCGTTGCGGCGGGGCTTTGCCTGGCGACGGGAAGCCCTTCCGACACGGTCTTCGCCGCGCTGGAGCGGATCGAGGGCGCGCCGGGGCGCCTCGAACGCGTCGGACAGCGCCAGGGCGCGCCGATCTATGTCGATTATGCCCATAAGCCCGATGCGCTCGACAAGGTTCTCCGCACGCTGAGGCCTTATTTGCGCGGGAAGCTCGTTGTCGTTTTCGGCTGCGGCGGCGACCGCGACCCGGGAAAGCGTCCGATCATGGGCGATGTGGCGGCGCGGCTCGCCGATTTGGTCATCGTTACCGACGACAACCCACGCTCGGAAAATCCGGCCGCGATCCGCAAAGCCATCCTGGCCGGGGCCGCCGGGGCGGCAAATGTCCGCGAAATCGGCGACAGGGCGAGCGCGATCGCCGAAGCGGTCGCTTTGCTTGGCCCCGATGATGGGCTTCTCATCGCCGGCAAAGGTCATGAAACCGGCCAGATCGTCGGCGACATCACGCTGCCGTTTTCGGATTCCGACTGCGTCCGCGCGGCGCTGAAGGATTATGCGGCATGAGCGAGATCAGCATCCGCGACGCCCCGGAGCCGCAGGCAAGAGACGGCGCGACTGGGGGGCCCGGCGATATTTTGTGGACCAGTCTTGGGCTTGTCGCGCCTCTTGCGGCGCGGGTGAGCGGGGGCGTTCCACAAGGCGGCGCGAACGGAATTTCGATCGACACACGAACGCTTCAAAGCGGCGATCTCTTTTTCGCCATCAACGGCGCCAACAGCGATGGCCATGATTACGTCGCCGCGGCTTTCGCCAAAGGAGCCCTTGCGGCGGTAGTCGATGAAGCCCATGCTGATGCGCTGGCGCAGCTGGGTCCGCTGTATGTCGTCCGCGATGTTCTTCCAGCTCTGGAGCGGCTCGGCGTCGCCGCGCGGGCGCGCACAAAAGCGCGCATCGTCGCTGTCACAGGGTCTGTTGGCAAGACATCGACGAAAGAGGCTTTGCGGCTGGTGCTGACGCAGGGCGGGGGCGCACACGCCTCGGTCGCCTCCTACAACAATCATTGGGGCGTGCCGCTGACCCTTGCGCGCATGCCAAAGCCATCGCAATTCGGCATTTTCGAAATCGGCATGAACCACCACGGCGAAATCGCGCCCCTCGCCGCGATGGTGCGCCCGCATGTGGCGATCATCACGGCGGTCGCTCCAGTCCATATCGAGAATTTCGACAGCGTCGAGGCGATCGCCGACGCCAAGGCCGAGATCTTTTCCGGCCTGACGCCCGGCGGCGTCGCGATTCTGCCGCGCGACAATGCGCATTATGAGCGCCTTCTCGGTCACGCGAAGGACTCCGCCGCCGGCCATGTCGCGAGCTTCGGCGAACATGAAAACGCGGACGCAAAATTGATCAGCGTGAAACTGGCGGCGGACCACTCGATCGTCGAGGCGATCGTCTGCGGCCGGCGCCTGATCTATCGTCTCGGCGCGCCGGGGCGCCATCTCGCCATGAATTCACTCAGCGTTCTGCTCGCCGCCAAAGCTTTTGGCGTAGATCTCGACGTCGCCGCAGGCGCGTCGGCTTTTTTCGCCGCCCAGCCGGGACGCGGCCAGAGGCTGACTCTCAACGCAAAGGATGGGCCTTACACATTGATCGATGAAAGCTACAACGCCAATCCCGCGTCGATGCGCGCGGCTTTTGAGCTGGCTGGCGCTTTGCCTCTTGAGGAGCCAGGGCGCCGCATCGCGGTTCTTGGCGACATGCTCGAACTCGGCCGCGACGCCGGCGCGATGCACGCGGAACTCGCCGAGGATATCAGAGCCAATCATATCGATCTCGTCTATGCGGCGGGACCATTGGTGAAGCATTTGTTTGATGCGTTGCCGAAGCCCTTGCGGGGCAAATGGCGCGAAGCCGCCAGCGCACTCGAGCCTGCGGTCGCCGCCGCGATTCGGGCCGGCGACATCGTCATCGTCAAGGGATCGAACGGCAGCAAAATGAGCGCGATCGTCGGCGCGTTGAAACAGCGCGGCGCGGATTTGGACGCGGCGCAAACCCGGCGGGATTCATGAAATGTTGACCTGGCTCGCTGAGTTTTCGACCCTTTTTGGACCGCTCAACCTATTTCGCTACATTACGTTCCGCACTAGCGGAGCCACCGCGACGGCGTTGTTTTTCGTGTTCTTCCTTGGGCCTCGGATCATCGCGGCCTTGCGCCTCAAACAAGGCAAAGGGCAACCGATCCGCGACGACGGTCCGCAGTCGCATCTCCTGACCAAAAAGGGGACGCCGACGATGGGCGGATTGATGATCCTTTCGGGGCTCATCGTCTCCACCTTGCTCTGGGCCAATCTGCACAATCATTATGTCTGGATTGTTCTCTTCGTCATGACCGGCTTCGGGCTGATCGGCTTTTACGATGATTATCTGAAGGTCACGAAGCAATCGCATAATGGCTTTTCGGGACGGCGGCGGCTTCTGTGCGAGGTCGCGATTGCGGTGATCGCTTGTTTTGCGATGATGAAGCTAGGCACGCCCCATACGACTGCGCTTGCTTTGCCGGCCGTAAATGGGTTCGTCGCCGACCTTGGCCTGTTCTTTCTCATTTTCGGGCCGTTTGTCATCGTCGCCGCCGGCAATGCGGTCAACCTCACCGACGGATTGGATGGTCTCGCCATCGTGCCGGTGATGATCGCGACGGGCGCCTTTGGCATCATCGCCTATCTTGCCGGCAATGCGATTTTCTCGACCTATCTCGGCATTAATTTCGTCCCCGGCGCCGGAGAACTCGCTGTCATCACTGGGGCCGTGATTGGCGCAGGTCTTGGCTTTCTCTGGTTCAACGCCCCGCCGGCGCAGATCTTTATGGGCGACACCGGATCGCTCGCTCTTGGCGGACTGCTCGGCACCATCGCCGTCGCGGTCAAGCACGAGATCGTTTTGGGGATCGTCGGCGGCCTTTTTGTCGTCGAGACTCTTTCGGTCATCGTGCAAGTCATCTCGTTCAAGCTGACCGGCAAACGCGTCTTCAAGATGGCTCCGATCCACCACCATTTCGAGCAGCTCGGCTGGTCCGAGTCGCAGGTCGTGGTGCGATTCTGGATCATTGCCTTCGTGCTGGCGCTGATCGGCCTCTCGACCCTGAAGCTGAGGTAAAAAATGACCCCGGTCACGGTCTTCAAGGACAAATCCGTCGCCGTCTTCGGTCTCGGCGGTTCGGGATTTGTCACGGCGCAAGCGCTCGTCGCGGGCGGGGCGCGAGTGAAGGTTTGGGACGACAATGAGCACGCGCGGGAAAAGGCGCGCGCTGTGGGACTGAGAATAGAAAATTTGGCGTCGGCGGATTGGCGGGAGTTTGCGGCGCTGGCGCTCGCTCCCGGCGTGCCGCTGACGCATCCGGCGCCGCATTGGACCGTGCTGAAGGCGAAGGAGGCCGGGGTTGAAGTCATCGGCGACATCGAACTTTTTTGTCGCGAGCGCAAAAAAATTGCGCCAGGGGCGCCCTTCGTCGCGATCACTGGCACCAATGGAAAATCGACGACGACGGCGCTTGTCGCGCATTTGTTTCGCAGCATGGGTCATTCCGTCGAGATCGGCGGCAATATCGGCACGCCCATTCTGGCCTTGCAGCCGCCGAGCCGCGACCGCGTCCATGTGATTGAGTGTTCGTCCTATCAGGTCGATCTTTCGCCCTCGCTTGACGCCTCCGTCGGCATTCTTCTCAACGTCACTCCGGACCATCTTGATCGCCATGGGACAATGGAAAACTACGCCGCCATCAAGGCGCGGCTGGTTCGCAACGCCGACCACGCCGTGATCGGCGTCGATGATGATTTTACGCGCAAGATCGCGGAGGAATTGACCGCGGCAGGGCGGCAGGTCATGCAGATTTCGGCGGCTGGCCGCAAGATTGAGAACGGCGTCGTCTTCGAGGGCTCATCCCTCTTTCGCCGCGCCGGCGGGCGATCCAGCCTGATCGCGGATTTGTCCGGCATCGCTTCGCTGCGCGGCGCGCATAATGGGCAGAATGCCGCCGCGGCCGTCGCGGCGCTGAGTTGCCTCGGTCTCGATGTCGATTGCGTCGCGAAGGGCCTTTCCACCTTCCCCGGCCTTGCGCATCGTCTCGAGGAGGTCGGACGCAAAGGTAAAGTTCTGCTCGTCAATGATTCCAAAGCGACCAACGCCGACGCCGCCGAAAAGGCGCTATTGTCGTTTGACAGAATCTTCTGGATCCTTGGCGGCCGGGCGAAACAGGGCGGCATCGAGCCGCTGCGGCCCTTGTTCCCGAAGATCGTCAAAGCGTATCTGATCGGCGAGGCGAGCGCGGAATTTGCGGCGACGATCGGCGATTCTTTCCCATTTGAATTTCGCGAAACGCTGGAAAACGCCGTTCCAAAAGCGGCGCGGGACGCAGAAGAAAGCGCGATCGACGATCCTGTGGTTCTGTTGTCGCCGGCCTGCGCCTCGTTCGATCAGTTTTCGGATTTTGAAAAGCGCGGCGATCGTTTTCGCGATCTCGCCAAAGCCTTGATTGCGGGGAAGACTTAAGCGGCGGCGAGAGGTTGGGGGACGCAAGATATGGTATCGCGCGCGGAACGTTCGGCTTTGGCGAACTGGTGGTGGACGATCGATCGCTGGATGCTGGCTGCCGTCGCGGCGCTGATCGTCCTCGGTCTGGTTCTGACCATGGCTGGCAGTCCGCCAGTTGCGGAGCGGCTTGGCCTGCCGACGTTTCATTTCGTGCATCGGCAAGCTCTTGCGTTGATCCCGACCATAATCGTGCTGCTTCTCACCTCTTTCCTTTCGCCGCGGCAAGTGCGGCGCGTGGCGCTTGTCGTGTTCGTCGTATCGTTGGCTTTGATCATCGCCGCGCTGCTCTTTGGGCATGAAGTGAAGGGGTCGCGACGCTGGATCTTTGGCGTTCAGCCTTCTGAGTTCCTAAAACCTGCTTTCGTTATTCTTGCGGCCTGGGCCTTCGCCGAGGGCGGCCGGCGGCGCGACGTGCCGGGTAATTTGTTTGCGCTGCTGTTATTGCCGCTGACGATCATCCCCCTGATCCTGCAACCTGACTTTGGTCAGACGCTGCTGATCACGCTGGTCTGGTCGGCGCTTTTCTTCATGGCCGGACTGCATTGGTTCTGGGTGGTCGGCATCGGCGGAGCGGGGTTCGGCGGCGTTTTGATCGCCTATAAACTCGTTCCCCACGTTCGAGAGCGCGTGATCAAATTTATTGATCCTGCAGCGGGCGGCGGCATCGTCGACACATTCCAGGTGGATACGGCGCTGGACAGTTTTCTGTCCGGCGGATGGTTCGGCAAAGGGCCGGGCGAAGGCACGGTCAAGCGCATCCTTCCCGACGCCCACACCGATTTTATCTTCGCGGTCACGGGCGAAGAATTCGGCATCGCCGCCTGCCTTGTCATTGCTTCAATCTTCGCCTTCATCGTCTTGCGCGGCCTGTTCGTCGCCTCGCGCAGCGAAGATCCGTTCTGCCGCTTCGCCGCCGCTGGGCTCGTCATGATGTTCGGCATTCAGAGCGCGATCAACATGGCGGTCAATCTTCATCTCATGCCCGCCAAGGGCATGACCTTGCCTTTCATTTCCTACGGCGGCTCATCGCTGGTCTCCCTGGCGCTGGCGATCGGCTTTCTGATTGCGGTTATGCGAAAGCGGCCAGGATCTCGCATTCTCGCCAGCGCCCAGGAGAACTACGCTTGAGCGAGAAGCGCCCGATTCTCCTAGCGGCCGGCGGCACCGGGGGGCACTTGTTCCCGGCCGAAGCCTTGAGCAACGCATTTTTGGCGCGGGGCTTTGCGGTCGAACTTTTTACCGATGAGCGCGCCCAGAAATATGGCGCGGCGTTTCCGGCTCGGGCAATTCACATTGTCAGCTCCGCATCGCCGAGAGGCGGCGGGATTGTCTCGCGCGCCGCTGCTGGTTTGGCTTTGCTGCGCGGAACGCTCGCGGCGCGAAGCCTGATCAAACGCATTCGGCCTCTGGCGCTGGTCGGCTTTGGCGGTTATCCGAGCGTGCCTCCCGTTCTGGCGGCAACGCATCTTCATGTGCCGACAGTCCTGCATGAAGGCAACGCGGTGATCGGCAAAGCCAATTTGTTCCTCGCCTCGCGCGTCGACGCCATCGCCAAAGGGTTCGAGACGCTCGGCGGCGTCAGTGAAAAAATCGCGGCCAAGGCGCATCTGACCGGCGACCCGGTGCGCCCGATGGTGACCGAGGCCTCCAAAATCGCGTTTCCCGCTTTTGCCGATGGGAAGTTGCGGCTGCTCGTCACCGGAGGCTCCCAAGGCGCGCGGATCATGTCGGATGTGGTCCCGGCCGCCATCGAACTCATGCCGGATATCGCGCGCAAACATCTTATTGTGGTCCAGCAGGCGCGCGGCGAAGACGAGACGCGAGTGCGCGAGGCATATCAGCGCCTTGGCGTTGATGCCGAGGTCAAGCCTTTCTTTCCCGACTTGCCGCATCGCATCGCCGCCGCGCATCTCGTCATCGGCCGAGCCGGGGCCTCGACGGTTTCGGAACTCGGCGTGATCGGCCGGTCCGCCATTCTGGTTCCGCTACCCCATGCGCTGGATCAGGATCAGGCCGCCAATGCGCAGCAGTTCGCCGCCAGCGGCGCGGCCATCGTCATCGCGCAAAGCGCATTTTCGCCGCAATGGCTGGCGAATGCCTTGATCGAGGCGCAAAGCGATCATGCAAATCTTGACCGCCGCGCGACGGCGGCGAAAAACGCCGGCATTTCCGACGCCGCCGATCGGCTCGCCGATCTCGTGCTTCGCATCGTTGCCGAAACTGAACAGAAAAAGAAGCAATGAAACTTCCGCAGGAACTAGGACCCATTCATTTCATCGGCATCGGCGGCATTGGCATGTCCGGCATCGCCGAGGTTTTGCTCAATCTCGGCTATGCCGTTCAGGGTTCGGACGCCGCCGAGAACGCCAATGTTCTCCGTTTGCGCAAGAAGGGCGCTGAGGTCCATATCGGCCATCGCCCGTCAAATCTTGGCGCAGCTGAAGTGGTCGTCGTCTCGACCGCCATCAAGCGCGACAATCCCGAGCTGGAGCTAGCGCGCGAGAAGCGGCTGCCTGTGGTGCGCCGCGCGGAAATGCTCGCCGAACTCATGCGCCTCAAGCAATGCGTCGCCATAGCCGGCACTCATGGCAAGACGACCACCACCTCGCTCGTTGCGACATTGCTGGAGGCCGGCCGTTTCGATCCAACGGTCATCAATGGCGGCATCATTAACGCCTATGGCACGAATTCGCGGCTCGGCGCCGGCGACTGGATGGTGGTCGAGGCCGATGAAAGCGACGGCACATTCCTCAAATTGCCCGCCGACGTCGCGATCGTCACCAATATCGATCCCGAACATCTCGATCATTTTGGAACATTCGACGCAATCAAGGCGGCCTTCCGCGCCTTCATCGAGAATATTCCATTCTATGGTTTCGCCGTGATGTGCCTCGATCATCCGACAGTGCAGGAGCTTGTCGGCCAGATCGAAGACCGCCGCGTCATCACCTATGGCGAAAATCCGCAGGCTGACGTCAGGCTCGTCGATATCGATCTTTCGGGAGGCATCTCGCGTTTCAGCGCGATCATCCGCGATCGCAAGACGGGCGGCCAGACGGTGATCGAAAAGATTCTGATGCCGATGCCCGGCCATCACAATGCCCTGAATGCGACCGCAGCGCTCGCCGTAGCGCATCAGCTTGGCATGAGCGCCGACGCGATCCGCGGCGCGCTCGCCGATTTCGGCGGCGTCAAGCGGCGGTTCACCCGCACCGGCGAATGGAACGGCGCGATAATATTTGACGACTACGGCCACCATCCGGTCGAGATCGCCGCCGTTTTGCGGGCGGCGCGGGCCTCCACCAAGGGCCGCGTCATCGCCGTCGTGCAACCGCATCGCTACACTCGCCTGCAGTCGCTGTTCAACGAATTCGCGGGCTGCTTCAACGACGCCGACGTGGTGATCGTCGCCGACGTTTACGCCGCCGGCGAAGCGCCGATCGAGGGAGTTGATCGCGACGCGCTTGTCGCAGCGATCAAGGCGCGCGGGCATCGGCAAGCGTTGGCCTTGCCAAGTCCGGCCGATCTTGCAAGCCTCGTCCGTCCTCTGGCCATGCCGGGCGATTATGTCGTCCTTCTCGGCGCCGGCAATATTACGCAATGGGCCTATGCGCTCCCCGGTGAACTCGCCGCGGGAGATAAGGCATGAGTCCAGATCTTCTGTTCTCTTGCCGCTGATGCGGGAAGGCTGCGCCCCGTGTCCTTTCCCGACATCGCTCCGGCTCTGCGCGAAAAAATGCCCGATCTGCGAGGGACGCTGACGGCTCATGCTCCGTTGGCGGGGTTCACTTGGTTCCGGACGGGCGGCTCTGCGCAGATTCTCTTCGAGCCCGCAGACGAAAACGATCTCGCCTATTTTTTGCGGCGTCTCGATCCCGCTCAAAAAATTCTGACCCTGGGGCTCGGTTCAAACCTGCTCATCCGCGACGGCGGCGTCGCCGGGATCGTGATCCGGCTTGGCCGCGCTTTCGAGACGATGGCCATTGAAGGCTCCTCGATTGCGGCCGGCGCCGGCGCGCGGGATGTGAAGCTGGCCTTGGCCGCCGCCAAAGCGGGGATCGCCGGCTTATCGTTTCTGCGCGGCATACCGGGCAGCGTCGGCGGCGCGCTGCGCATGAACGCCGGGGCCTATGGCGCCGAGGTGAAGGATTGCCTCGTCTCTTGCCGCGGCGTCGACCGGACCGGCCGGATTCTCGAATTCTCCAACGCTGACATGGGATTTTCCTATCGCCATTGCGGCGTCAAGGACGACGTCATCTTTACCCATGCCGTTTTTGCGGGCGTCGCCGGCGATCCCGATGCGATTCTGGCGGAGATGGCGGAAATATCCCAGCAGCGCGCAAAGACGCAGCCGGTCAACACGCGCACCGGCGGCTCGACATTCAAAAACCCGCCCGGCCAGAAAGCGTGGGAATTGATTGATGTGGCGGGCTGCCGCGGACTCGCCGTCGGCGACGCGCAGGTTTCGGAATTGCATTGCAATTTTCTGATCAATCGCGGCGGCGCCCGGGCCGCCGATCTCGAAGCTCTCGGCGAATTGGTTCGCGATCGGGTGCTGGAGAAAAGCGGCGTCGCGCTCGAATGGGAGATTTTGCGGGTTGGGGCGGCCGAGTGAGCTTGCTTTCGGTCGGGTAATCCGAAACCCTCATAAACCGGCCGCCCAAATACGGGAAACTGCTAGAACGAATTGGACCTTTAATATGACAAAGCACGTCGCCGTGTTGATGGGCGGATTTTCGGCCGAGCGCGAGGTTTCGCTGCGCTCGGGGGAGGCTTGCACCCTCGCTCTTGAGGCCGAAGGCTTTCGCGTCACGCGCCTCGACGTCGATCGGCGGATTGGCGAAACTTTGGCCGCCTTGCGGCCGGACGTCGCGTTCAATGCTCTGCACGGGCGATTTGGCGAGGATGGAATCATCCAGGGCATCCTAGAAATGTTGCAAATTCCTTACACCCATTCCGGCGTGCTGGCCTCCGCCCTCGCCATGCGGAAGGATCGCGCAAAGGATGTGTTGCAGGCGGCGGGGGTTCCGGTCGCGACCGGCCGCACGGTCGATCGGCTCGAGGCGGCTAAGCGCCATGTCTTGCCGCCGCCCTATGTGGTGAAGCCGATCAGCGAGGGCTCCTCCTTCGGCGTGATCATTGTCCGCGCTGATCAAGCCCATCCGCCGCAGGAGCTGACGCGGGCGGATTGGCCCTTTGGCGAGATGGTTCTGGTCGAGCGATTTGTCGCCGGGCGCGAACTCACCTGCGCCGTCATCGGCGACAAAGCCTATGACGTGATCGAGATCCGCGCAGCCGATGGCGGGTGGTACGATTATGACGCAAAATACGCCAAGGGAGGGTCCATCCACATCCTTCCGGCAAATCTTAAAGAGTTTGTTTACCAAAATGTACAAGAGTTAGCACTTATGGCGCACAGAGCGCTCGGCTGTCGTGGGGTAAGCCGGACCGACTTCCGTTTCGACGATTCTCCCGGGGGTACCGGGGAACTCGTCGTGCTGGAGGTCAATAGCCAACCCGGAATGACCGAGACGTCGCTCGTGCCTGAAATCGCCGCCTTTGCCGGCCTGACGTTTGGTGAGCTAGTTCGATGGATGGTCCAAGACGCCTCCTGCGATCGTTGAGAGAGACGGAGATTGGATTTGCGCCGCGGACATTGGCTTATGCGGGTGCGGGCGGCGCGTTGATTGTTCGGGAGCCGGAGGCCTCGCGCCTCGCAGCAAGGCCGCGCGCGCGGCGGCGCAAGCTCGGCCTGCGTCATCGCTTTCTCACGCCCTTGAGCGGCCCAGGAGCCACCTATTTTTTCGTCGCTGCGCTATTTGTTTCGACAGCCGCATATGGCGTCGTGAAGGGCGGTCACTATGACGCTTTCATCGCCGCAGAAGGCGATCCTTCGGATATTCTCGCCAAAGCCTTCGGTTTCGACATCAAAGCGGTGACGATCACGGGTCAGAGCGAACTCGACGAAGCCGACGTGCTCGCCGCGGCCGGCATCAGTCCGCGCAATTCGCTGCCGTTCCTCGATGTCGCAAAAGTTCGCGAGCGGCTGCAAAAGCTTCCGCTCGTCAAAGACGCGAGCATCACGAAACTCTACCCGGATCGGCTTATGATTGAGGTCGAGGAGCGTCAGCCCGCCGCTTTGTGGCAGGACGACGGCCAGGTGAACATCGTCGCCGCCGACGGCATGCGCCTCGATGCGATGCGCGACCAGCGCTCCATGCATCTGCCGTTCGTCGTTGGCCCCGGCGCCAATGCGAGGCTTGGCGAATATCTTGCGCTTCTTGATGCGACAGGCGATTTGCGTGACCGGATCCGAGCTGGCGTTCTCGTCGCCGGGCGGCGCTGGGATCTGAAAACAACCGACGGGATCGACATTCTCCTGCCCGAGATCGATCCTGAAGCCGCCGTTGCGAGCCTCGTCAAGCTCCAACGCGAGTCGCACGTTCTCGACAAAGACATTCTGTCGATCGATTTGCGTCAGCCGGGCCGCATGGTGGCGCGGCTGACCGAAGAGGCCGCCGCCGCGCGCGCGGAAATGATCGCCCACAAGCCGAAGTCGAAAGGCGGTCAGACATGAATTCGATGCTGCCGCCGCGTTTGCGACCCTTGTCGGAACGCAAGAGCGCCATTCTATCGGTGCTCGACATTGGAACCTCGAAGATCGTCTGTCTGATCGCGCGGCTCAATCCGACCGGGCCGTCCGAATCTTTGCGCGGGCGCACGCATCGCTGCCGCATTCTCGGCATCGGGCATCAGCGCTCGCGTGGGATCAAAGGCGGGACCGTGATCGATATGGACGCGGTTGAAGACGCGATCCGGCTCGCCGTTGATGCGGCTGAGAGGATGGCGGGCGTTGAGGTCGAAAGCGTCATCATCAACGCGACAGGGGGTCGGCTCGGCTCGCAGCTATTTGACGCCAAAGTCGCGATTGCCGGCCGGGCGGTGACGCAGGCCGATGTGCACCGCGTGCTTGAGGCCTGCACGGCGCGCGGCGGCCGCGATGGCCGTGCGGTTCTACATTCCTTGCCGATCGGCTTTTCGCTCGGGCAAACCCGCCACATCGAGGATCCAAAGGGCATGATCGGCGAGGAGCTCGGCGCCGATATGCATGTCTTGAGCTGCGATGCGGCAGCCGCGCGGAACCTGATGCTGGCTGTGGAGCGTTGCCATTTGACGGTCGACGCCATGGTTGCGACGCCTTACGCGGCGGGCCTGTCGACGCTCGCCGATGACGAAGCCGAACTTGGCGCCGCCTTGATCGACATGGGCGCAGGCACGACTTCCGTCAGCGTCTTCTCGGGCGGCAATCTGACATATGTCGATGCTTTCGCCGTTGGCGGCAATCATGTCACGACGGATATCGCACGCGGTCTGAGCATAAGGCTCGCCGATGCCGAACGGCTGAAGACTCTTTACGGCGCCTGTCTGCCGACGGCCTCGGACGAACGCGAAACGATCGCAGTCGTCCAGGTCGGCGAGGACGGCGAGCATCCGGCGCATCTGCCCAAGGCCAATCTGATCGCGATCATCAGACCGCGCGCAGAGGAAATCCTTGAACTGGTGCGCGATCGGTTGAAGCGCGCGGGCTTTCCGGCTCATGCAGGACGCCGGATCGTCCTCACCGGAGGCGCGAGCCAGCTCACCGGGTTGCCCGAGGCGGCCAAGCGAATCATCTCAGGGCAGGTTCGCACCGGCAGGCCGCTCGGCGTTCAGGGGCTTCCCGAATCGGCGAAGAGCCCTGCCTTCTCTGCGGCGGTTGGGCTCCTCGTCTACCCGCAGGTAAGCGGCAATGAACATTTCCGGCCCTCGCGCAGAACACAGGCGCAGGACCTGGAGGCGGACGGATACATCGGCCGGGTTGGCCGATGGCTAAAGAGCAGTTTTTAAGAATTATCCGACGAGGAAAAGGAGGTGGCGGCCTCTTCGACTTCGTCAAAATAAGCAATGAAGCAAACCTGGGCGACCCTTACCGGCGCTCCAACGTCGAGAGGCCAGACGATGACGATCAATCTCAAAGCCCCGGAGCTCCGGGAACTGAAGCCGCGTATCATGGTGTGCGGCGTCGGTGGAGCGGGCGGCAACGCCGTCAACAACATGATAGTATCGGGACTGATCGGGGTCGACTTCATCGTCGCGAATACCGACGCCCAAGCTCTCACCTCATCGAAAGCTGAGCGCATCATCCAGATGGGCCTTCAGGTGACTGAGGGCCTTGGCGCGGGATCCTATCCCGAAGTCGGGCGCGCGGCGGCTGAAGAGGCGATCGAGGAAATCCGCGACCATCTCACCGGCGCGCATATGGTGTTCGTCACCGCCGGCATGGGCGGCGGCACCGGCACCGGCGCAGCGCCCGTCATCGCGCGGGCCGCGCGGGAGATGGGAATTTTGACGGTTGGCGTCGTCACCAAGCCGTTCCAGTTTGAAGGCTCGCGGCGGATGCGCGTCGCCGAATCGGGCATCGGCGAACTGCAAAAAGCGGTCGACACGCTGATCATCATCCCGAACCAGAATCTGTTCCGCATCGCGACCGAGAAAACCACCTTCGCCGATGCGTTCGCCATGGCTGATCAGGTGCTCTATTCGGGCGTCGCCTGCATCACCGATCTGATGGTCAAGGAAGGCCTGATCAATCTCGACTTCGCCGACGTCCGCGCCATCATGCGCGAGATGGGCAAAGCCATGATGGGCACCGGCGAGGCTTCGGGCGACAGGCGCGCGATTCTCGCCGCCGAGGCCGCCATCGCCAATCCGCTGCTGGATGAGGTCTCGATGAAAGGCGCGCGGGGCCTGCTCATCTCGATCACCGGCGGCAACGATCTTACCCTCTATGAAGTCGACGAGGCGGCGGGCCGCATTCGCCAGGAGGTTGACGAGGACGCCAATATCATTCTCGGCGCGACCTTCGATTCGAGCCTTGACGGGATCGTCAGGGTATCGGTCGTCGCGACGGGCATCGATCATCCGATTGGAGCGCAGGAGCCGACGGCCGCCGAAACCCGCATCACCGAGGTCGCCAATCGCTTGCGGGCGCAAACCGCTGCGCGTCCGATTGAGACGATCTCGCAGCAAACCTATCCCAGCGCCGCGCCGGAGCCCTACGCCGCCCCCGCCCGACAAGTCTATGAGGAGCGCGCTCCTCAGACTCCGGCTCCGCAGCAATTCGCGCCCGCGGCCCCGACCTCGCAACAAGGCGTCTACATTCAAGAGGCATCGCCGCAGCCGCAGCGCTATCTCGAGCCTGTGCAGCAGCATGCCCGCGCGAACGACCATTTTGAGCCGGGTCCATTCGTCCCGGGCGCGCCCGAGTCGCCGGTCGTGCGGCAGCAGAGAATGCCTCAGATCGACGATCTGCCCCTGCCGGCCCAGAATCAGATCCGCGCTCAGCGCGGCGAAGTCCCGGCGCAGCCGCATCCGGAAGCAAAGCGCCGCTCGTTGCTTGAGCGTCTCGCCTCTTTCGGCACGAGCCGGCAGGATGAGGGCGTCCCTTCGCACCATGAGCGCCCGGCCGCCCCGCAGATGAAGCATCCGCCGGCGCCGGCGCTGCAGCGCCCGCAGCAGCCAAATCCGGTTCACGCCGAATATGGCAAACGTCCGCAGCAGCAGCAGCTGGCGCGCGCGCCGCAACAGCCGCTCGATCAGCACGGTAGGGCTGCGTATCAATCCCGCTCCAACGAAGAGGATCAACTCGAGATTCCGGCGTTCCTGCGCCGTCAATCAAGCTGAAGCCTCATCGAGAGCGGCGGAATTCCCTGGACCGGTTCGACCCCACGCCGGGTCGGTCCAGCTGGTGCTTGGCCGCTAGAAGCCGATGGGGCGCTAAAAATGAACGAAGGAATGAGGCTGAACGCCTCATCGCCACATTAATGCCGTTCTGTCCACCCAAACCGATGCTGGCGCATTGGCGATGATTGCTTTAGCAATGCGGTCAAATGACCTTTCCAAGGCGATGATCGAGCAAACCGCATGACCCATGGCTCACACGACTTGCGACAACCCGCCGCGCGCATCGCGGCCGGACTGCCGTTGAAGATGACTGTTGCGATCGCTTTAGCGATGACCGCTGGGGCCTGTGATTCTTTGAATTCATTGACTTCGATGAATCCCATGAATCTTTTCGGCGGGGAAAAATATAAGACCGAGGTGGCGCCGGATGTCCCGGCGGACGATCTCTACAATCAGGGCCTTCTTCGTCTAAGGAATAAGGATTATGACGGCGCGGCGAAGAAGTTCGCCGAAGTCGAAAAGCAATTTCCCTATTCGCAATGGCAAAGAAAAGGTCTGATGATGACCACCTTTAGCCAGTATCAAAACGCCAGTTACGATGACGCGATAGGTTCGGCGAAGCGATATATCGGCCTTTACCCGAATTCGCCGGATATCGCCTACGCTTATTATCTCGAGGCGATGTCCTATTATAATCAAATCCCGGACGTGAGCCGCGATCAGGACCGGTCCGCGAAGGCGGCGGCGCTATTCCAGGAAATCCTCGATAAGTTTCCGAAATCGGAATATGCGGAGGATTCTCAATACAAGCTTCAGGTCGCCCGCGACCAGCTCGCCGGCAAGGAAATGATGGTCGGGCGCTATTATCTCAATCAGCGCAATTATGCCGCGGCGATTAACCGCTTCCGCGAAGTGCTCGCCAAATACCAGACCACGCGCCATTCCGAGGAAGCTTTGATGCGTCTGACGGAGGCTTATCTTGCGCTTGGCATTCCGCAAGAGGCGCAGACGGCGGCGGCCATCCTCGGGCACAATTATCCCGATTCGGTCTGGTACAAGGACGCCTATGCGCGCCTGCAGAGCGACGGGCTTGAGCCGCACGAAGACCAAGGCTCGTGGATATCGAAGGCTTTTCACAAAATGGGTCTTGGCTAGCTTATTTTTGGCTAGCTTATAAGGTCTCGCTTGCTGCTGCAGGGAGACTTCGACGCGGTGCTGGTTCAGCTTTCCATCCGTAATATCGTCTTGATCGATGCGCTTGATCTCGCGCTCGGCGGCGGCCTCACGGTGCTTACCGGCGAGACGGGCGCCGGCAAATCGATTCTGCTCGACGCTTTTTCCCTGACCTTGGGCGGCCGTGGCGACGGCGCTTTGGTCCGCCAGGGCGAGGCGCAGGGACAGGTGACGGCGGTTTTCGAACTTGCCGCAGACCATCCGGCGATTGCCGCGGCGACCGCTCAGGATATCGAAACCGACGGCGGCTTGATCCTGCGGCGCGTTCAATTGGCCGATGGCCGCACCCGCGCCTTCGTCAACGATCAGCGCGTCACCTCCCAGGCGCTGCGCGCCATAGGCCGCGAAATCGTCGAAATTCATGGCCAGCACGACGACCGCGCCCTGATCGATTCCGATACGCATCGCGAGTTGATCGACGCCTTTGGCGGCTTGGGGGCCGAGGTCTCAAAGACGCGCAACGCCCATGCGCGGTTGCGCGAACTGAGGGCGGAGAGCGCCGCGGAAGAGGCGCGGATCGAAAAGGCGCGCGCCGATGCCGATTATCTGCGTCATGCCTCCGCCGAACTTGAAAAGCTCGCTCCCGAACCTGGCGAGGAGGAGGCGCTGGCGGAGAGTCGCGCCTTGATGATGCAGTCTGAGAAGGTCGCGAGCGAATTGCGCGATGTTTTCGAAAGCGTCGCCGGCGATCATTCGCCTTTGTCGACCTTGGGGGCGGCGTTGCGCCGGCTGGAGCGCCGTCAGGTCCAAGCCCCTTTGTTGATTGCGCCAGCGGCGCAGGCGCTCGATGCGGCCCTGACCGCGCTCGATCTTGCTGGGCAGACGCTCGAACAGGCGCTGCGCGACGCCGATTTCGATCCGCGTGAATTGGAGCGGGTAGAGGAAAGACTGTTCGCGTTGCGCGCCGCCAGCCGCAAATACGCGGTTCCGGTCGACGCCCTGCCGGCGCTCGCCAAAACATTCGAGAGCAGCCTCGCCGATCTCGATGCGGGAGAGGCCAAACTCCTGCAATTGACTGGCGCGGTCGAGACGGCGAAAGCCGATTACGATAGGGCGGCGAAACATCTGTCGTCGGCGCGCAAGTCGGCGGCCATGTCTCTCGATAAGGCTGTGACCGCCGAACTTGCGCCGCTCAAACTCGAAGGCGCCCGCTTTTCGACCGAGTTCAGAATCGAGGCGGAAGGCCCCGAAGGCTTTGATCAGGTCGAATTCTGGGTGCAAACCAATCCCGGAACGCGGCCTGGCCCTTTGATGAAGATCGCATCGGGGGGCGAACTCGCGCGTTTCATGCTGGCGTTGAAAGTGGCTCTCGCCGATCAAGGCTCCGCGCCGACGCTCGTCTTCGACGAGATCGACTCGGGAGTGGGCGGCGCCGTGGCGGACGCGATCGGCCAAAGGTTGGCGCGGCTCGCCTCGCGCGTGCAAGTCCTCGCCGTCACCCATGCGCCGCAAGTCGCAGCGCAGGCCGAAGCCCATTTCCGTATCGCCAAGGACGCCACCGAAAAGGGCAGCCGGGTCGCGACGCGAGTGATCGCTCTCGCCAAGGACGCTCGGCGCGAGGAGATCGCCCGCATGCTGGCCGGCGCGACAATCACCGATGAAGCGCGCGCCGCCGCGACCCGCCTGATCCAAGGCGCGCGATGAAGCCCCGGCGGCAAAAAGCGAGCGATGCATGATAAGGGATATCGCCACCCGCGTGCATGATCATTCGTTTCGCGTCGATCCAATCGTGCGCAGCCTGCTCGACACCGACTTCTACAAGCTTCTCATGGCGCAGATGATCTGGAAGCTGAAGCCGCAGGTTCATGCGACCTTCCGGTTGCAGAACCGATCCGCCGCCATCAAGCTTTCGGATTCGATCGACGAGAAGGAACTCATCGCTCAGCTCGATTATGCGCGCGGCCTGCGCTTCCAGAAGAATGAGCTGATCTGGCTCGCGGGAAACAGCTTTTACGGCAAGACCAAGATTTTCGAGCCCGGGTTTTTGGCCTATCTCGCCGATTTTCGCTTGCCGCCTTATAAACTGTCCCGGCAAGACGGCGAGTTCGAACTGCGCTTTGAGGGGCTTTGGCGCGAAACCACGATGTGGGAAGTCCCGGCGCTGGCGATTCTGAATGAATTGCGGGCGCGCTCCGCCATGTACAAAATGGGCCGTTTCGAGCTCGATATTTTATACGCGCGCGCCAAAGCCAAGCTTTGGAGCAAAGTGGAGCGGCTGCGGAAGCTGGCCGATGAGGGGCCGCTGCGGCTGTCCGACTTCGGCACGCGCCGCCGGCATGGATTTTTGTGGCAGCGCTGGTGCGTCGAAGCCCTCAAAGAAGGAATTGGCGAAAGCCTGATCGGAACCTCAAACGTCAAGCACGCCATGGATCTTGGCCTCGAGGCGATCGGCACCAATGCGCATGAATTGCCGATGGTCTACGCCGCCCTCGCCAATGACGATAACGCCCTGCGCGAGGCGCCGTTCAAGGTGCTGGAGGATTGGGCGCGCCTCTATGACGGCAATCTCTTGGTGCTATTGCCTGATACGTTTGGAACGGCGCAGTTTCTCGCAGCCGCGCCGGACTGGGCGGGGGATTGGACTGGCGCGCGCCCGGATTCCAAGCCGCCCATCGAGGCGGCCGAGGAATTGATCAGCTGGTGGAAAAAGCGCGGTCGCGATCCAGAGACAAAACTGATCGTCCTTTCGGATGGAATGACGATCGATTCGATCGAGGATTCGGTGCGTCATCTGCGCGGCCGCGCCCAGGTTTCGATCGGCTGGGGCACCGATCTCACCAATGATTTTGCCGGCTGCGCGCCAAACGGGGCCGATATCGATCTGGCGCCGCCCTCGCTCGTCTGCAAAGTTGTCGAGGCCGAAGGACGCCCGGCGGTGAAACTGTCGGATAACCCGGCCAAGTTTTTGGGTCCGAAAGACGAAATCGCCCGCTACGAGCGGGTGTTTGGCTATCATCAAGGGCTGTGGCGAGAGGCATGAGGCTCACCCCGCGAGGCCCAGAAAAACGAGAATGGCTCGGTTAAGCCGAACCGTGTCGGCGTCGTGGGGATGGCCAACAGCCTGCGCCTTCTCGCCTTCCGCGCCCCATGCTAATTCTCGACGCCATGAGACAGCAAAAACCGATCGAGACGCTCAATTTGACGCAGGCGCGCCGCGAACATGCGCGGCTTGGCGCCGAGATCGCGGCGCATGATCGGCGCTACTACGCAGAAGATGCGCCAACCATTTCCGACGCCGATTACGATCTGTTGCGTCAGCGCTATGGAGCGCTCGAGACGGCTTTTCCGGAGCTTGCGACGCCCGACTCCCTGACCATGAGAGTCGGCGCCGCGCCATCGGAGAAATTCGCCAAGGTGCGGCACAAAATCCCGATGCTGTCGCTTGGAAACATCTTCAGCGATCAAGACGTTGCCGAATTTGTCGCGCGCGTGCGGCGGTTTCTCGGACGTGCGCCGGATGCGCCGCTGCCGGTCACCGCCGAGCCCAAGATCGACGGGCTCTCTTGCTCTTTGCGCTTCGAGGACGGCGCGCTGGTCCAGGCGGCAACGCGCGGCGATGGTTTTGAAGGCGAGGACGTGACGGCCAATGTGCGCACCATGGCGGAAATCCCGGCGAAATTATCCGGCGCGCCGCCAAAAATTCTGGAGGTGCGCGGCGAAGTCTACATGACCCATGCCGATTTTGCGGCGCTGAACGCGCGCCAGGCTGCGGCGGGGAAGGTCATTTTCGCCAATCCGCGCAATGCGGCTGCCGGCTCGCTGCGCCAGCTTGATCCGGCGATCACCGCCGGTCGGGCGCTGCATTTCTTCGCCTACGCTTGGGGCGAGGTCGAGCCGCAGTTGCCCGCCGATACGCAGATGGGCATGGTCGCCGCGTTTAAGAAATTTGGCCTGCCGGTCAACCCATTGATGACCCTATGCCATTCAGCCGACGAGTTGCTGGCTCAGTATCGGCGCATCGAAGCGATGCGCGCATCGCTCGGCTACGACATAGACGGCGTCGTCTATAAGATCGACGCGCTCGCCTTGCAGGAGCGGCTCGGTTTCGTGTCGCGCTCGCCGCGCTGGGCGACGGCGCATAAATTTCCGGCGGAGCAGGCGACGACCGTGCTGCGCGATATCGAAATTCAGGTCGGGCGCACCGGGGCGATGACGCCCGTCGCGCGGCTGGATCCGGTAACGGTCGGCGGCGTCGTCGTTTCCAACGCGACCCTGCACAATGAAGATGAGATCGCCCGCAAGGACATCCGCATCGGCGACACGGTGCGGATTCAGCGGGCCGGCGACGTCATTCCGCAGGTTCTGGGCCCCGTCCTCGAAAAGCGCCCCACGGACGCCGTGCCTTACGTGTTTCCGCAGTTTTGCCCGGTCTGTGGTTCGGCGGCGATCCGCGAGATCGACGAGAAAACCGGCGTCGCCGACGTGGTGCGCCGCTGCACCGGCGGTCTCATTTGCGCCGCCCAGGTCATCGAGCGGCTGAAGCATTTCGCCTCGCGCAATGCGATGGACATCGAAGGCCTGGGCGACAAGCAGATCGAGCAGTTTTATCACGATGGCCTGATCAAAACGCCGGCCGATATTTTTACGCTCGAAGCGCGCGACAAAGCTTCGCTGACAAAGCTGAAAAATCGCGACGGTTACGGGGAAACATCGACCCGGAATCTTTTCGCGGCGATTGAGGCGCGGCGCAAACCCGCGCTCAACCGGTTCATTTTTGCGCTCGGCATCCGGCATGTGGGCGAGACCAATGCGCGCCGCCTCGCGCGCCATTTCGGTTCGTTCGAGGCGTTGCGCGCCGTGGGCCGCGCCGCATCCGCCGGCTCCGAAGCGCGCGAGGAAATCAACAATATCGAAGGGTTCGGCGAAGTAGTCGCCGAGGCGATCGGGGATTTTTTCGCCGAGCCGCACAATGAAGAGGTTCTCGACGCCCTGCTCGGACATGTGACGCCGCAGCCGATGGAGGCGATCGCCTCGCAAAGCCCGGTCGCCGGCAAGACCATCGTGTTCACCGGCGCGCTCGAACATATAACCCGCGACGAGGCCAAGGCGCAGGCGGAGCGGCTTGGCGCGAAAGTCGCAGCTTCCGTGTCAAAGAAGACCGATCTTGTGGTCGCGGGCGAGGGGGCCGGATCAAAGCTCGCGAAGGCGGCGGAACTCGGCGTCGAGACGATCAGCGAGGCGGATTGGCTGAAGCTGATGGGGCAGGGCTAGTTCGCATAGCTTTTTCGATCTCGGGGAAAATGGTTTCCTCGAGAGCTGCTTCGTCGATGGGTCCGACGAAGCGATAGGCGATCGCGCCATCGCCCTTAACGATGAAGGTTTCGGGGACGCCATAAACGCCGAAGTCGATCGCGACGCGGCCTTTTTCGTCGGCGCCAATCGCGGCATAAGGGTCGCCTCCCGCGCCCAGAAACTCCCGGACGTTGTTGGGCGCATCCTTATAAGCGAGGCCGACCAGCCGCACGCCGAGGCTGGCGAGGGCGGGATCCTTCGAAAGCCGCATCAAGGTCTCATGCTCCTCGCGGCAGGGCACGCACCATGACGCGAAGACATTGACGATCGTCACTTTACCTTGGCGCAGATCCGCATCGGAAAGGCCAGCCGCGCCGGGGAGGCCTTCGACGCCGGGCAGCGCGAACGTCGGGACCGGCTTGGCGATGAGCGCCGAAGGCAGGCGCGACGCGTCGCCGGCGAAAAGCCGAATGAGAAAAAGCCCAGCGATCGCGACGAAGACCAGCAAAGGCAGGAAAATCAGCAGTGAGCGCTTCGGGGCCAATGCGGGCTCGGCGCGAGGCGGCGGCTCCGTCGTCGTCATTTCAATCCAAGCTTTCGCGCTGCGCCCCGGTGCGGCGGGCCTCTTGCCGCGCTGCCCGGTCGGCGAAATGGGAGAGCGCCGTTTTTAAGGTGAAGTAATCGCGCAGGATGGTAAAGACCATTCCCGCGACAATCAAAAAGCCGAGCGCATAGGCGGCGACGACGAAGCTAAAATGCGGGTCTTCGGTCACCGCGCCGCCCCCCATGAGGGAACGCGCGCAATCCCGCTTTCCTCCGCATCCGCCGCAAGAATCGACAGGCGGCGCAAGCGGCGGCGCAGAATCTCGTTGCGGATCGACATGAGATGCAAAGTCAGGAACAAAAAGGTAAAGGCGACCGCCATGACAAGGAGCGGCCAGAGCATGGAGCTTGCGATCGCCGGACCGCCGAGGCGAAACACCGACGCCGGCTGATGCAGCGTATTCCACCAATCGACGGAGAATTTGATGATCGGAATATTAATCGCGCCGACCAGCGTGAAAATCGCCGCAGCGCGCGCCGCCTTGCCCGGATCTTCAATCGTGCGCCACAGCGCGACAAGGGCGAGATAGATCAGAAAAAGAACAAGGACGGAGGTCAGCCGGGCGTCCCAGACCCACCAGGCTCCCCACATCGGCTTGCCCCACAGCGAGCCGGTGACGAGGCACAGAAAGGTGAAGCTGGCTCCGAGCGGAGCCCCGGCCTTCTGGGCGGCGTCGGCGAGCGGATGACGCCAGATCAGCGTACCGAGAGCCGCCGCCGTCATGACCATATAGATGAACATCGAAAGCCAAGCGGCGGGCACGTGGAGGTACATGATCCGCACCGTCTCGCCCTGCTGGTAGTCGGGCGGGGCGACGAACCAGGCAAGATAGAGCCCGAGGCAGAGAAGAACCGCCGTCAGAGCGCCGAATAAAGGAACCAGAACCCGGGTCAGCTGCAGGAAATGGGTTGGATTGGCGTAGTTGCGCATGAATTCCATCTGTGGCGATTTCGATTGGCTCGAAACGGTTCAGCCTGTCCGCAGCTTATAACTCAAGCGGCGCGCGGACGCCGCATTCATCCACCCATTTAAAAATGCTCTAGGCCGGGGCACGGCTAAATGCAATTCCGTCTGCGCGTTATAGGCGCATTTGGATCATCACGCGTGAGTGACTGGCGAGAGCGCTGCCCGAAGGTCTATGTCATCAAAGCTGATTTAATTGAGGGTCAATTATGCTGAAAATTGCGTCGTTAAAGGGTGCCGATGCGGCGCTGAAGATTGCGGCCTTTTCGCTTGGCCTCTGCGCCATGGTTTCCACTGGCGTCGCTCAGCAGCCGGCCTCGGTTCGCTTGCGCGGCGTGATTGATGCGATAGATGGATCGACTGTGCAGCTGAAGCTGCGCGACGGCGCAGTCCGGGTTGTCCATATCGCCGACGCAGCGAAAATTACTGCTACGGTCAAGGCTAGCCTTGCGGATATAAAGACCGACTCCTTTGTCGGCATCACCAGCGTGCCCGACGGGCATGGCGGTCAACGCGCGGTCGAGATCCATATATTCCCGGATGCGATGCGCGGGACCGGAGAAGGGCAGCGGCCTTGGGATCTGCTTCCAAACAGCTCGATGACCAACGCCACGGTCGCGAACGCGGTGGCCGGAGTCGATGGTCAGACCATCAAGGTGAAATACAAGGGCGGCGAGGCCGAAGTAACGACGACTCCCGAGACGCAAATCGTCGCCATGGAGAAAGGCGATAAAAGCGAATTGAAGCCAGGCGTCGCAGTTGTCGCCATGGGCCCGAAGCGCGAAAACGGCGAGATCGACGCAATGATCATCAATTTCGGTCGCGATGGAGTAAAGCCGCCGATGTAATGGCCGCCGCGGGAGAGCTGGGCCGGCTCTCCCATTTTTAGCCTTGCGCGGATTTTCTAAAGCGGCTGGACGACGCGGTAATAGAGGCCGTTGTAGCCATAATAGGGCTGGAACCACGTGCCGTTGCAAACGTAGTAACTCGTCCCGCCCACGTTTTGGTAGGGGCATCCGACAGGGACGCTGGCGACCATCGAGCCAATGGCGTAAGCGCCCACCGCCGCAGCGCCAATAACTCCCGCAGCGACAGCCGCGCCGCAGCCCCAGCAACCGCCGCCATAGTAATGGTTGACGACGGCCGGACCGTGGAACCCGCCGCCATAGCCGCCGCCGGCGTGCCAGCCATCGGCGTGCCAAGTGCCGCCGCCCCAGTTGGCATTAACCCCGCCACCATGCCAGCCGCCGCCGCCGTGAAATCCGCCTGCGCCGCCGAAATCGCCGCCGTGAAATCCACCGCCGCCGCCAAATCCGCCGCCGCGGAACGCGTCAACCGGCCGCGGCGTCCCGACAGCCAACGCTAAGGTGAGTATGGCGACGCCGGCGAGTAAACTGCGATTCATGGCTGAAACCTCAATATCGAGCTCGATGCGGATCTTGCGATAAATTTAGGGCTTTGCCGGCGGCTCGCCATCATCGGGGCGGCCGAAGGGAATTTCTTTGGTCGTTGGCTTTCGTTGCGGCGCGAAGGACGCCTGGCTGACGTCGCCGTCGATCTTCCAATCGGAGAATTGCACCATGTGACGCGGCTTCTCGGCGCTGTCGGCGGCGGTCGCCCAGATCAGGCGCGGTAGCTTGTCTTCGGCTCCGATCCAGATCTGAAGATGAACGTGTTCGTCTGAAATTGAGAGGACATCCGTGGTCGTGCCGCCGACGAGGGTCGACTTGCCGATCACGAAGGCCCCGGTCAGCCCGGAGGTCAAGGCCGTATAAGGGTCGGCGACGAGAACATCGACGAAGGGAAAATAAATTCCCGCCTTTTTATAGATCTTGTCGAGCATCTCTTCGAGGTTGCCTGGAACCTCAGTGACGGCGAGCAGATCCTGCTGCGGCGTCAAGACCGCGACATGCGTTCCGTCAAAATAGAACTCGGAGGGAGGGCCATCGCCGGGAACGATCACGCGAAGCTTATTTGGCCGCACGAGAAGCACGTCCGAGCGCGTATGGTAGAATAAGGGCTGACCATTTCGAGCGGGAACGTCGAAAGCGCCGAGCGCGACGAAGGAGAGGCTCTTGGCGTTGGCGAGCCTGTCGCTCGCGGCTTTGAGAATGTCGAGCGCGGCCTGATCGATGGCGGGATGGGCGACTTTATCGCCGGCGGCGGGGGCCTCTGCAGTCTCGGCCAAAGCGCTGCCCCCAATGCCGGAAAACACCAACGCCGCCGCGAACGCAGCTATCCCAAATCGTTTCATGATCACCTCTTGGAGCAGATGCCCAGGCTTCCTCATATTAATGCGTGAAATTTGTGAAGCTTTCACAAAAAAATATGGCGTCGCCGGGGGAGTTGTTGCGGCTTTCCTATTCGATGGCCGCTGCGCCGCCTCGCGCTCCAGTCCTGCGCTAGAAGGCCCTTCGCCTCGGAGGCCGCCGCTTATTCGCTCATTTGACGCAAGGCCGCCGCCGCCGCGATCGGCGCGCCGACGAGCGCCAGGAGGCTGAGCGCGCAGAGAATCAAAAAAGGCGGCGCAAAGGGGCTCGCGCCATCGGTCGCCGCTGCGGCGACTCCAAAGATCAGCACCGGCACGCAAAGCGGCAGGATCAGCACCGCGAGCAAAAGTCCGCCTCGCCGCAGAGTGACGGTGAGCGCCGCGCCGATCGCGCCGATCAAGGTCAGCGCTGGAGTGCCAACGAGGAGCGAGGCCGTCACGCTCAGCAGCTGATGCGTCGGCAGAGCGAGCATCAGGCCAAAAAACGGCGCCGCCGCGACGAGGGGCAGGCCGGTCAGAACCCAATGCGCAAAACATTTGACGAGAACGATCATCTCCAGCGAAGCCCGGCTGGTCAGAATGAGATCGAGCGAACCATCCTCATGATCGGCCTGAAACAGCCGGTCCAGTCCGAGGAGAGTGGCGAGCAGAGCGGAAATCCACAAAATCGCCGGCGCGATCCGCCCCAGCAAAACCAGATCGGGGCCGACCGCAAAGGGAGTCAGAGTGACAAGAATCAGAAAGAAAACGACGCCGAGGCTGGCGCCGCCGCCGATGCGCTGGCCAATCCGCAATTCGCGCGTAAACAGGGCGCGAAGCGGGGATTGCGTCAGCTGCTCGGCGCTCACGCAAGCGCTCCGAGCTGCAATTCGCGGCCGGGAAGCCCGAGCTTTGCGTGGGTCGCCGCGACGATCATGCCGCCTGCAGTCAAATGCGCCGCCATGATTTGTTCCATCAAAGCCTGAGACGCGGCGTCGAGCGAGGTGGTCGGCTCGTCAAGCAGCCAGATTGGCCGCCTGGCGACGAGGAGCTTGGCCAGAGCCGCCCGCCGCCTCTGACCAGCCGAAAGATAGGCGGCAGGCAGATGCGCGACATGGCCAAGGCCAAATTCAGCGAGCGCCGCGCCGGGCTCCATTCCCCCGCGGGCGGAGTCAAGCAGGGCGGTGAAAAAGTGGAGATTTTCAGTGACGGTGAGCGCGCCTTTGAGAGCGTCCGCATGGCCGATGTAATGCGTCTTCTCGCCAATGCTTTCGTCTGATGCGGGGGTCAACGAGAATTCGCCCCCGGCCAGCGGGAGCAATCCGGCCAGTGCGCGCAGCAACGTCGATTTTCCGGCGCCATTGCGCCCGGTGACGACAAGGCTCTCACCCGCGTCGAGCGCGAAGGAAAGATTGGAAAAGACGATCCGGCCGCCGCGTTCGACCGATAGGCGTGAGGCGGAAAGTCGCATGATCTCGAAACTGCCGCTGCGCAAAAAGCTTGAGGCCTTGCTCTATCATCCGTGTAGCTCTCGGCGTAGAAATTATTTATAAACCAATATCTTTTTCATTCCGACTTCTCGGGAACAATGCCGATGGCCTCGCTCGACAGTTTCAAATGCCGCAAGAAGCTCACTGTTGGTCGCAAGACCTATCATTATTTCTCGCTTAAGGCTGCCGAGAAGAATGGGCTCGCGGGCATTTCACAACTGCCGTTTTCGATGAAGGTGTTGCTCGAGAATCTGCTGCGCTTTGAGGACGGCCGTTCCGTCACCAAGGGAGACATCGAAGCGGTCGCCGCCTGGGTGACGAACAAGGGAAAAACCGAACGCGAGATCGCGTTTCGTCCGACGCGGGTTCTGATGCAGGATTTTACCGGAGTGCCGGCGGTGGTGGATCTTGCCGCCATGCGGGACGCGATGACCAAGCTCGGAGGCAATCCGCAGAAGATCAATCCGCTGGTGCCGGTCGATCTTGTCATCGATCACTCCGTCATCGTCGATTCTTTCGGCACCAACAAGGCGTTCAAGTCCAATGTCGATCTCGAATATGGCCGCAATGGCGAGCGCTATCGGTTCCTGAAATGGGGCCAGGATTCATTCGATAACTTCCGGGTCGTGCCGCCGGGAACCGGGATCTGCCACCAAGTCAACCTCGAATATCTCGCCCAGACGGTCTGGACGCGGAAAGAAAAATTTAAGCCCGCGCGCGGGAAGGCGGAGACAATTGAGATCGCCTATCCTGACTCGCTCGTTGGCACCGATTCGCACACGACGATGGTCAACGCGCTCTCGGTGCTCGGCTGGGGAGTCGGCGGCATTGAGGCCGAGGCTTGCATGCTCGGCCAGCCGCTGTCGATGCTTCTGCCCGAGGTCATCGGATTCAGGGTTGCCGGCCAGCTCGCGCCCGGCGTCACCGCCACAGATCTTGTTCTGACCGTAACACAGATGCTGCGGCAAAAAGGCGTCGTCGGCAAATTCGTCGAGTTTTTTGGGCCAGGCCTCAATCATCTTTCGCTGGCCGATCGCGCGACCATCGCCAATATGGCGCCGGAATATGGCGCGACCTGCGGCTTCTTCCCCGTCGACTCGGAGACCCTCTCCTATCTGGCGACTTCGGCGCGCACTCCGACACGCGTGGCTTTGGTCGAAGCTTACGCCAGAGCGCAGGGGCTCTATCGGACGAGAACAGCCGCGGAGCCGGTCTTCACCGACACGCTCCATCTCGATCTAGCCTCCGTCACCCCGTCGATGGCCGGCCCAAAGCGCCCCGAAGGACGCGTCGCGCTCGGCTCGGTTGGGGCCGGCTTCAAGACCGCTCTTGGGACGGAGTATCGCAAGACCGCCGATGCGCAGACGCGCTATAAGGTCGAAGGCGCGGATTTCGATCTTGGCCATGGCGACGTCGTCATCGCCGCGATCACCTCTTGCACCAATACGTCGAATCCGAACGTGCTGATTGGCGCCGGTCTGCTCGCCCGCAATGCGATCGCCAAGGGCATAGGGTCAAAGCCTTGGGTCAAGACCTCGCTTGCGCCTGGAAGTCAGGTCGTCGCCGAATATCTCTCCGCGTCCGGCCTGCAGAAGTCGCTCGACAAGCTCGGCTTCAATCTGGTTGGCTTTGGCTGCACCACCTGCATTGGCAATTCGGGTCCCCTTGCGCCCGAAATCTCCAAGACCATCAACGAGAACGGCATTGTCGCGGCGGCGGTCCTTTCGGGCAACCGCAATTTCGAGGGCAGAATCAGCCCTGACGTCCAGGCGAATTATCTTGCCTCGCCGCCGCTCGTGGTCGCCCACGCGCTCGCCGGAACGGTCGCCAAGGATCTCCAGGTCGAGCCGCTTGGCCACGACAAAAAGGGCAATCCCGTCTTCCTCGCGGACATCTGGCCCTCGGACGAGGAGATCGCCAGCTTCATCAAAAAATTCGTGACCCGAAAGGTCTTCAAGGAGCGTTACGCCGACGTTTTCGAAGGCGACGTCAATTGGCGCAAGGTGAAGGCGCCCGTGGGCGACACCTATAAATGGGACATCGGCTCCACTTATGTGCAGAACCCGCCCTATTTCGTTGGATTGAAAATTAAGCCGGAGCCGGTCAAGGAAATCGAGAATGCGCGGATCCTCGCGCTTTTCGGCGATAAGATCACCACGGATCACATTTCCCCGGCAGGATCGATCAAGGCGGCCTCGCCCGCTGGCGATTATCTGCTCGAGCGGCAGGTTTCGGCGGAAAACTTCAACCAATACGGCACGCGGCGCGGCAATCACGAGATCATGATGCGCGGCACCTTCGCCAATATCCGGATCAAAAATTTTATCCGTCAAAGAGAAGACGGAACGGTGCCGGAGGGCGGATACAGCAAGCATTGGCCGGGCGGCGAAGAAATGTCTATCTTCGACGCAGCCATGAAATATCAGGCCGAGGGCGTGCCGCTTGTTGTTTTCGCCGGAGCCGAATATGGCAATGGGTCTTCGCGCGACTGGGCGGCCAAGGGCACGAGGCTGCTTGGCGTGCGCGCCGTGATCGCCGAATCCTTTGAGCGGATTCATCGCTCGAATCTCGTCGGCATGGGCGTCTTGCCGCTTACTTTCGAGGCTGGGGCGACATGGAAGACTCTGCAGCTCAAGGGCGATGAGGAAGTCACCATCCACGGCCTTGGCGCAACGTTGAAGCCGCGCCAGATGATGGAGGCGGAGATAAAATACGCCAATGGCGAGGTGAAAAAGGTCCCGCTTCTCTCTCGCATCGCCACCGTCGACGAACTTAATTATTTCAACAATGGAGGCATTCTCCCCTATGTCTTGCGTCAACTTGCTGCCGTGTAGCGCCTTTGAAGCGCGAGGAGCTTAAAATATGGCAACTTACAAGCTTCTAGTGCTCCCCGGCGATGGCATCGGCCCCGAAGTGATGGCCGAAGTGGAGAAAATCGTTTCTTTTTTGACGCGCCAAGGGCTGGTCAAGTTCGAGATCGAAAAAGGCCTTGTCGGCGGTTCCGCCTATGACGCGCATGGCGTTGCGATCAGCGAGGCCGATATGGCGCGCGCCGGAGAAGCCGACGCTGTTCTGCTCGCCGCCGTCGGAGGCCCGAAATGGGACGCCGTTCCCTATGATCTGCGTCCGGAAGCGGGTCTTTTGCGGCTCCGCAAGGACTTGCAGCTTTTCGCCAATCTGCGGCCGGCGATCTGCTATCCGGCTCTCGCCGACGCGTCTTCGCTGAAGCGCGAACTCGTCGACGGGCTCGATCTCATGATCGTTCGCGAATTGACCGGCGGCGTTTATTTCGGCGAGCCGAAACAGATCATCGATCTCGGCAATGGGCAGAAGCGCGGCATCGACACGCAGATCTACGATACCTATGAGATCGAACGCATCGGCCGAGTGGCTTTTGAGTTGGCGCGCAAGCGTCGCAACAAGGTCACCTCATCGGAAAAGCGCAATGTGATGAAATCGGGCGTGCTCTGGCACGAGGTTATTTCGGCTTTGCACGTGCGCGAGTTCCCCGACGTCATCCTCGAACATCAGCTTGCCGATGCGCTCGGCATGCAGCTGGTCCGCCGGCCAAAGCAGTTCGACGTCATTGTCACCGATAATCTCTTCGGCGACATGCTGTCGGATGTCGCGGCGATGCTGACAGGTTCTCTTGGGATGTTGCCTTCCGCCTCTCTCGGAGAAAGAAATGCGAGGAGCGGCGCGCGCAAAGCTCTTTACGAACCTGTGCATGGCTCTGCGCCTGACATAGCGGGCAAGGGGATCGCCAATCCGATAGCGATGATCAGCTCGCTCGGGATGGCCTTGCGCTATTCGTTCAATCTCGGCGATCTCGCCGATCGGATCGACCGGTCAATCTCTAACGTTCTCGCCAAGGGACTTCGCACGGCCGATATCGCCAATGGCGCGCCGCAAATCGTATCGACCTCGGAGATGGGCGACGCGATCCTCGCCGAACTCCAGATCGCAGTTCGTTAAGTCACGGACCCCGAGGGGCGAGGACAGAGCAAACAAAAAACTGATAGATTTAACCTTAAACCGATCAGTCCCTAATCCATCGGGCCTGCGCCACCTGCGTTGCCGCCCGGAAAGCGGAGGAGCCAATCGGCATCCACGCCGCCCTGCCGGGAAAAACCCACGTCAGTCGAGACGCGGCGTCTCGAACTCGAAGATCGGCTGCGAGCGCGCCGGAATTTCGAGGGGCCGCGGCAGCAGTTCATTGCCGTACTGCGACCGCTGATTAACTTGATCCGGGGTCTGATTGAAAATTGTGCTGGCGGTCACGTAGTTCGACATGCTGCCAACCGGGACGACCGGTCCGGGATCGAGAAAGCTGCGCCGGTTCACGGTCAACGGCGGGCGCTCGCTGGAGTCGGCGACATCGACAACCGGGCGCGCATGGCGGTGCAGCTTGTTTTGAGCCGAAGCCGGCGCTGTAAGCGCGGCGACAGCCGCAGCGGCGAGAATGATCAATTTCGTCTTGCGGTGCATATCGAAAACCATTTTCATAATCCCTTGCTGCTGAGCTTATAACGCAGAGGCAGCGGTTTAGTTCATCCTTGCTTGAAGAAAATGCCCCTCAGGGCGCTTTTATTTGCTCCCCTCCCGAAGCGTCATCGGAAGGCGTCGCCAACCAGCTGGAGCGAGCGCCTCTCGTCCGCACCATCGCAAGCCGTGTCGTCGTTCAGTTCCCGCGCGGCGAAAAAGGCGACAAGATCCTTGTCGTCAACCTTTGGAGCGAGTTCGAGAGTATCGAGCAGGCAAGCGAGCTTGGCTTTCGACGCGAATGATGCAGCAGTCTCGTTTTTCCCGCCGCAGGCAAAGCCCGTGAGGCGCAGGCTCGCCGCATAGGCTAGTCGGAAACCAAGACATGGCGCATCCGCCGACCCCGTTTGGGTCAAAACGAGGTCAGCCGCCTCAAAGACGCCAAGCCGGGTCGAGAGCGCTGTCGGCTGCGCCGCGAAAGTGATGGCTCGTCCCGTTTCCGCGGCGCGGCGGGCGAGATCGACGAAAAACGCGGCCGGCGCCGCTGCTTCTTTGCCGACATGGTAGATCACGAGGCGCAGAACAGGGCCAGCGCCGTTCAAGTCGCCGGAGACCAAAGTATCCTGCCGTCCGCCGCCAGTTCGATGCTCGCGGGCCGTGTAGATTTTTGCCCTCTTGACGAGTTCGGGCGACGTGACTGTGAACAATTCTGCGGGATTTGCGATTTCTATCCAGGCGGGCAAAGGCGCTGGAGGCGTGGCCTGCGAGCTGATATCGGACGAAGCCCCGTCCCCGGCGTGATGAAGCGCCAAGGCGCAAGCGACGCCAAACGCGGCCATCGTCGCCACGACCACGCGGCGAAACAGACGCCGGGATTTTTTCGCCCGCGACAAAGGGAGCTCGCCGGGGACAAAATACGCCGGGTCGTCCGCATCGGCGGTCGTGTCCCGACCCTGAAAAGCAAAGCGCCGCATAAATGATCCCCGCGCCGTCGCATGACGCGCTTTCCGACGCGCCAATCTGCGGCCTGAAGGTTGTGCGAAACGTTACTGGCGCGGCCCTGCTTGCAATTAGCCTCAACGGAGCCTTTACGGCGCCGCCGCGCATTAACCGTTTCTTGGGCGCCTCGACCAGAGGCGGACCTGAGGCGGACGATGGCCGCGTTGCGGCCTTCACCCACATCGCCTATGTAGGGAGTTTCGGACGCCGGGGGCTTTTCCAAGGAGCCTTGCGCGGAGGCGTGAAGCGCCCAGCCAAGACCGCTTCGAGCGAGCGAGCTTTGCTCCGGATTCGTTTTGAATGGAGAAAAAAATGGGTTTCAAGGTCGCTGTCGTCGGCGCGACGGGCAATGTCGGGCGCGAAATGCTCGATATTCTCGCGGAGCGCCGGTTTCCGGTCGACGAGGTCGTGGCGCTCGCCTCGTCTCGGTCGATCGGGACCGAAGTGTCCTTTGGCGACAAGATCGTGAAATGCAAAACCCTTGAAAACTACGATTTCACCGGAGTTGATATCTGCCTGATGTCGGCGGGAGGCGAGGTCTCGAAGGAGTGGTCGCCAAGGATCGGGCGGCAGGGCTGCGTCGTCATCGATAATTCGTCGGCCTGGCGCTATGACAGCGACGTGCCTCTGATCGTGCCCGAGGTCAATCCCGACGCGATCGTCGATTTTTCCAAGAAAAACATCATCGCCAATCCAAATTGCTCCACGGCGCAGCTTGTGGTGGCGCTGAAGCCCTTGCACGACAAGGCCAAGATTCTGCGCGTCGTCGTCGCCACCTATCAATCGGTGTCGGGGGCCGGCAAGGAAGCTATGGACGAGCTTTTTGCCCAGACACGGGCGATTTTCGTGTCGGATCCGGTCGAATCGAAGAAATTTCCGAAGCGCATGGCCTTCAACGTCATTCCCCACATCGACGTCTTCATGGAGGATGGCTCGACCAAAGAGGAATGGAAGATGATGGTCGAGGTCAAGAAGATCCTTGATCCCAAGATCAAGCTTAGCGCCACCTGCGTCCGGGTGCCGGTTTTCATCGGCCATTCGGAAGCGGTCAATATCGAGTTCGAGAATCCGATCAGCGCAGAGGAGGCGCGTGAAATCCTCCGCGAAGCCCCGGGCTGCCTCGTGATCGATAAGCGCGAGTCGGGCGGCTACATCACTCCGCATGAGGCGGCGGGCGAGGATGCCACCTATGTTTCGCGCATCCGCGAGGATCCGACGATCGAGAACGGCCTCTCGCTATGGGTCGTCGCCGATAACTTGCGCAAAGGCGCGGCGCTGAACGCGGTTCAGATCGCGGAGATGCTGATCAACCGCAAGCTGATCGCGCCGAAGCAAAAAGCGGCGTGATAGGGGAGCGGGGCGCTTCTAGCGAGCTTCCCCGAATTCTTTGAGCACCTTGGCCAGCGGCTCGCTGCTCACGCTGGTCGGCCCGGTGAACGGGCAGTTAATCGATAAGATCACCAGCAGCGCCGTGAAGATAACGGCGGTCAGCAGCCCAGTCATGACAAGCTGGGCGGCCGCGTAAAGCGTGCCAAAGAAGAAAGTAAAGCTGACCGTCGCCACGGCTCCAAATAGCAAGACCGCCCAAACGACGCCAGGGACTATGCCCTCCGCGAACGTGATGCGCGTGCGGCGCTCTTGCGTCAGGAGATCGAGCTGCCGCAAAATTTCAGATAAAATTGCGACCCCTCGATAGTCGTCCGATTGGTTCGCCAACGCCGTCTTATAGAGGTTATTGACCGCCTGCGTGACCTTCGGGCTGGCCGCGCCCCGAGCCATCGCCGGCCAGTCATCCTCGATCGCCGCATCAATGTAGGCGCTGAGCTGCGTGCGCAATATCAGCCTGTCGCTGTTCGGGAGTCCGTCCGAGAGCCTGAAAAGCGTCGCCGCCACGCCGGCTTCGTGCGTGACGGCGACCTCGGCCGTGTGGAATTTTTCCCAGACGACGATGACCGCGAAGCCGAGGAGAACGGCGTAGACCACGCCAAGAACGGCGAATTTGAAGCCGGCGACTTCATTATTCGCCCGCAATCCTTCAAAGCCGAACTGCCTGCGAACGGCGGCGGAGCAGGCTACCGCGACGGCGGTCGGCAAGCCGACGACGAGAATCGCCGCCAGCCATACTGGAAGCTCGGAGAGCTGCCGCGCTAAGTCCATTGCCGCCACCCCTTCAATCGCAACGCATTGGCCGCGGCGCTCGAAATCGATCAGCTGCCTTTATCTTGGGCGCGCGTCGGCTGGCCGTCAACTTCCGCGAGCACCGAGGAGTCGCGGCTCCTCATTCGGGCATGGCGTCGGGTGGCCAGGGCGGAGCCTCGAAGGGGGCGAGAGCGGCGAGAATGTCGCCCGCGGCGGCGAGATGGGCCGGATTGTCGATGGAGAAGGTCTCCTCCGTTGCGGCCATCAGCAGAGCTCCGCGCGGGCGCTCGACGATGGCCGAGGCAGGCGGCGCAATTGGCGAACGCTGCCCGGGAAAGATGGCGCGCGCGATCGGCCGCCGCGTCAGAAACTCGGCTTCAAAACGCTCGATCGCGCCGACAAAACCCCCGTCCAAACGATTCAGATCGAGGGCCAAGCTGCGAGCGCGCGGCGGTTTTAAAACAAACCATGAACAAAAACGCGAGGCAAAGTTGTGCGATCAGAGCTCTGAAGCCGCCGCTATGCAGTCTTCTGATAGTCCTTGATGTCGGAAAAAGTGACTTCCGGCCATTTGTCCTGCTCGTATTTCAGATCCCAGGCTGACGCCGCGAGGAAAACTGGGGCCCCGTCGAGATCGGCCGCCATGGACGAGGGATGCGCCTGCGTAAATTTCTCGAGTTCGGCCGGAGTTTTGGCCGTCACCCAGCGGCAGGTTTCAAAGCGGCTGGTTTCAAAACTGACGCTAAGACCATATTCGGCCTCCAGCCGGTCGGCGAGCACGTCAAGCTGCAGCGCGCCAACCACCCCGACGATCGCGCCTGATCCGTCATTGGGCAAAAACATCTGGACGACGCCTTCCTCGGCCATTTGGCTCAGCGCCTCGCGCAGCTTTCTCGCCCTCATCGCGTCGCTGATCTTCACCCGCCGCAAAATTTCGGGGGCAAAGCTCGGCACGCCGCGGAACACGAGGTCCTCGCCCTCCGTCAGCGTATCGCCGATGCGCAATGTGCCGTGGTTGGGAATGCCGACGACGTCGCCCGCAAAGGCTTCCTCGGCCAATTGGCGATCCTGAGCGAAGAAGAATTGCGGCGCGTTCAGCGCGATATTTTTCCCCGTCCGCACCAGCTTGGCCTTCATGCCGCGCCGCAATTTGCCCGAGCAGACCCGCATGAAGGCGATGCGGTCGCGGTGGTTTGGGTCCATATTCGCCTGAATCTTGAACACGAAGCCGGTCATTTTGTCTTCGCGCGCATCGACATGGCGCGAGGCCGCCTCCAAACCGTGCGGCGGCGGAGCGAATTTCGCCAGCGCGTCGATCAGATCGCGCACGCCGAAATTGCGCAGCGCGCTGCCGAAAAACACCGGGGTCAGATGGCCTTCGAGAAAGGAGCTGCGATCGAAGGTTTTGAGGCCGCCGCGCGCCAGTTCGATTTGTTCCCGGGTGGTTTCGAAATCGGCTTCGCTCATCAGCCCTTTGATGAGCGGATCGTTTGGACCGCTGACCGGGCTTGGCGCGGCGTCGCGGTCGAGCCGGCGCACGACATTGCGTTCAAGATCATAGGTGCCGATGAAGCTGCGCCCGCTGCCGAGAGGCCAGGTGATTGGAGCGACATCGAGGGCGAGGGTTTTTTCGATCTCGTCGAGCAGATCGAACGGGTCGCGCGTCTCGCGATCGAGCTTGTTGATGAACGTCACGATCGGAATGTCGCGCAGCCGGCAAACCTCAAAGAGCTTGCGCGTGCGCGCCTCGATGCCCTTGGCCGCGTCGATCACCATGATGGCGGAATCGACGGCGGTGAGGGTGCGGTAGGTGTCCTCGGAAAAGTCCTCGTGGCCCGGCGTGTCGAGCAGATTATAGACGCAATCGCCATATTCGAACGTCATCACCGAGGTGACGACCGAGATGCCGCGCTCGCGCTCGATTCCCATCCAGTCGGAGCGGGTCTGACGGCGGTTGGCTTTGGCGCGCACTTCGCCGGCGAGCTGAATCGCGCCGCCGAACAGCAGCAGCTTTTCGGTCAGCGTAGTTTTGCCCGCGTCGGGGTGGGAGATAATGGCGAAGGTTCGCCGCCGGGAGACCGGATCGAGAGCGCTCATGTGGCCGCTTCGTCGCAAGGGTCGGCGGCAATGTCAATCGCCGCCGGGGCGGGGACGTGATTTGGATGGGTGCGGCTGAGGTTCGGCTGCTGGATATTTCTGCTTCGGGTGGCGGACGAAGAGCGCGGGATCGAGCGCGCTTACCTCGGTGCGTGCGTGAACAGGTCAAGCGCCGGCCTCAAAGCGGTTTACAGGTCACTCGTAGCGCTCCGCCTCCTTGGGCCCTGATTCGAGCGCAGAGGTGCGGCCGACCGGCAGTTTCCCAAGCACGTGCGGCTCGCACTCCTCCCTTAGCCACGAGATCGTGACGGGCTGCGAGGCTATCAGTCGTTTGGCCAGGGGAACCGCCTGCTCGCCAAGCAGAATCCCAAGCAAGCCTACGAGGCCGATGATCGGAGGCGCGGGGGAGCGGACGTTGATGAGGGCTTAGATGACCCCGACCAACGTCCCGGCGGCTAGCGCTGCGGCATAGTCTTTCAAGGATATCTCCCCGGAGTTCGCTGACGCGCTACGCGCCGGCCACCTTACGGTCCAGGAAGTCGTGGATGAGTGGGAAGACCTCGTCGGCCTTGTCCTCAAGCACGAAATGGCCGGTGTCGAGAAGGTGGAACTCGAGATCGCGCAGGTCTCGCTTATAGGGATGGGCGCCGGGTTCGGGGAAAATGAAATCGTTCTTGCCCCAGATGATGAGCGCTGGCGGTTGCTTCTCGCGGAGCCAAGCCTGCACTTTGGGATAGAGGGGCAGGTTGTTTCGATAGTCGTACATGACGTCCATCTGGATATCGGCGTTGCCGGGCCGGTCCAGCAGGGGCTGGTCGTGAGTCCAGTTGTCAGGCGAAATGCGCGTCCTATCGGAGATGCCGTCCGTATATTGGAAAATGGTGGTTTCCGGCGCGACCAAGTTCAGAAGCTTGTCGCGGCTCTCTTTCTTGCCGTCAGCCCAATAAATCTTGATAGGATCCCAGAATTCCTTCAGCCCCTCATCGTAGGCGTTGCCGTTCTGGATGATCAGCCCGGTGATGGCGTCAGGATGCTGCAGCGCCAGTTGCCAGCCGACGGGCGCGCCATAGTCCATCACATACATGGCGTAGCGCTGTACCCCCAACTGGCGAAGCAGCCCATCCACCAACTCACCGAACTTCTTGAAAGTGTAGGAAAACGACTTGAAGTCGGGCGCGTCGCTTTGGCCATAGCCGGGATAGTCCGGCGCGATGACGCGATAGCGATCCGCTAGGTACGGGATCAGATTGCGGAACATGTGCGAGGACGTCGGGAAGCCATGCAACAGCAAGACGGCTGGTCCGTCCTTCGGACCGGCCTCGCGGTAGAAAATCTTCACGCCGTCTACCGTGGCGGTTTGGTGGTGCGTAACGGGATATGCAGATTTTTCGCTCATGGCCATCTCCTAAGGATCGTCTTTCGGTTGATGGGCTCGGCTCCCCGAGCCGCTGGATACCGGGTCTGGCGCCTCACCCCATGGAGCTTTGCCCGAGAAGACCCGCTTCGCGGCGCAAATTGCCTTCCATCCTACAACGACGCCCCGAAATGCGATCGGACGCTTCAACTGCGGTCAGTGGTATATCATCGCAATCATCGTGGTAATCCCTCGATTCTGAGAAGTTAGTTTGCTGGTTTTGGGAAGACAGATCGTGGACAGATTCAATGCGATGGCGGTTTTGCTGAAGGTTGTGGAGGCTGGCAGTCTTTCGGCAGCCGCCAAGCAGCTGGATGTGCCTCTGGCCACAGTGAGTAGAAGAATAGCGGAACTTGAGGCGCATCTGAAAACGCGCATGCTGAACCGGTCGAGCCGTCGTCTCAACCTGACGGAAGCGGGACGGCTGTATGTCGAAGCGTGCAAACGCATCCTCGAACAGGTCGAGGAAGCGGAACGTGGCGCCATGGGCGTTCACAAAGACCCTAAGGGCCGCTTGACCGTGACGGCTCCGATCGTGTTCGGCCGCGTCCATATGATCCCCATCATTTCGGATTTCCTGGCCGAATATCCCGATATCGATCTCAAGCTGGTTCTCGCCGATCGGCTGGTGGATCTCCTGGAATCCGATGTCGATGTCGCGTTGCGGATCGGTGAACTGGGCGACAGCAGTTTGATCGCCGCAAGGGTCGGGACCGCGCGTCGCGTGACCTGCGCCAGTCCGTCTTATCTTGCGGTCCATGGCCGGCCGCGGAAGCCGGAAGACTTGCGGAACCACGTCTGCGTCACTTTCGATAATCTTGCATCGCCTGAGGCATGGCGTTTTTCATCCCCAAAAGGCGATGGTCTCGTGCCGATCCGATCGAGATTGACTGTGACGACAGCGGAGGCGGCGGTGGCGGGGGCCGTCGCCGGCCTCGGGCTTACGCGGCTACTGTCTTATCAGATCATAGAGGAAAACCGCGCGGGGCGACTCGAAATCATACTTGAAGGCTATGAACTGCCGCCTTGGCCGATCAGCCTTGTCTATGCCGGGCAACGGCTGCTGCCCAGAAAATTGCGGGCGTTTCTGGATTTCGCAGCGCCGAGACTTAGAGAAAGATTGCACGACGAAACGGCCACATTTGAATCCGAAGCATCAGGGAATCAGGCCCTCAAGAGCGAGGTGGATAATGAAATGTGACTGCAAGCCTTCCAACACCCTGCGCCTTCGCACCTGAAGCGCTATGGCCGCTCTTCGGTCTGCGCGCTCCGAAGCAACCGGTCTCCTTTCCGGCCACAATTTAACTTTATGCCATCAGCCGCGACGGTCAGCTAAGGGTCGAGAGCAGCTTTCAAACTCACCTATCGCCAACAGCTGGCCCCGCGTGAAAATGAAGCTTGAACAGGCTATAGTCTTGGCCATCGCCCTCTGCGGACTAAAATAGCCATGCTGAACTTCACGCGCCGCGAAACCCTGACCGCCATTCTAGCGTCGGGGGCCGCCGCCTTCGCGCGGGAGGCGGAAGCCGCAGGCTCGGTCATCCGGCTCGGTTTCCTTCTCGTCAACGACGTCTATCGGATGTCGGAAAATGCCGACCGGCGCGGCGGCCTGCCGCGTTTTGCCGCCGTGGTCGCGGCGGAGCGGGCGCGGGCGCAGGCCGAAAACCGCCGCCTCATCTGCGTCCACGCGGGCGATACTTTATCGCCGAGCGTGATGTCGACCCTCGATCAGGGCGCTCATATGATCGAGCTGTTCAATGACGCCGGCATCGAATATTTCACGCCCGGCAATCACGAGTTCGACTTCGGCCGAGATGTATATTTGCAGCGGATGGGCGAGGCCCGCTTTTCGATCCTGGCCGCCAATCTGAGAGACAGCGCCGGGCAGAAACTGCCGCATCACGAAGATCAGGTTTTGATCGATGTGAATGGCCTCAAGCTGGCGTTGATCGGGTCGGCCTATGACGCCTCGCCCAGCGCCTCGCGCCCGGGCGATCTCGTCTTTGCGCCGACCTTCCAGACCGTGAACGATGCGGCAAAAATCGCCAAGGGCGCGGGAGCGGATTTTATCGTCGCCATCGTGCATGCCGACAAGGCGACGGGCGGCGCCTTGATGGACGCCCATAGCGTCGATTTTATTCTATCCGGCCATAATCACGACCTGCACATTGATTTCGATGGCCGCACGGGGCTGATGGAATCGCAGCAGGACGCCAATTACGTCAGCATTGTCGATATCGACATCGCGGTTCCTAGGCCGTGGTGACGAATTCGGCGTTTGGGGGATTCTCGCGAGGATCTTTCCATGATTCAAGGCTGATTTTTGGAGATCAGCCTTGATGATTCGGGATGTCGATGCGCTGCGAGACGATCAATGGGAGCGGCTTTGTGATCTTGTGCCAGGCGGAAGAGCCGGCCAGCGCGTGCCGCGCTGCGACAATCGACGCTTCGTCGACGCGCTGTTATGGATGGCCCGCTCGGGCGGCCGCTGGCGCGATCTGCCCGAACGCTTCGGCGACCATCAGGCGGTGAAACGCCGCTACTATCGCTGGATCGAGCGCGGCGCCTTGGACGGATTTCTTGAGGCATTCACCGCCGAGGCCGATCTCGAATGGCTGATGATCGACTCAACAATCGTGCGCGCCCATCAGCACGCGGCCGGCGCAAGGATCGCCAAAGGGGGGCGGATGCCCAAGGCCTGGGCCGCTCTCGCGGTGGTTTGAGCACCAAAATCCACGCCGCGACAGACGCGCTCGGCAACCCCGTTCGGCTCCTTCTCGGACCTGGGCAGCGCAACGACATCACAAAAGCGCACGCCCTGATCGAAGGCTTTGCGGCCGATGCGATCATCGCCGATAAAGGTTATGACGCCAATCACTTGCGCAAGGCTGTTCTTATGCGTGAGGCTGAGCCGGTGATCCCATCAAAATCCAATCGCCGCGCGCCGCTCCCCTACGACAAGGCGCTCTACAAGGAGCGCAATCTCGTCGAGCGTTTCTTCAATAAACTGAAGCAGTTCCGGCGCGTCGCAACCCGATACGACAAGCTCCTCGCAAACTACCGAGGCTTCGTATTGCTCGCCGCTATTGCTATCATGCTCAGGTAATTCGTCACTACTGCCTAAGACATCCGGGCCGATCTCCTGGTGGCCGAATTTCCGCGTCGTCGACACGGCGACGGTCGCCCCGGATCCCGCCATTCTGCAAAAAGTCGCCGCGTATGAAGCGAGCTTGCGAAAAACCTTCGACGTTGAGATCGCAACGCTCGAGACGCCGCTCGACAGCCGCACGGAAATAGTGCGCACGCGGGAAGCCGCCATCGGCGATCTTTTCGCCGACGCGCTGATCAAGGCGACGGGAGCCAACGCCGTCATCATCAACGGCGGCGGAATTAGAGGCGACAAGATTTATGCCGCCGGCTCAACGCTGACTCGGCGCGATATTCTCGACGAGCTTCCGTTCGGCAACAAGACAGTCGTCGCCAAGATCTCGGGCAAGAATATTTTGGCCGCGCTGGAGAATGGCTTTTCGCAGCTTGGCCGCCATAGCGGGCGTTTTCCGCAAGTGGCGGGAATCAAAGCAACGGTCGATCCGGCGGCAAAGCCCGGCGCTCGCGTAAGATCCGTCGCAATCAATGGCGAGGAACTGGATCTCGAGCGCATCTATTCGCTCGCGACCAATGATTTTCTCGCTCTCGGCGGCGACGGCTATGGGATGTTGGCGGGCGATTCGACGATGACGGTCGATTCCGGCAACCGGCTCGTTGCGCAAGACGTGATCGCTTATCTGGAGTCGATCCGACAGGTTGGCTCCAAGGTTGATGGGCGCATCGTGTTTTTGTAGGGCGACGTCAATTCCGCCAAAGATCATAAAAATGATGCGCTGGGCCATGTCCGTGGCCGACGTTCAGCTCATCGGCGGCTTTGAGCGCGCCTGTCAGATAGGATTTCGCCGCGCCAACTGCGTAGGCTAGCGGCAGGCCATGGCCAAGATAGGCGGCGATCGCCGACGATAGGGTACAGCCGGTGCCGTGCGTATTCTTAGTCGCGACGCGGGGCGCCGAAAAAAGCTGGCGGGCAGGACCGTCGAACAAAACATCGTCGGAGGAGGCGCCCTCGGCGTGGCCGCCCTTGATGAGCACGGCTTTTGCGCCGAGGCTTTGCAGTTGCCGGGCGGCCGCGCGGACCGACTCATCCTCAACGATTGCACGCCCGATGGTTGCGTGACCCGAGAGGGCGGCGGCTTCGGCAAGGTTCGGCGTCACGAGCGTTGCGAGTGGAAAGAGATGGCGGATCATCGCCGGCCCGACATCGGAGGCGGCTAGGGCGTCGCCGCTGGTTGCGACAAGCACCGGATCGAGCACGATGAATTGCGGCTTGTGAACGGCCAGCCTGTCGGCCACGACCTCGACAATCGCGGCCGATGCGAGCATCCCGATTTTCACGGCCGCGACGTCGATATCAGCAAAGATTGCGTCGATCTGTTCGGCGATGAAATTCGGCGGCGGCGCATGCACGGCAAAGACGCCATGCGTATTCTGCGCGGTCAAAGCGGTGATGACCGCCATGCCGTAGCAGCGCAGCGCGGCGAAGGTTTTGAGATCCGCCTGGATGCCGGCCCCTCCGCTCGGATCCGATCCGGCGATTGCGAGAAGATTGGGGGCCATGCTTCCTCCGCTCCGATTGCCTAGACCTAGCGGGCAGGCGCATGGCGCGCCTTGCGCGAACGCCGGAAGGGCATGGCGATCAGCCGCATCAATCCAAAACCGGCCAGAAAACCAAGGGCGCCAAGCGCAAACCCTTCGCCCGTTACGGGAACGGCGGGTTCATAGCTCGCATAAGCCCGGCGCGCGATCAAGGGATCGAAGTCGCCGATGAGCGTCAAAAGCCGCCCAACTTGGCCAGATTCCGCCATTGCGGTTTCGGTGCGCGACAGGACATTGAGACGCCGCACGACATCTTGCATCTGCAAGCCGCGCCCGCGTACGAACTGGTCGTTGTTTTCGGCAAGCCGCGCGACGCCTTGCTGCTCGGTGAGACCTTCGCGGGCGCTGTCTTCATCGAATCTCGCGACGATGGTCCGCAGTTCGTCGATCGCGCCGCCGAGTCTTTGGCGATATTGCTGCGCATATTCGGGGATCTGCGACGCCGCCACCGCGAAAACCAAGCCGAAGAAGAGCGCAAGCCTTCGAACGAGCATTGCGCTTGTCCTCTAACGGGAGCCTCGCAAAACGCTGTTGCCAACGAGCAAGGCCAGATCGAGGTTCCAGACGGCTTTTTTGGCGAGAATTCGGCGAACGCCGGTTTTAGGTCGGATCTTCGCGGTGCAGGTCGTGCACCCTTACGCCCCGCTCCAGAGACGACCGCCGCAGCCATTCGGGATGGCGCAGCGTGCGCAAGGTGTCCTCATAGCCCGAAGCCCAATATTCAATGCTCCCGCATGGAGGCCTCGGAAAATTCATAAGCGCGATATTGGCGATCGAAGGCCTGTTGGATTCTTCGATCATCTCCTTTTCGCCGGGCAGCAGCGCCTCCGGCGGAACGCGCTTCAGCGCCTTCATCAAGGGCGGTGCGGCGACAGTTACAAATGCAATATCACATCACGTTAACAAGAGCCGCCGCAACGCGGCTGAATGTCATGCCGGCATCGCAAGAAGGCCGGCATCGCCGTTGGCCGTCCCAAATAAAAGATGATTGCCGACGCCATCCCAACCAAGCGCGGTAATGGCTGCATCTGCGCCATCGCGATGATCCCGCACCAGAATTCCAGCTCCGTCGGTTGCCCGGCAAAGCAGCACCATACCGTCCTCGTAGCCTTGCGCCACCACGAGGGTCTTGGGATGGAACGCGACGCAGCTGACTTTTACGGGTCTTGCGCCGCATTCGCGCGGGTTCTTTTTCATCGGGCCGTCCTTTGAATTGAACGGCCAGATAATGCTGGCGTCGGCCCCCGATGTCGCCAGCCATTGACCGTCGAAGGACCAGGATAAGGAGCGCGGCTTGGCCGGATAGCCGCTAAGGCGCAAGTCCTTCTTGTCGGTCATGCGCCAGGCGTGGAGAGCGTTCTCCTGCATCGAGGTCACCAAAAAGCGCCCGTCAGGCGAGGCGGTGATATCGAGATGAGAGCCTTTCCACTCGAATGTCTCGGGCGCAGCCGCGGCGTTTGGAAACCAGGCCGTCGCGCCATTATAATGCGACATGGCGATCCTGTAGCCTTTCGGCAGGAAAGCTACGCCGCGAACCGTCGAAGGGGCGTCGAAGGTTTTGATTTCGCCTTTGGGATCGCGGGCGAAGATCTGCTTGCCGCAGGACCACGCAATGGAGCCGTCGTCTCGCGCGGCGAGGGCGTCGATCCACTTGCCTTTCTCGCGCGCGAGCTCCTGCATGGAGCCGTCTTCGGAGATGATCGCGACGCGCCCATCATCGCCGCCGGTGACGAGCTTTTGTCCAGACTTGGCCGCGACGAGGATGGCGGCGCCAGGATGCGCCGCGATGTGTTTTTCTGCGCCCGCGGCTGCAAGAAACACGCTGCCGTCGCCGAGCGCCAGCGCCGGGATCTCCCCGAGGAAAAACGCCGCGGTGACTGGCGCGCCTGCATCAAAGGCTGTGACATTCGCGGTTAGCGAGGCCGGGGATTGAGCCATCATTTCACTCGGAATTGCGCCTTGTTCGGCGAAGGCGGGATCGCATCAATTTCAATCGATTCGACGCGATGCATCTTGTCTCAACGCATGATCGGATCCGAAAATTCGGCAACTTCTCGGGATTATCCTTCGCGGGCAGTATCAGGCTGCGCAGGCCAAAAAGCCTTGCCGGATTTCGTCCTGTTTCAGATAGTGGCCGATGAAGACGATGCGGCTGACGCGCTTCTCGCCCGGCTTCCAATCGCGTTGCAGATCGCCGTCGAGGATCATGTGGACGCCCTGGAAAACGAAGCGCTTCGGCTCGTTCTTGAAGGCGAGAATGCCTTTGGAGCGCAGGATTGAGGCGCCCTCCGTCTGGATATAATCGTTCAGCCAGGGCATGAACTTTTCCGGGTCGACATCGCCGTCGATCGACAAAGCGACAGATTGCATCTCCTCGTCGTGGTAGTGTTTCAAGCCGTGCGATTTGTGGTCGTGATGTTCATGCGCATGATGCTCGTCATGATGATCATGAGCGTGATCATGCTCTTCTTCGACCTCCAGAAATTGCGGCTCGATTTCCAGAATGCGATCGAGATCGAAAGCGTTGCGGCCGAGCACCGCATCTATTGGCACATTGCATTTTACGGCCTTGTGCAATTTTGCATAAGGGTTGATCGCGCGTATGCGCGCTTCAACGTCTTGCAATTCGTCGGCGCTGACGAGATCGATTTTGTTCAAGATGATGACGTCGGCGAAAGCGATCTGGTTCTTGGCTTCCGGCGCGTCCTTCAGCCGCTCGGCCAGCCATTTGGCGTCGGCGACAGTCACGACGGCGTCGAGCCGCGCGGCGTTCTGCACGTCCGCGTCGACAAAGAAGGTCTGCGCCACTGGAGCTGGATCGGCAAGACCCGTGGTCTCGACGATGATCGCGTCGAACTTGCCTTTGCGTTTCATCAAGCCTTCGATGATGCGGATGAGATCGCCGCGAACCGTGCAGCAGATGCAACCATTGTTCATCTCGAACACTTCTTCGTCGGCTCCGACGATGAGGTCGTTGTCGATGCCGATTTCGCCAAATTCATTGACGATGACGGCGAATTTCTGGCCATGGTCTTCGGATAGAATGCGGTTCAAAAGCGTCGTCTTGCCGGCGCCGAGATAGCCGGTCAGCACGGTGACGGGAATTTTTTCGGCCATGCGATACTCCGAGAGCTTGGGCGTCAGGAACGGCGAAACCGGCCTCGCGCCGAAACGCGAGACGCCGCAACGCCCTCACCCATCCGTTTTCAGCCTAGACTTGTCCCTTTTTGGAAGAAGACGTCAAGGCTGGTTCGCAAGCGGAGTCAGAGGCCATCTACGCTATTTCGCCAGTGCGGCGCTGAGCTCCTTGATGTTGTTGCGCATCATGTCGATGTAGGTCGAGCCCGGACCGTCAAGAGGCGAAAGCGCGTCGGAAAACAACGTCCCCCCGATTTTCGCGCCGCTTTCTTCCGCGATCCTTTGCGCTACTCGCGGATCAGAAATGTTTTCCAGAAACACGGCTGGTATTTTCTGGGCCTTGATCTGACGGATGATTTTGGCGACGTCGCGGGCGCTCGCCTCGGTCTCGGTCGAGACGCCTTCAGGCGCGACGAATTTGAAGCCATAGGCGGCTCCGAAATAGCCAAAGGCGTCATGTGTCGTGATAATTTCGCGACCGTCCGGCGGAATTTTGGCGATCGCGGCGACGACTTCGGCCTCGAGCGCAGTAAGTTTTTCAATATAGGCGTCCGCATTGGCGCGATAGGCCGCAGCGCCGTCAGGATCGACCTGGATCAGGCCATCGCGGATATTGGCGACGTAGATTTTGGCGTAGACGATGGCCTGCCAAGCGTGGGGGTCCTGGCCGATTTTCCCATCTTCCTCCATTTTCCGGGGCTTGATCCCTTTCGTCGCGACGATGACCGGGGCCTTGGTTCCCGAAGCTTTGACGAGGCGATCGATCCAGCCTTCGAGTCCGAGGCCATTGACCAGAATCAACCGCGCTTCATTGAGGTTTTTCGCGTCCGCGGGCGACGGCTGATAGACGTGGGTGTCGCCATTTGGCCCAACCAGCGATATGACGTTGACCCGATCGCTGCCGACATTGCGGGCGAAGTCAGCCAATATGGAGAAGGTTGCGACGACCGGCAGTGGCGTGGCGGGAGACTGCGCCAGCGCGGGCGACAGCGTGGCCAGCATGCAGGCTGCCATTGAGGTTATAACATAACGTATGCAGCGCATAATGCTTCCTTTGGATCGTAAGCTCTCAGGCTTCGAGATGGCGGCGAGGCCGCAGCCGGCGAAGCAGGCCGCCGGCGGGGCCAAACACCAGCGCCAGAAGATAAAACAAGCCCGCCGTCAGGATGATCAGCGGGCCAGAAGGCAGCCCGGCATAAAATGAGATGATAAGTCCGGCGTAGCTCGCGAGCATTCCCTGCCCCGCCGCAAGCGCGATCATTGCAGTCATGTCCCGCGCGATGAGCCGCGCGGACGCGGCCGGGAGCATCATCATGCCGACGGCGAGCAAGGTGCCGAGCGCATGAAATCCGCCGACGAGATTGAGCACGACGAGAGTCAGAAAAATGATCTGCGTCGGTCCGCCCGCCCGCCCGACGGAGGCGAGAAAGCCGGGGTCGACCGTCTCCATCACCAAAGGCCGGTAGAGCAGCGCAAGACCAATCAGGGTCAGGGTCGAGATCGAGGCCAGCAGGAGGAGCGTTGCGTCGTCAAGGGCGAGCACGCTGCCAAAAAGCACATGCAGAATATCGATGTTCGAGCCGCGCAGAGAAATAACGGTGACGCCCAGCGCCAATGAGATGAGATAAAACGCGGCCATCGAGGCGTCTTCGCGCAGAATCGTGGTGCGCGCGACGACGCCGGACCCGATGGCGACGAAGAGACCCGCGATGAGGCCCCCGATCGTCATCGGACCCAGCGCGAGGCCGGCGACAAGATAGCCGAGCGCCGCGCCCGGCAGGATGGCGTGGGCCATGGCGTCGCCGCTCAGCGCCATGCGGCGTAAAATGAGAAACACGCCAAGCGGCGAGCTGGCCAGCGCCAGCGCCATGGAGCCGACAAGCGCCCGGCGCATAAACTCGAACTCAATGAAAGGCTCGACTAACACTTTATACAGCATGAGAGATATTCGAGCCTGGTTGTCTTAAACGACGCATATTGTTTGGCGCATGATCTCGTCCAAAAACTCTGCGACTTTTTGGGATCATGCTGTTCGTTTCAGCGCATGATCTTATCCAAAAAGTCGGCAACTTTTTGGGATCATGCTGTTCGTTTCAGCGCATGATCTTATCCAAAAAGTCGGCAACTTTTTGGGATCATGCTTTAAGCCGCTTGCGGACAATTCTGCGCCTGACGGTCGAAAGCCTCGATCATCGAGCGCGCCTTCAACAGATTTTGCGGAGTGAGGACGTCGCGCGTGTTTCCCCATGCAATTTTTTCGCGCGCCAACAAAAGAGTTTGCGGGAAATGTTCGCGCACCAGATCCATATCGTGCAGAACGGCGAGCACTGTGCGCTTTTCGCTGCGCCAGCGCGCGACGAGAAGCAGGAGATCCGCGGTGGTCTTGGAATCGATTGCGGTGAATGGCTCGTCGAGCAGGATGACGGCGGCATCCTGAAGCAGCAACCGCGCGAACAGCATGCGCTGCAATTGGCCGCCCGACAGGGTTCCGATCGCGCGGTCCTCGAAACCCTCGAGGCCAACAGCGGCGATCGCATTGCCAATTTTGGCTAACTCGCGCTTGGCGATGGCGCCGAAGAGGCCGCAACGAGACCATAGCCCCATGGCGACCACATCAAAGACGCTGATCGGAAAGCTCTTGTCGATATCGGACGCCTGCGGCAGATAGGCGATTTCGCGCGCCTTGACTCGCGGCAAAGCGACCGAACCGCTGAGCGGCGCCAGCGATCCGGTGATGGCCTTGAGCAATGTTGACTTGCCCGCGCCATTGGGGCCGCAGATCGCGAGCAACGCGCCGCTCTCGACGTCGCCATCGAGGTGATGCACCGCCGGATGACGGTCATAACCAAGCGTGAGGTTGCTGAAACGGATGGCTGCCGTCATCGAAGATCCCTTTGGCGAGCCATGCTAGTGCAGGGCCCAATAGACGGAAGCCCATAAGGCCGCGACAAGAATAAGGACGCCGCCAAAGCGCGTTGAAGCCGAGAGGCGCAGCAGCGAAAACATGGGAGCGGCGGAGGCCCGTGCGGAACGGATAGGGAGCATTATGCTCATGCGAGGCTCCATCAGAAAGTAACTTTATAACATATGCTCAACGTTGGACAAGGCGCGAATGTGTCCGGATCGCCTGTTTTTAGGCGGCGCGGCGAAGCCGCTTGAGCGTGGCGGCAAATTGCAACGCCCGAGACCCGATCAAAGAGATGCCGGGAAATATTTTCAATTTTTCGTGGATTGGAATGGCCGGCCTAGTTTGCTAGCTTAGACTATGACTAAAGCTTCGCGCCAAATGCTGTTTATCGTTCTCGGCTTGGCCATCGGCCTCGCTGCGCTAGCAAATTTTTTTGCCTATAGCGGCCGCTCCGAGCGCGCAGGGCAAGGCACAGCCGCGATCGGCGGTCCTTTTACGATGACGGCGCAGGATGGCCGCATCGTGAGCGACAAGGACCTCGCGGGGCATCCCTATCTGGTGTTTTTCGGCTATACGCATTGCCCGGATTTCTGTCCGACCACGCTGACCGAGATTTCCGCCGCCTTCAAGGCGATGGGCGACGACAAAAAAATCGCTGCCTTGTTCGTCACGGTCGATCCAGAGCGCGATACGCCAGATATGATGAAAACATATCTTGAGAGCTTCGATCCGCGCATTATAGGGCTTTCCGCCGATGCCGAGAAAACGCGGGCCATGGCCAAGGCGTTCAAGGTTTATTTCAAGAAGCGGGCGACCGAAAACGACGATTATACGATGGATCACACCGGCGTCGTCTATCTCATGGACAAGAACGGCCGTTTCGTGAACGCATTCAATTCGGCTCAACCTGCCAAACAGGCCGCCAGCGAGCTCGAGAAATACTTGTGACCTTGGCCCTGCGGCGCGATGCTTGAGGCTCAATAAAATCCCAGCGGGAAATATTTGAGATAGAGGTCGGTGTAAACGCCCCGCGCGGCGAGGTTGGCGAGAGCATAGTCGAGCGCCTGGCGCAAAAGCGGGTTGTCCTTTTTGACCGCAATGCCGACGCCTTCTCCGAAAAAGCGGCTGTCGAGAAAGGGGCCACCGAGAAAACCGCAGCAACCGTGGGCGTCTTGACCCTGCAGCCAGAAACTTAAGGTAACGCCGTCGCCAAATAGCGCGTCGATTTCGCCTTTTGCGAGCGCCTCCGCCAGCGCTTTTTGCGAGTCGTAGGACTTGCGGACCGTGCCGGTGAAAAACGCCTCGAGAAAGGCTTCATGCGCGCTACGGGCGAGAACGCCGACGGTTCTGCCGCGCAGGGTTTCGGGGACGGCATCGCTGAGTTTCGTCGTTTTCAGCGCGACGAAACGGGCTGGGGTTTTGGCGTAGGGCGACGTGAAATCGAGCTTGGCTCTCGTTTGCTCGTCGATGCGGAGCGAGGCGATGATCGCATCGCCTTGATTATCCTCGAGGCTGTCGATCAATGTGTCCCAGCGCCGCGCCTGGATCGTGCAGGTGATTTTCAACTCCTCGCAAATGGCGCGGGAGAGATCAATGTCGAAACCAGCGAGGGTTCCATCCGGCTGTGCGAAATGGAACGGCGGATAATCATCCTCGGTCAAGAAGCGCAGGCTGCGCAGATTCGCGAGGTCCGGTTTCGCTGGGCGATTGTGCGGGTCCCAAAAGCTCGGCGTGAAAACCTGCGGTTGGGCCAACGCCGAGCTTACGCAAGCCAAGCTTAAGCAAGCAACAAAAGCGGCCAAGAGAGCAAACGCCGCGTCACCCAACCTCAAGACTCGATTCATCATGCTACTGTTTCTGTAAAATCCGCGCCAACGGCCGGACGAGGGCGACGCATAAAGCTTTCGCTCAAGCCTTGCGGCATGTTCGCACGAAATCAGAAGTTGCTCCAGAGCTGGCCGCGCGTGCTATCCTGCTGCTCTCAAGGCTCAAAATTCATTGCCGTTCGCCTTGAAAAATTGCCGTTCGCCATGAAAAGAGGACAAAAGCGCTTTTATGAATAAAGCACCGCCGCCAGAATCATCCGGCGAGTATGGCAGACCGATCATGCAGGGGCTCGCCGCGCTGCCGGTCTTTTTGACCCTCAAAGGCAGGCGCGCCGTGCTCGCTGGCGGCTCGAATGCGGCGCTGTGGAAGGCCGAGTTGCTGCAGGCCGCCGGAGCCGATCTAGACATTTTCAGCGCTGCGCCTTGCACGGGGCTTTTGGCTCTGGCGCAACGTCGCCCAAACATAAATCTTGTTCTGCGACAATTCGAGCCGGAGGATCTCGCCGGCGCGGCGCTGGCGATCGCCGATGCGGAGAGCGCGGCGGAGGCGGAACATTTTCAGCGCCTCGCGCGGGCCGCCAAGGTTCCGCTCAATATTATCGACAAGCCGGATTTTTCCGATTTCCAATTCGGCGCGATTGTCGATCGCTCTCCCCTCGTCATCGCGATCTCGACCGATGGCGCCTCGCCCATTTTGGCGCAAGCGCTTCGAGGAAGGATTGAGGCGATGCTGCCGGGCGCGATCAAGCTTTGGGTAAGCGCGGCCAAGGCTTGGCGGGAGCCTCTGAGGGCGCTCGGTCTGCCGGCAAAAACGCGTCGGCGGTTTTGGGAATTGTTCAACGCTAAAGCCTTCGCATCGCGCGCCGCGGGCCCTAGTGACGGCGCATTCGCAAAACTGCTTGCCGAAGTCGAATCCAGCGCGCCGATGGCGACGCAAGGATCGGTCGCGCTTGTCGGCGCCGGCCCCGGCGACCCGGAATTGCTGACGCTCAAGGCATTGCGGCTTCTCCAATCCGCCGACGCCGTTCTCTATGATGATCTCGTCGCTCCCGCCATCATCGAGATGGCGCGGCGGGAAGCGGAAAAAATCCCGGTCGGCAAACGCGGCTACCAGCCATCCTGCAAACAGGACCGCATCATTTCCCTGATGATCTCGCTCGCCTCCGAGGGCAAGCGCGTGGTGCGCCTGAAGGGCGGCGACCCAATGATCTTTGGCCGCGCCACCGAGGAGATCGCGGCGCTCCGCGCAGCCGGCATAGCAATCGAGGTCGCGCCCGGCGTCACCGCCGCGCTCGGGGCCGCCGCCGCCTTGCAAATGTCGCTGACCGAGCGCGACAAGGCGCGCCGGCTGCAATTCATAACCGCCCATGCCCATGACGGAAAGCTGCCAGAAGATATCGACTGGCGCGCGCTCAGCGATCCCCGCGCCTCAACCGTTGTCTATATGGGCGTTAGAACCCTTGGCGCGCTTGTCGAGCGGCTGCTGGCGCACGGAATGGATCCAAACACGCCGGCGCTCGTTGTCGAGCGCGCCACCTGCGCCGACGAGCGCCGCATTGCGGGTTCGATTGAAAGCCTGCCGGCTCAACTCGCCTCCGGCGAAGCGATGGGACCCTGCCTCATATTGATAGGGGCGGTTTTCGCTGTGTCTGCGGCTGAGCTGCCGGTGCGACAGACCATGGAGACCGCCGCGGATTAGCGAAGTCTGTCCGGTGAAGCTTCCTTCATGCGGCCTTGTTTCGATGATTGGCTGCATCTGAGCAAGGTAGAGGAGATTGTTGGCGGCCCCTGCAATGGACGTGCTTCGGGAGGACAGAATGCGCCGTCTCACGCTTTTGGCAGCCTGCGTTGGTTGCTCCGCGATCGCCGTCGCCGCCGGGGCGGGCATCTATCTGTACCAACGGCCGAACGTTCTTCGCGTCGCCGTAACGAGCGATAGCGACGATCAGGCGACTTTCGCAGCGCTAGCGCAGGAATTTACTGCAGCGCATGAACAGATTGCGCTAAAACTCGTCGCAGTCGATACGCTCGCCGAAAGCGCTCGCGCCTTTGATGATGACCGAGTCGACCTCGCGGTCGTGCGCAGCGATGTGTCCATGCCGGTGGACGGCCAGACTGTCCTGATCATGCATCGGGACGCCGTTGTGCTGATTGCGCCGGCGCAGTCGGAGCTTCGTTCCGTCAATGATCTGCGCGGCCGCAAAGTCGGAATCCTGAAAAGCGAACAGGCTGGCCGGGGGGCGAATCAATCTTTGCTCGATTCGGCGTTGGCCCAATATGACGTCGCGCCGGCCTCGGTCCGGCGAGTGCCGCTGACAATCGAAGAACTGCCTGAAGCGCTTGAACGCAGCGATGTTGATGTTGTTCTTGCAGTCGATGCGCCGGGATCGCCAGGCTTGGCCGAGGCGGTCGCGGCGATCGCGCGGATAGGGAATGGGCCTCCCGTTTTCATCCCGATCAAGGAAGCCAAAGCGATTGCCTCGCACTCGCCAAATTTCGAGTCGATTGAGATTTTGCGCGGCGCCTTTGGAGGCGCCCAGCCGAAGCCCTCGGAGAGTTTCGAAACGCTTGGGGCCAGCACGCGCCTTATCGCCCACCATAGCCTGAGCAATGACGTTATCGGCGACCTGACCGAATTGATGCTGAATGCAAAGCCGAGCCTTGCGGCGCATGTGCCAATCGCCAACAGCATCGAAGCGCCGTCAACCGAAAAAGGCGCGGGCCTTCCCGTTCATCCCGGCGCGCTTGCCTATCTTGGAGACGAAGAGCAGAGCTTTTTCGATAAATATAGCGATTTCATTTACATAGGCGCCATGCTCGCCAGTCTGTTCGGCACCGGGATTGCGGCGTTGGCGACTCGCTTCAATCGGCGGCAAAACCTCGATCTTGACCGGGTGCTGCAGCGCCTGCTGGACATTATCAAAGCCGCAAGATGCGCCGCATTCGCCGACGAGCTGGATGATCTCGAGAGGCAAGCCGATGAGATATTGGCTCAATCGCTGGCCCATGATTGGAATCACGCTCTGAGCGGGAGCCGCCTCGCCGCCACGAGCCTTGCATTGAATCAGGCGCGGCAGGCGATCGCCGAGCGCCGGCAAAGCTTCGGCGCGGCGGTTCGTCCGAGTTTCTCGCCCCGAATCGTCGGCGAGTAGCCTGCATATTAGCTGAGGCGGCGCCGATAATGCCCAAATTACGTGGACTATTCGCCCCCGGTTTTGTCGGCGGATAGTTGCGTCGGGGCGGGCGATCGATCCGCTTTGGCGATGCTGCTCATCCATCGCCTCAGCGCGACAATGCTCCAGACCGCCTCAACGACGCCAAAAGGCCAAGCTCCCTGCAAAAAACCGTAGATCGAACCGAGCATGCAGGCGGCTGCAAAGCCAAGAATATACCAGGTGCTGCGCTGCTCAAGCGCGTAAGTCACCAGCATGGCGGTGACGGCCACCAGCCCAAATAAAGTTAACCCATCCATATTTCTACCTTAGACGCCGCCGACGCCTCGCGCGCAATTTATATTTGTTTCCAAATTGGATTGTTTCGTATATGCAGTGCTGCACTGCGAAGACGCTATCCAAAATCGCTAGAGCATTCGGCCCTTGGTTCAACCGGGCTGTTGGCTCGCGCGGCGCTCGGTCGATGTGCAGAAGAGCCAAGCCGGCGCGACTCGACTCCAATCGGAGGCGACCTGGCCGGCTCTTTCTTATATTTCCGAGCACAAGAGAACGTTTGGATCGTCGTTGCTCCGTTTCGCCATCTCGCTTCAGGGCGAGATTTTGGCACATTGGTAAGATACGGCAACAAGATGAAGCTGCGCAATATTGCAATTATCGCCCACGTCGACCACGGCAAGACAACTCTTGTCGATCGCTTGCTCCAACAGTCCGGGGCGTTCCGCGACAATCAGCGGATTGTCGAAAGAGTCATGGATTCCAACGATCTTGAAAAAGAGCGCGGGATCACGATCATGGCGAAGGCGACGTCGATTGCCTGGAAAGACACGCGAATCAATATTGTCGACACGCCCGGCCACGCCGATTTCGGCGGCGAGGTGGAGCGCATCCTCTCGATGGTCGATGGCGCCATCGTTCTCGTCGACTCGTCCGAAGGGCCAATGCCGCAGACCAAATTCGTCGTCGGCAAGGCATTGAAGATCGGGCTGCGTCCGATAGTCGCCATCAACAAAGTCGATAGGCCGGACGCGCGGATCACCGAAGTGGTGAACGAGGTGTTCGATCTATTCGCCGCGCTCGACGCCACCGATGAGCAACTCGATTTTCCCATTCTATACGGCTCGGCGAAACAGGGCTGGATGGCGGATAGCCCGGATGGCCCGAAAGACGGCATGGGGCCCTTATTCGATCTGGTGCTGAAACATGTGCCGGCCCCGCGGATCGAAGAGGGCGGCTTTCGCATGCTCGGCACTCTGCTCGAGGCGAACCCGTATCTTGGCCGTCTCGTCACGGGGCGCGTATTTGCCGGCAGCGTCAAGCCGAATCAGTCGGTCAAGGTTCTGGATCGTCAGGGCAATGTCCTCGAGCAGGGACGGGTATCCAAGATTCTCGCCTTCCGCGGCATTGAACGCACCCCGATCGACGAGGCCGAAGCTGGCGACATCGTCGCCATCGCCGGCTTTGAAAAATTCAACGTCGCCGACACGCTGTGCGCCCCTGAAGTCGTCGAGCCTTTGCAGGCGCAGCCGATCGATCCGCCGACGCTATCGATGACTTTCCTCGTCAATGACTCGCCGCTCGCTGGAACCGAAGGCGACAAAGTGACGAGCCGCGTCATCCGCGACAGGCTTTACAGAGAAGGCCAGGGCAATGTCGCGCTCCGGATCGAAGACTCGCCAAACGCCGATTCCTTCGTCGTTTCGGGACGCGGCGAACTGCAATTGGCGATCCTGATCGAGACAATGCGTCGCGAGGGCTTCGAACTCGGCGTGTCGCGGCCCAAAGTGGTTTTCAAGAAAGCCGACGACGGCAAGACGCTTCTCGAGCCGATCGAGGAAGTCGTCATCGACGTCGATGAGGAGCATTCCGGCGTCGTCGTGCAGAAAATGGCCGAACGCAAAGCCGACATGGTGGAAATGCGCCCCTCCGGCGGCAACCGTCTCCGGCTCGTGTTTCACGCGCCGACGCGCGGATTGATTGGTTATCAAGGCGAGCTTCTGACCGACACGCGCGGCACTGCGATCATGAACCGCCTGTTCCATGAATATGCGCCATGGAAAGGCGAGATTGCCGGCCGGCGCAACGGCGTCTTGATCTCGAATGACAACGGCGAATCCGTCGCCTACGCGATGTGGAAGCTGGAAGATCGCGGCCCGATGATGATCGAGCCCGGCTGGAAGGTCTATCGCGGCATGATCGTCGGCGAGCATTCGCGCGAGAACGACCTTGAGATCAACGTGCTCAAGGGCAAGCAACTGACCAATATCCGCGCCGCCGGCAAGGACGAGGCGGTGCGCCTCACTCCGCCGATACGGATGACGCTCGAAAGAGCCCTCGCCTATATCGAGGACGATGAACTCGTCGAGGTCACGCCGAAGTCGATTCGCCTGCGGAAAATTTACCTCGATCCGAACGAGCGCAAACGCGCGTTCCGGTCAAAAGAGAGCGCCTGATTCCAGCGATTGTCTGAAGCGCTGGCTTTTCAGACAAGATCGTTCCCTGGAAAGGAAAAGTTGCGGCGCGATCGTTTCCTCCTGAAGCGATCGCGCCGCATTCATTTCAGCTCGCCTCGACGGTTTTTGCGGCTTCATCCAGAGTTCGGGCGATGACCGCGACCTGATCAGCGTCGAGCGGGCCGTGCGCGAGGCGCAGACGAAGCGCCGTTCTGAGGTTCTCCATCGCGCGAAGAATCTGCGGCGCCGGTCCGCCGCCGTGGCGCTCGTTGATTTCAGCCATGCGCGCGAAAATGGCTTCAACAGTCGCTTGATTCTGGTCGAGCGAAGCCTTGCCTTCCGGAGTGAGAGCGTAGAGCTTGCGCGGCCCGTCGGTCTCCTGAACGACGATATAGCCGAGTTCCTCCAGAAGGGTCAGCGTCGGATAGACGATGCCGGGACTGGGCGCATAGGCGCCCCCCAACCGGTCCTCGATCGCCTTGATCATCTCGTAGCCATGCGAAGGCTTCTCGCTGATCAGCTTCAAGAGGACGAAACGCAAATCTCCCTGCTCGAACATTCGTCCCCGGCCGCCGGGGCGGCCGAATCGGCGGTGACCGCCGAGGCTTGACGGCTCTTCGCCATGCGCAAAGCGCTGACTGCGGCTGTGGAATCTCATTTTTACCTCCAGCTTGAGTTGTCTGTATCCAGATATATCTTAACGTAAGATATATCTGGAATAGTCGAGATGCAAGCCTTTCGGTGAGAATCTTGACGCCGCCTTTCCAAAGGGCCGAACCTCAAGAAAGCGATCTTTTTGTGAAAGAAACGTCGACCGTGACTTTCCTGCAATATCGCGACGTGGTTTTCTGCTCTAGGGTTAATCAGAAACGAAATTCTTGCGGATGAGTCGTCCCATGTCCCAATTTAATCGACGTTTTTTCATTACGAGCGCCGCCGCTGCAGCAGGCCTCGGCCTTGCCGGCTGCGTTGGCTCACAGAATCAAATGGCTGCGGCGGTCCCCGCCTCCGGTTCGCCAGGGTCGCCGAACGCGCAGGCCGTAGCTGACGCCGGTCTCGAATCAGGCTCTGTTGATTATAGGGCGATGTATGCGGCGATTCCGGATGGTCAGTTTACCGTTCCCGCGACGAGCCTCTCCGACATCAATCCTGCGTTTTTGCGCAAAAGAGTCGCCTATGTGACCAATGAGGCGCCAGGCACGATCATCGTCGATCCCGCCAACCATTATCTTTACCACGTCGAAAGCGGCGGTAAGGCCATGCGTTATGGCGTCGGCGTCGGCCGCGAGGGTTTTGCTTGGTCGGGCGAGGCCAGGATCAAAAACAAACAGGAATGGCCGGATTGGTATCCGCCGCAGGAGATGCTTGATCGCCGGCCCGACCTCAAGAAGGTGATGGTCGAGCTTCAAAGCGGCATTGGCATGCATGGCGGCCCGGATAATCCGCTCGGAGCCCGAGCCATGTATCTGTGGCAAGGCAATCAGGATACGCTGTTCCGCATCCATGGCACGAACGAGCCGAAGACCATCGGCACAAGTGGATCGTCAGGCTGCATTCGCATGGTCAACCAGGACGCTGTCGACCTTTACAAGGCGACGGAACCCGGGACTAAGGTTGTCGTGCTTGGCAATATCGGAATGCCGCCCACGGCCAAGGTTGCGCGGTCTTGATGCGATAAGTCCGATTGAAACAACCGGCGCGCCCATCCGTGGACGCGTGCGCCGGTTGAACAAAATTTTATTTTTGACAAACCTCGCAAAAGAACGTCGACCGTCCAGCTTGCGTGATGCGTTGGATGGTGCCGCCGCATGAAGGCCGCGGACAGGGAATGCCTTCCCGGCCATAGACGCGGAAATTGTGCTGGAAATAGCCGAGCGATCCATCGGGCTGGCGATGATTGCGCAAGGATGACCCGCCAGCCGCCAGTGCCTCTTCCAGAACTTCCCGAATCATTTCAGCGAGCAGATGCGCGCGCGGGCTCGGGCTTCCATTCTTAAGCGCAAGGCTGCCTGCGGCGCGCCGGGGCGATAGGCCGGCGCGATGGAGCGCCTCGCAGACATATATATTGCCAAGCCCTGCGATCAGGCTTTGGTCAAGCAGGGCCGCCTTCAAGGTCGTCGTCTTGCCGGCGAACAGACGAGCGAGAGCTGCGCCATCAAGTTCATTGCCGAGCGGCTCCATCCCTATGTTCTTGAACAGCGGGTGGGCGGCGAGTTCAGCCCGCGCGATCAGATGCATGAAGCCGAATCGGCGCGGATCATTGTAGATAACGCGGTCACCGGTCGAGAGCGAGAAGACGACATGATCATGCGTTTCGTTCTTCGCTGCGCCGGCGCAAGGCGAAAGGCTTTGCGCGCCTTGCCCAGTCTCCACGCGAAATGAGCCGGACATGCCAAGATGTATCGCCAGCACCTGAGCATCGTCGAGATCGGCCAGCAGATATTTGGCTCTGCGTCCGAGCGCCTCAATGCGCCGGCCGGCCAAGCGCGTGGAAAACCCATCGGGGAAAGGGAAACGCAGATCCGGCCGTCTTTGGTCAACGCTAGCGAAACGCGCGCCAACCATCACTGGTTCGAGTCCGCGGCGAACCGTTTCGACTTCGGGCAGTTCCGGCACCTTTTTGGCGTCCTTGCTGTTGTGCCGGCTGGGTCGGATCCGCCGCAAGCTTGGCGGCGTTCCTTTGCGGCGATGCCGGCCGCTGATGCCATTACTGGTCTTGCTGCGCAAGGGGCGCGCCAGCAGCTCGCCGTCCCTTTACTCTCATCGCGTGATCGTCATCCGAAAACTCTGCGCTTTTTCGGGATCATGCTCTAAACCCAGAGCCGAAGCGGCGCTGGTTGTTCGGCCGCGGTGTTGTTGGCTTTTGGGGCCATGGGATTAAGGTAATGGCGGCCTCTCTGATTTGCTATGCTGGCGCGATCTGGTGGTCGCTCGCGGTCGCCCTTCTGTTCTTCACCTTCGGCTGCGGCCTGCTGCAGCCTTTCCTGCAAAGGCGACGCGCCACGGCGCTCGGACGGCCGCCCGTCTCGGCGCTCATCCCGATCAAAAGTCTTGATCCCGGTTTCGAGCGGGCTCAGGCGTCGATTTTCACGCAAAATTATGCGGACTACGAGATCCTGATCAGCTCCGCTGAGGCTGACTCCCCCGCGTTGGCGGCGGCGCGCAAAGTGGCGGAGGCCCACCCTTCGCGCCCTTGCCGTTTTGTGCATTCGGATAGCAGCGCTGCGGTCAGTCCCAAGCTGAACAATCTCGCGGCGCCGCTAATTCAGGCGCGGCACGATTTCGTCATGACGAAAGATTCGAACATGACGCTCGATAGCGACACGATGGCCGCCTTTATGCAGAATTTCGTCGCGGGCGTCGGGCTTGTCGTTGCAACTCCGGTGGCGGTGAGGCCGAAGACTTTCGGCGCCCGGGTCGAAGCTCTTCTCATCAATGGGCATGCGCGCCTTTTGCTGACCGCCTCGGTCCTTGGCCTTGGTTTTGGCGTCGGCAAGGTGATGGTTTTTCGGCGCAGCGATCTCGCCAAGACGGGCGGGATCGAGGTGATAAGCGATGCGCTTGCGGAGGACACGGCGATTTCGATGGCTCTCGCGGGGATAGGGCTGAAAACCGTTTTCGCGCATCGCACCGTGGCTCAGGAGATCGTCGCCAAAACTTTAAGCGATGTCTTTCAGCGCCAATTCCGTTGGAGCGTGATCCGGCGGGCGAACGAGCGCTTTTCATATCCGCTCGAGCCGCTCTCCAGTGCGCTCCCTGCTGCGCTCGCGGCGGCGCTGGCGGCGCCTCTTGTCGGGAGTCCGGCGTGGGTCGCGTTTTGCCTCACGCTATTTGGCTGGTTTGCCGCCGAGATGGTTTTTGCAGCGCTCAAAGGCTGGGAGATTTCGGTCTGGTCGCCGCTTGCTTTCCTTGGCCGCGAAATTGTGAGCCTTGCGGCTTGGCTGCGCGGCTGGACGACGCATGACGTCGTCTGGGCAAGCCGCCGCTTCGACGCGCGAGAGGGCGCGCAGAACGCGGACGTCCCCGCGATCGGTCGAGACGACGCGCGCCCGCGATGACGCCGGCTGGTTGGCAGGCGCGCTTTAGGGCAGCCGGATCAGGTCGAGCAGATTGCGTTGAATCACGTCATTGCCGGCGCAAATCGAGCCTTGGCTCAGCATGTCGTTGCCGCCGTCCGCGTCAGTGACGAAGCCGCCAGCTTCTTTGATCATGATGATCCCGGCGGCGATATCCCACGGCTGCAAATCGCGCTCCCAGAAGCCGTCGAAATTGCCCGAGGCGACAAAGCAAAGGTCGAGCGCCGCCGCGCCAAGGCGGCGAATATTGCCGGCCTTGGCCATCACGGCGGCAAGCTCCGCCTTGAAGCGCGGATGCTCCTTGGCCTTCCCGATGTGCGGGACGCCGCAGCCGATCAGGGCGTCGGCCATGTCGCGCCGCGCGGCGACGCGCAGACGCCGATTGTTCAAATATGCGCCCTGGCCTTTTTCGGCGATGAACATGTCGTCGTTGGCCGGATTGTAAACGAGCCCGGCGACGATCTGCCCTTCGCGGGCGAGAGCGACCGAAATCGCGAAAATCGGCAATCCATGCAGGAAATTGGTGGTTCCATCGAGCGGGTCGATGAACCATGTATGGCTCTTGTCCGCCCCCTCGATCTCGCCGCTCTCCTCAAGCACGAAGCCGTAGCCGGGCCGCGCCTTGGCCAACTCCTCATAGAGGATTTTTTCCGCCTTGCGATCGGCCGCCGAGACGAAATCGCCGGGGCCTTTCACCGAAACCTGCAGGTTTTCGACTTCGCCGAAGTCGCGCTTCAGGCCGCGCCCGGCCTTGATGGCGGCGGCGGTCATGACGTTCATGAGAGCGGATCTGATCATGAGCGCTGGTCCGCTCGGCGCATATTTATGCTGATGGTTCGCGACTTATGCATTTGATTGAAAGCTCCACCCTTGCCGGGCTTCACGGAATTGGTTTTCGCGGCGAACCAAAGGGCGCCGTCATGCTCGATGAGCGCGCTGGGCGCGATCCGTTGGCCATTGATGTGGGGCATCTGACAATGGTGCTCCGACGCGCGAGACGCGGCTGTCTGGGCGTGCGCTTCAATGCCCGTCGCGAGCGGATGCGTCAACTGCAGTGCCGCGGCAATTCAGCTCTGAGAGCAGCTTTGCGACACTAACGGGGCGCTGTAAGTACCCGAAATAAAATGTGAAAAAGCAACAAACGCCCCTTGCGGCGAAGCGTAGGCGTCACCACGTCACGTTCGCCTTAGGAATTGGCCTAATGGCACGGTCGTTTGGACTGTCAAGTGATAGCATGACTGCCGCGAAGATGATGACGAATGTTATCACACCTCGGGCGGCAAGCCGGCATGAGACAGTGAGCATCGCTCGCACTCCTACGATTAGATTATATCGCCTTGCGTTTTAAAACCCGCGCCGGGGAAGCGCCTGAAATCACGACAGGAGAGAGCCGGTGGATTGAGGCGTGCGTCGGGGGGGGGGTCGGCATAGACTGAGGCTCTGGGTTGGAGCTAGCCCTCCTGCACACTGCGATAATTGGAGTCGTGGGTGGCACAGATATGGTTCAAGTCAAGAGGTTATCGGCATTTCGATGCTCCTGTAGGTATCGGCTATGTAAATCGTATTTGTGATCCATCTTTTGTTGCAAAACATTCCTGGCTGCCACTTATCCACTATATAAAGTGTGTGAAGAGGTACAAGCAAAAAGACAAGAAAACTATCTATAAAGAGCGCCATATCATGTATGCCTCGCATCGAGATGCGTGTATTCTTTCGAAATATGCATACGAACTCACTCTTATTCTCGACAAGTATTATGAAAAAGAAGGGCTCTCCGAGAATGTTATTGCTTATCGCCAGCTAGGTCGATCAAATTACGACTTCTCAGCCGATGCGTATAGATTTGCGGAGGCTAACTGTCCGTGCGTCGTACTTTGCTACGATATTACCGGTTTTTTCGATGATCTTGATCACGCTATCCTTAAGAATCACCTTAAAAGGCTCCTGTGTGTCACGGAATTATCGACAGACTGGTACAAGGTATTCAAGCACGTCACCAAATTCAGCAAGGTTGATCGCGCAGTTCTTCAGGCTCATCCGAAATTCTCAGCGCGGATGGCCGGACAATCGCGCCAGCCTATTGCAAAGATTTCTGAAGTTCGCGAAGCAAGTATCCCGATTGAATCTAATCCAAACAAATTCGGTATTCCGCAAGGAACTCCAATAAGTAGCGCTCTCTCCAATCTCTATATGATAGGGATTGACGGTGTCATGGCTGCTATATGCGCCAATATTGGCGGCCTCTATCAACGTTATTCAGACGATATTTTGGTAATTTGCCCTCTCGACAAAGAAACCGAAATTACTAAGAAAATTGAGGAAGAGGTCGTCCGCCAAATTGGAGCTGAAGGAAGAAAAAACCGTACGCAAGATTTTCGGTCCAAGTAGCGACGAGATTTTCCAATACCTGGGTTTCAACGTGTCATGGAGAGGAGCAACAATCCGGCCTGCATCTCTGGCACGTCAGTGGCGCAAAGCTAAGCGCAGCATCGCGACCACCCGAAAGCATGGTGAGCGAGCAATTGCGGAAGGCCGGGCGACGTTCATTTATACGAAGCGACTTCGAAAGCGATTTCAACCCGTTGGCGTCCGAAATTTCTCCAAATACGCTAGGCGCTCAGCAGAATCATTTAAATCTCGACAGATCGTCCGACAAGTTCTCCGGCTTGAGCGCATGGTGGACAATGCCATCCGCGACCTTCAGAAATAGGCAATTGCTGTGGACGGCAGATGCTGGATTCACTCCCCAAAAAGTATCTGAAGCATTCGTCGAAATGCGGTTTCGTCTTTTGCTATAGTAAACCTTTGAGCTGGTACCAACGCCCCTAAACCCGCATAGGCATCAACACATAAAGCGCGCTCGCGCCGTCGTGGTCCTGCACCAGGGTCGGCGAGCCCGGATCGGCTAGCTTGAATAGAGCCGTGTCGCTGTCGAGCTGTTCGGTGATGTCGAGCAGATAGCGGGCGTTAAATCCGATATCCATCGGCGTCGAATCATAATCGACGTCGAGCTCCTCTTGCGCCGAACCCGAATCGGGATTGGTCACCGACAACGTCAGCTTGCCGTCCGCCACGGCGAGTTTTACGGCGCGCCCGCGCTCGGAGGAAATCGTCGACACGCGATCGACGGCGGCGGCGAAGGGCGCGCGATCGACGATCAATCTTTTATCATTGCCGGCCGGAATGACCCGCGCGTAATCGGGAAACGTCCCGTCGATGAGTTTTGAGGTCAGCACCACCTCGCCAAAAGTAAAACGCACTTTTGTCGTCGAGAGTTCTATGCGGACTTCCTGCGTCAGATCCTCGACGAGTTTTTGCACTTCGGTCACGGCCTTGCGCGGCACGATCACGCCGGGCATCCCGATTGCGCCGCGAGGGCTTGGCATCTCAACCCGCGCGAGCCGATGTCCGTCAGTTGCAACCGCGCGGAGCACGGGGGCGCCGTCAACCTCGGTCGCGTGCAGAAAAATGCCGTTCAGATAGTAGCGCGTCTCCTCATTGGAGATCGCAAATTGCGTCTTGTCGATCAGCCGCTTGAGATCGCCCGCCGCCAATGTGAAATCATGGCTGAACTCGCCCGTCGCGAGATCGGGGAAATCGCTCTCCGGCAAAGTCTGAAGGTTGAACCTCGAGCGGCCGGAACGCAGCTGCAGTTGACCGCTTTCGCCGCTGGTCTCAAGGGAAACCTGCGCCCCGTCGGGAAGCTTGCGGATAATGTCATAGAGCGTATGCGCGGGCAGCGTCGTTCCCCCGCCCGAGCCGACGTCGGCCACAAGACGCTCGGTTACTTCGAGATCAAGATCGGTCGCCTTGAGGATCAGCGCCTGGCCGCTGGCCTGCAGCAAAATATTCGACAGGATCGGAATTGTATTGCGACGCTCCACGACGCGATGCACGTGGCCGAGCGACTTCAACAGTGCCGCTCGTTCGAGAGTGACTTTCATGGGGCGTCCAATCGGGTTCGTTCGCTCCTCGCGCGCCGGCTCATCCGCCGCGCGCCAGGGCCGGAGACTTTGGCGCGGCTGCAGCGAAATCGCAAGACGCCGGACGCATTTGGCGCCACGGAATGAACAGAAAGCTGAAGATAGTTGCGCTGCGCGCCGCCGGCGCTTCGACATTGGGGCCTTTACCGGCCTTTAAGCCGGCTGCGCTAGCGTCGAACGCACCGCGTCGGCGAGGATTAATCCAGTCGATGGGGCGATGGCGCGACAGGCATGGCGAAGCGCACGACGGCCGAACGCCGCGAACCGCATTTTGAGTCCGCTCGGGAAAGGGCCAACGTGAAAGCAAGCCCGCAGCGCAAAGCCGCCAGCCTGCGCCGACCGGGCAAACGCCGCCGCTCCCTGCTGGTGACGTCGCTGTCGTGGTTTTTCACGATTCTTGTCTGGGCGACGGTCGCGGGGGCGGGGCTTATCGCTTTCTATGCGACGAAATTACCGCCGATCGATCAACTCGCCGTGCCGAAACGGCCGCCGAATATCGCCATTCTGGCCGACAACGGGGCGTTGCTCGCCAATCGCGGCGATACGGGGGGCGCGGCCGTCCGCATCGCCGATCTGCCGCCCTATCTGCCCAAAGCGTTCGTCGCGATCGAAGATCGCCGATTCTATTCGCATTGGGGCATTGATCCGCTCGGCATTTTGCGGGCCGTAACGCGCAACGCGGCAGGCGGCGCCGTGCAAGGCGGCTCGACTTTGACGCAACAGCTCGCCAAAAATCTCTTTCTGACGCAGGAGCGGACGGTTTCACGCAAGATCCAGGAAGCCATTTTGGCGCTCTGGCTCGAGCACACCTATTCAAAAAATCAGATTTTGGAGCTCTATCTCAATCGCGTTTATTTCGGCTCCGGCGCCTATGGCGTTGAAGCGGCGGCGCAAAAATACTTCGGCCATGGCGCGCGCAGCGTCACCTTGCCCGAGGCCGCAGTCCTCGCTGGCTTGATGAAAGCGCCAACGAAACTCGCGCCGAACCGCAATCCGACCGGCGCTGCGGAGCGCGCGGCGCAGGTCATCGACGCAACGGAGCAGGAGGGTTTCATCACCGACGCGATGGCCAAGCTGGCTCTCGCCCATCCAGCGCAAGCCGTGCATGATCAAGGGGCGGGCTCGGCCAACTACGCCGCAGATTACGTGATGGACGTGCTCGACGATACGATCGGCGCCATCGACCAGGATATTGTTGTTTCGACAACCATCAGCGCGGCGCTGCAGGCGGACGCGGAAAAATCCCTGACCGAAGAGCTCGATCAGAAGGGGGCCAAATATGGCGTCGCCCAGGGCGCGCTGGTGTCGATTGATCCCGATGGCGCGATCAAGGCGCTGGTTGGCGGACGCAATTACGCCGATAGCCAATTCGATCGCGCGGTGTCCGCCAAGCGCCAGCCGGGCTCGGCTTTTAAGCCTTTCGTCTATCTTGCCGCGATCGAAAAGGGGCTGACGCCCGCGACGGTGCGCGATGACGCCCCAATCAATGTGAGGGGCTGGCAACCGGAAAACTATTCGCACGATTATTTTGGGCCGGTGACCTTGACCAAGGCGCTCTCGCTGTCGCTCAACACCGTAGCGGTGCGGCTCGGCGTCGAAGTCGGACCCAAAACCGTGATCAAGGTCGCGCATCGGCTGGGCATCGTCTCGGAGCTGACGCCGAACGCTTCCATCGCGCTTGGCACCTCGGAGGTTTCTCCCCTTGAACTCGTGACCGCCTATGCGCCCTTCGCCAATGGCGGCATCGGCGTTCCGCCGCAGATCATTGCGAGGGTCAAGACCGCGACCGGCAAACTGCTGTATCAGCGCAAGGGCGGCAGCAATGGACGGGTCATCGATCCGACTTATCTCGCGATGATGAACACGATGATGCAGGAGACCTTGCTGACCGGCACCGCGCGCAAGGGCGAACTGCCCGGCTGGCAGGCGGCCGGCAAGACCGGCACCAGTCAGGATTGGCGCGACGCCTGGTTTGTCGGCTATACGAGCCATCTCGTGACCGGCGTATGGCTCGGCAACGACGATAGTTCGCCGACGAAAAAGGCCTCCGGCGGCACGCTCCCCGTTGAAATCTGGTCGCGATTCATGCGCGGCGCGCATCAAGGCATCCCGCCGCAACCGCTCCCCGGCGGCCTGTGGCAGGCGGCGCCCGCCATCGCCTCCGGTTGGCCGAGCTGGCCCGGGCAAGCGCAAGGACAAGCGCAGGCGCCAATGGCGGAGGCCACTGTGACATCCCACCCCGTGGCGCAGTCCGATCCGGCATTTGCGTCACAGGGGAGTCAGGCGCCCTATCCCGCGCAAGCGAACAATCGCGGCGGCGGGCTGACGCCCCCAGGCCTCATTCCCAGCGCGGGAGATCAGGCGCAACGGCCGCCGCAGCCGCAACGCGAGCGCAATTTCTTTGACTCGCTCTTTGGCGGATAGGTTTGCCGGAACTCTGTAAGGCGTTGACGCCGCGCACAGAGACGCGGCGCCTGCCTTAAGTCTGCGGGCTTTCGATAAATGCGATGCGGACCATGTTCGTCGCGCCCGGTGTGCCGAAAGGGACGCCCGCGACGATGATGATGCGTTCGCCGACTTTAGCGAAGCCTTCGCGCGCTGCGAATTTGCCCGCGCGCACCGCCATGTCGTCGATGTCGTGCGCGTCCTTGGTCACGACGGCGTGGACGCCCCAGGCGAGAGCGAGGCGCCCCGCCGTTTCAGGGTTTGGCGTCAAAGCGAGAATGGGGGCCGTCGGCCGCTCGCGGGAGATGCGAAGAGCGGTCGAACCGGAAGACGTCCAGGCGACTATCGCCTTCAGATCAAGCGTTTCGGCGACATTGCGCGCGGCGACGGCGACGGCGTCGGCTCCGGTGGCTTCGGGCGTCGCCCGCTGCGCATTGATGATGCCGCGATAATAAGCGTCGCTCTCGACCTCCTCGGCGATCTTGTTCATCGTCGCAACGGCCTCGACTGGATATTGCCCGGCGGCGCTTTCCGCCGACAGCATCACGGCGTCGGCGCCTTCAAAGACTGCGGTGGCGACATCCGACACTTCGGCGCGCGTCGGGACCGGCGCGCTTATCATCGATTCAAGCATTTGCGTCGCGACGACGACCGGCTTGCCGAGACGGCGCGCGGTGCGGCTGATGCGCTTTTGCAATCCAGGCACTTTTTCGAGCGGCATTTCAACGCCAAGATCGCCGCGCGCGACCATCAAGCCGTCCGAGATCTCGACGATCTCGTCCAGCTTCGTGATCGCCTGCGGTTTCTCGATCTTCGACATCACCCAGGCGCGGCCGCGAGTCAGCTTTTTGACTTCAACGACATCTTCCGGCCGTTGCACGAAAGAGACTGCGACCCAATCGACGCCGGCCTCAAGGCCAGCCTCAAGATCGGCGCGATCCTTCTCCGTCATCGGCGAGACGGGAATTTCGGTATCCGGCAGGCTGACGCCTTTGCGATTGGAAATTTCGCCGGCGACATCGACAATGGCGACGGCATGAGTCTCGTCGGCGACAGTGACATGAAGGCGCACTTTGCCGTCATCGATGAGCAGCGTATGGCCGGGCCGCAAAGCCCGCAAAATTTCGGGGTGGGGGAGACACACCCGGTTCTGGTCGCCCAGCGCCGGATTGGAGTCGAACGTGAACGCAGCGCCCTTGGCCAGTTTGATCGCGCGATCCTTGAATGCGCCGATGCGCAGCTTTGGCCCCTGCAAATCGAGCAGAATGCCGATGGGGCGGCCAAATTCGCTTTGTACCTCCCGGATCATCCGCACCTGATCGCGCATCGCATCATGCGAGGCATGGCTCATATTGATGCGAAACACGTCGGCGCCCGCATTGAACAATGCTGAGAGCGTCGCCTTGTTCGCCGAAGCCGGTCCTATCGTCGCAATGATCTTGCACCGTCGCAGCCGCCGCATTGAAGCCTCGTCAAAACTGGTTTCAGGGATTTGGTCGGACTTGCGGCGGATCGGTCAACTGAACCGTCCAGTTCTTCGCGTCTTTGCCCGTATCTACTTCGAAAAATCCGGTCCGGTCGAACCCGCGAACATAGCAATCCTCACGTCCGAGGATACGGAATTCACGGTCGCGCGTACACATGAAAGCCTTGCCCTTCCATTCGCCGCCGCGCTCGTCCATCGCATAAACATAATAAAATTCCGCCGCCAGAGGCCCGCGCACAAGAGTTTCGCAAATGCTGGGTTTCAAATTCCACCAGCCCTCGCTAACCCACGTCTCGCCGTCCGTATAGGCCAGAGAAACGCTGACGCGCCCCGTTGTTGTGTTGCAAAGACGAAAATCAGCCCAAGCAGGCGTCACCGGGGCCAAAGCCGCAGTCAACATAACGACAAGCGCCACGATGGCCGAGATAGTCGCTTGTTTCATCGCCGTCAAGGTTATGGTTATGGTCACTATCGAAGGGCGCAAGCTTCGGCCTCCGCTGGAGCGCGGATCCGCCGGACCAAAGTTAAGAATGCAACTCCAATCCGGATGCCGGGCGATTTGTCTAACCCGAGCTTGTCGGATTGGCGAGTCCCGCGGCGATGCGCAGGCAGTTTTGGCGCAAGCCTCATAATTGGACGCGATAGGTTTATATCTGGAATTTCTTCATTCGGCCGCCAGCGTTTCAGCGCCTATGAGCTGTGGGGGGCCGCAATCGATTTGTCCACCGCATTTCGTCGCATTCAGGTCATGATCGTGGAAAACGGGCCGGTTTTTCGGATAAGATTGCGTTAAATCAGGAAGATATGGAGCGATTTTGAGTCGCATCCGTCATGCGTCAAGGAGCCGCGACCATGGATGACGCAATCGGGTTTTCATCGCCGCCCAAGGCGGCGTTCGATCCCGTCGAATCGATTGCCGGGCGCCTCGATGCGGGTCTCCTATTGCTGTGCGATCACGCAAGCAATGCGCTGCCGGAGTTTTACCGCACGCTCGGCCTGCCGCAGAGCGAGCTTGACCGCCATATCGGCTACGACATTGGCGCAGGGCATGTCACGCGGCGGCTCGCCGAGCTGTTCAACGCGCCCGCCCTCCTGACCCGTTTTTCGCGTCTCCTCATTGATCCAAATCGCGGCGCGGATGATCCGACCCTGGTGATGCAGCTTTCGGACGGCGCCATTATTCCGGGCAATGCCGGGATCAATCCAGCGGAGATCGCCGACCGCCTTGAACTTTATTGGCGTCCCTATCGCGCCGCCATCTCCGAAAAAATCGAGTCCATGCTGAACTGCGGCCCGACGCCGGCGATCCTTTCCATCCATTCATTCACGCCGACGTGGAAGACGCGGGCGCGGCCTTGGGAAATTGGCATCCTCTGGGACAGCGATCCGCGTTTCGCGGCCCCTTTGATCGCGGCGCTGCGCGAGGCCGGACTGGTTGTCGGCGACAATGAGCCCTATGACGGCGCGCTTGCCGGCGACACGCTGGATGAAGAAGTGACCCGGCGGGGGCTCGCTGGCCTGCTCCTCGAGATTCGTCAGGATCTGATCAGCTCGAAAGAGCAGGCCTTCGCCTGGGGGGAGAGGCTTGAGCCAATTGTTCGCAGCGTTTTAAAGCGTCCTGAATTGCGCCAACCGGCGTTTTACAAGAGCCGGACAGGACGGCGCGGTTGAGCGGCCTTCGTCTGGATTTCGCGGCGGGATAGCGGGGATTATCGCTCGCGCGCCTTGACGCGCGCGCATCAAACCCGCATTGCGGACCCTCCGCATGATGTCGACTAGCATCGACGCCAAATGCTGGAAAGTTTCGTAAATCGCCGCCCTTCCGGGCGGCGGCGGACCGCATCGAATAAAGGAATTCGTGAATGACGGCAGATATCGCCGAAACCGGGGTCGCCGGGGCTGAACTGGCGCAATTCGTTGAAAGGGTGGAGCGGCTCGAAGAAGAGAAAAAAGGCATCTCGGACGATATTCGCGACGTCTACGCCGAAATGAAAGGCCGCGGCTTCGATGTCAAAGTGGTGCGTCAAATCGTCAAGATCAGGAAGCAGGATCATTCCGAGCGGATGGAGATGGAGGCCATTCTCGAGCTTTATATGGCTGCTTTGAATATGAAATAACCCCGGCGGAAAGCGCCCTCCCGGGCGCATCGCAGCCAAAACCCCCGTTCACAAGATTTTGTTCGCATCTGCGAAAAGGGTCCCGATGCGCTATGTTACGCCTGCAGCGCAAGCTAAACGCTTGAGCGTAGGTTTGGAAAGCAGGGATCTCATGACATCGGACGCCAGCATTCTTTTTTCATCATTTCGGCTCGGGGATCTCGATTTGAAGAATCGGGTCGTGATGGCGCCATTGACGCGCAATCGCGCGACGAAAGGCACGGACTCGCCGAATAAGCTCAACGCGGAATATTACCACCAGCGCGCGTCGGCCGGTCTCATCATTTCCGAAGCGTCGCAAATCACCCCGGAAGGCCAAGGCTACATATTAACCCCCGGCATCTACAGCGAGGCCCAGGTCGAAGGCTGGAAGAAAGTAACAGAGGCGGTTCATTCCGAGGGCGGTTTGATTTTCATTCAACTTTGGCACGTCGGGCGCGTTTCGCATGTCTCGTTCCAGCCCGGCGGAAGCCAGCCGGTCGCCCCCTCCGCCATAACCGCGAAAACTCAGACTTTCATCGAAAGCGGCTTCGTGGACGCATCGGCTCCCCGCGCACTGCGCTTGGACGAGATCCCGCGCGTCGTCAACGACTATAAAGTAGCGGCGGAAAACGCCAAGCGCGCGGGATTCGATGGAATCGAAATCCACGCCGCCAACGGATATTTGATCGAGCAGTTCCTGAAAGACGGAGCAAATCAGCGCACCGACGCCTATGGCGGATCCGTCGAAAATCGCATGCGGTTCGCGCTTGAAGTCACGGACGCGATTCTCACCGTCTGGGATAAGTCGCGGGTCGGCATCCGCCTCTCGCCCGTCAGCCCGTTCAATGACGCAATCGACAGCGCTCCGGAAAAAATCTACCTTCCGCTCGTTCAGGCGCTGAGCAAGCGCGGGCTTGCCTATATTCACGTCATCGAAGGAGCCACGGGCGGTCCTCGCGACAATATTCCTTTTGATTTCAACGCGTTGCGCAAGGCTTTCGCGGGCGCCTATATAGCCAACAATGGTTATACGCGCGAACTTGCCGTTGAGGCCTTGCGCTCAAACCAGGCCGATCTTATCGCGTTCGGCAAGCCCTACATCTCCAACCCCGACTTGGTCGAGCGTCTGCGCGACAATGCGCCGTTCAACGCGCTGCGCCAGGAAACAATCTATGGCGGCGGCGAGGAAGGCTATACGGACTATCCGGCGCTTGATGAGGTAGCCTGACCAGAAATTATGTTTCGGGTTCCCCCGGAGCCTATAGCGAGCCGCAACGATTTGTTGCGGCTCAGCTCGACGAACGCAAAATGCTTCATACATTAATTACCGCCGCCGAATTCCGCTTGGTTTTGAACGGTCGGCGGGCAGGGAGCTAAAAGATGAGCCCAGATATGGGAAAGCCTTTTGACCTAGGTTCGAACGGACAAAATGGCGGCGCGAGCCGACATAGAGGCCGCCGCGCGGGAGCCTGGAAACCCGTGGATATCGTCGTGATGGTTTTAGGCTTTGCGGTTTACTGGCCGCTTGGCCTCGCCGTCATTTTATGGAAGTTTTGGCAAAAGAAATCCGGCTATGAGGGCGATGTTCTCGCCTTCGGACGAGAAAAATGGGAGAGCTGCGCCAATTGGAGTTGGGCGTCCTGCGGCTCTAGCAGCCGAAATTTCGCCGCGCGGAGTTGGGGGGCAGCCGGATTCGGCTCCAGCGGCAACCGCGCCTTCGACGATTGGCGCGCCGCGGAACTCTCGCGTCTTGAAGAGGAACGCCAGAAGCTGATTAGCGCCGAGCGCGAATTCGCTGAATTCATGGAAAATCTGCGCCGCGCCAGGGATCGCGAGGAATTCGATCGCTTTATGAACGACCGCCGCAACCGGCAAGGTTCTGGCGGTTCGACATCGGTCTAAAATCCACGGCCGCTAGGCCGTGGTGACGAATTCGGCGTTTGGGGGATTCTCGCGAGGATCTTTCCATGATTCAAGGCTGATTTTTGGAGATCAGCCTTGATGATTCGGGATGTCGATGCGCTGCGAGACGATCAATGGGAGCGGCTTTGTGATCTTGTGCCAGGCGGAAGAGCCGGCCAGCGCGTGCCGCGCTGCGACAATCGACGCTTCGTCGACGCGCTGTTATGGATGGCCCGCTCGGGCGGCCGCTGGCGCGATCTGCCCGAACGCTTCGGCGACCATCAGGCGGTGAAACGCCGCTACTATCGCTGGATCGAGCGCGGCGCCTTGGACGGATTTCTTGAGGCATTCACCGCCGAGGCCGATCTCGAATGGCTGATGATCGACTCAACAATCGTGCGCGCCCATCAGCACGCGGCCGGCGCAAGGATCGCCAAAGGGGGGCGGATGCCCAAGGCCTGGGCCGCTCTCGCGGTGGTTTGAGCACCAAAATCCACGCCGCGACAGACGCGCTCGGCAACCCCGTTCGGCTCCTTCTCGGACCTGGGCAGCGCAACGACATCACAAAAGCGCACGCCCTGATCGAAGGCTTTGCGGCCGATGCGATCATCGCCGATAAAGGTTATGACGCCAATCACTTGCGCAAGGCTGTTCTTATGCGTGAGGCTGAGCCGGTGATCCCATCAAAATCCAATCGCCGCGCGCCGCTCCCCTACGACAAGGCGCTCTACAAGGAGCGCAATCTCGTCGAGCGTTTCTTCAATAAACTGAAGCAGTTCCGGCGCGTCGCAACCCGATACGACAAGCTCCTCGCAAACTACCGAGGCTTCGTATTGCTCGCCGCTATTGCTATCATGCTCAGGTAATTCGTCACTACTGCCTAGAGCATGATCTCGGAAGGCTGAAGCGCGGTCGGTTCGAACTGAATCGACCGCGCTTATTTGTTTCACCGATCTATTCAGACGGCCCGCTTCTGAGTTTTTTGGTTTCGCCGCGCCGGACCTTGGTTTCCACTCTGCGCTTGCGGGAGGCAAGGCTTGGGCGGGTTTTGATGCGCGGCTTTGGCTTTTCCGCCGCCGTCGCGATCAATGTCATAAGCCGCGCCACGGCGTCTTTCCGGTTCATCTCCTGTGAGCGGAAATTCTGCGCAAAAATGACGATCACGCCATCCTTGGTCAAACGCGCGCCGGCGAGCCGCGCCAGCCTTCGCTTCACGGGAGGCTCGAGCGAGGGTGAGTTCTCTATATCGAACCGCAATTGCGCCGCGGTCTCGACCTTATTGACATTCTGGCCGCCGGGACCGCTGGCGCGCACGAATGACAGGCTGAGTTCAGCCTCATCGATCGAGACCTCCGGCGTCACCTCAATCCTCGCCATCCTCGGCCTCGTCATGTCTCGATCCGCCGATTCTAGCGCATCTTCTATCGGAAAAAATGCGCAACCTTCATGAGATCGCGTCGCGAATTCGCGAGTCGCAGCCCCGCCGCGCGCGCATTTACAAATCCTTAACCGCAATGCTTCAGCGCCGCTTAAAGATTTACGGGCATGTCAATGCGAATGGCGCGTCGCATTCTGCCATTTGCCGTGATCGCGGCCCTCATCGCAATGTTGGCTGGTTGCTCTAACTACGAGCAGCCGCGCCGGCCGCCTTGGCGCACCCAAGCCGAGAACGCCTGTATGGCGCAAAGACCTTTCCAGCTTTCAGCCTATATTCAACCGGCGCGCGAGATCAACGGGCCCGGCATTTGTGGCCTGACGCAGCCATTGCGGGTCGCGGCGCTGCAGGACGGCGCGGTCAGTTTCAATGCCCCGTTCATCCTCGATTGTCCGATGATCGCCGCGCTCAACGAATGGTTGCGCGATGTCGTTCAGCCGACCGCGCAGGCGCGCTTCGGTCAGCCGGTGGTCGAAGTCATCAGCATGGGCTCTTACAGTTGCCGCGGCATGAACAATCAGCCGGGCGCGCAGATTTCCGAACATGCTTTCGGCAACGCCATTGACGTTGGCGGTTTCCGGCTGGCGGATGGGCGCGAAATCTCCATCGTGCGCGATTGGACCCGCGGCGATGACCAGACCCGCGCCTTTTTGCAGAGCGTCCATATGGGGGCCTGCAGCCATTTCACCACCGTGCTCGGCCCCGGCGCCAATGTATTTCACTACAATCACATTCACGTCGATCTCGCCATGCACGGCAATTCGTCGAGGGGTCTGCGGCGGATCTGCAAGCCGATGCTGCGGCCAAATCCGACGCCCGATCTCCCGCGCGACGGCTTGCCGGATGCGCCGGATATTGAGGATGACATCGATATGGCGCAAGCCAAGGTGTTAAGGGATGACGCGCTCGCTTTGCACGCCGGCCCTGGCCCCGGGCCTATGGCGAGCATACCGGACAAATATTTTAACGATGCGATGAGGCCGCCGGCATCGATACCGGCGGCGCGATCGGCAAGCGTCGGCGCTTATCCTCAAATGCCGCCTGCCGCTCGGCCAACGCCGCCGCCCAGCGCCTATGCGCCGGAAGGAGCCCCTTCCGATTGGGATCTGACTTCGTCCATTCCGCAGCGCCGTTGATCGTCGCTGGGAAGCGACCAAGCCTCGCCCTGCGGGATCGCGTCTCTGGCCACGCGACTCTCGGTAATTATTATGAAATGAAAAGACTGTTATCTTATCCGCCGGGTTTCCGCATAATTCTTGCCGCACTATAAAAAGAGAATAACATTCCTCTGAATGGGGGGGAGCCATGAAAAGCCGCCCGTTGTCGTCTCGCCTCGCCATTGATCCTTATCTCGTCCTGCTTATGGGCACTGTTGCTTTGGCGGCGGTCCTACCTGCTCGCGGCGTCGGCGCAGAGGCGATGAGTTACGCCGTGTTCGTCGCGGTGGGGCTGCTCTTCTTTCTTTATGGCGCCAAGCTGTCGTTTCGCGCCGTCGTCGAAGGCCTGATGCATTGGCGGCTGCAATCGCTGGTCTTCAGCAGCACCTTCATCCTGTTCCCGATGATTGGGCTGTTGGTGACCGTGCTCCTGCGGCGCTGGTTGCCTCCCGATCTCGCGCTCGGTTTGATGTTCGTCTGCGTTCTGCCATCGACGGTCCAATCGTCGATCGCCTTCACATCCATTGCGCGCGGCAACGTGCCGGCCGCGCTTTGCTGCGCGTCGGTTTCCAATCTGTTCGGCATGGTCGTCACTCCGGCTCTGGTTGCGCTGCTGCTCAGTTCGCATGGCGCGGGCTTTAGCTTTAAAGCGCTGGAGGACATTGGGTTGCAACTGCTGCTGCCATTCGGCATGGGGCAAATCCTGCGTCCCTGGATCGGCAAATGGCTAGCCGGCCACAAGCGGATCACCTCGGTGGTCGATCGCGGCTCGATCCTCCTCGTCGTCTACGCCGCCTTCAGCGCAGGCGTCGTCGCGGGCATCTGGTCGCAAGTCGGCTGGGAGAGCCTTGCCCTCGTTCTTGTTCTGGACGTGGCGATGCTTGCCGCCGTTTTGGCCATCACGACCTTCGCCAGCCGCCGACTCGGCTTTTCGAAAGAGGACGAAATCGCGATCGTTTTCTGCGGCTCCAAGAAGAGCATGGCCACCGGCATCCCAATGGCCAACATCCTGTTTCCCGGGCAGGCAATCGGCCTCATTGTCTTGCCGTTGATGCTATTCCATCAGGCGCAGCTCTTCGCTTGCGCGACATTGGCGCAACGCTATGCGAGACGCGGGGAAAAAGAACAGGACCGGACGGCGTTGCCCAATGCGTTGGAAGCCGCCAAGTGATCATTCGGCGGCGCGAAGAATCGCAGGACCAGCGCTGTCGCCGATGGTCGATCTGAATCACGCCAAAGTTCGGGAGTTGGTGCTCCCCTCCCGTCACTCTGCTTTCCAGCTGGCGAGCTTCGCTCGCAGCTCCGCATTTTCGGTCTGCAACGCGCTTAGGCGATCGCGCAGCGGCTGCACCGCCTCCGCCACCTCCTTCTCCGTGAACCGTGGGGTGATGTGCTGCGGGCAGTTCCAGTCGAACGTCACAAGATGCAACCGCAGGATTCGTTCTGCTTTGGCCTTGTAGCCGGGCTTTGCGACGAGCTCGGCGAGCGCAGGGTCGGCGTCGAGCGGCATGGCTTCGACATGGGCATAGATCTTGAGACGGGTTCTGCCAGCGTAATCCATCAGAAACAGCGCGGCGCGGTCATCGGCGCCAAGGTTGCCGACGCTAATATATTGGCGGTTGCCGCGATAGTCGGCGAAGGCCAAAGTCTTCTCGTCCACGACCTTCAAAAAGCCGATCGGGCCGCCGCGATGCTGGACATAGGGCCAGCCCGTTTCCGAGACGGTCGCCATGTAGAAACTGTCGCGTCCGGCGATGAAGGCGGCCTCATTCGGCGTGAATTTGTCGAACTCGCGATGGCCCGGAAAATTTTGCCAAACCCTGTCGCTGCCCATCGCAGCCTGTGCGGCGCGGACGCTTGGAGTCGCGGCGATGTCTAGAAATCCGTAGGACATGATTGAGCTCCTTCAGCAAGGGGGCGGGCCGGCGATCGGCGCGGGGATTCGCCAGCCCACTCCGCGCGTCAGGCCGCTTCGGCGGCGCGAATGACCGGGAAATCGATGTCGGTCTCCGCGACCACGTTGAGCAAGTTGGTGAAGGTATTCTCCGCGATGACGGCAATAATCTCCACAATCTGGCTGTCGCTGAGGCCGGCGTCGCGAACGGCCTTGATATCGGCGTCGCCGACATGGCCGCGCTCACGCGCCGCCTTGGCTGCGAAACGCACTACCGCGTCCGCTTTCGCGTCACCCGATTCGCCCTTGCGGTTGAGAGCGATTTCTTCCGGGCTGATCTTCGCCAGGTTCAGGCCGAGGTAGCTGTGCGCCGACAGGCAGTAGTCGCAACCGTTCACTTGGGCCACGGCCAGCGCAATCCGCTCCCGCATCTTGACGTCGAGCGTCTTCGTGAGCGCCGCGTTGTTGGCGGCGAGGCCCTGAAGCGCGGCGGGGCTACTAGCGATGAGACGGAACATGTTCGGCACGACGCCGAGTTGCTTATGCACGGCATCGAGGATCGGCTTCGAGGCTTCAGGAACATCGTCGCGGGCGGGAATGGTAAGGCGGGACATGGCTTTCTCCTTCTGAACGGGAACCGGGGGATCGGTCCTCACAAAAGAAGAAGAAATCTGTTCCATCTGAAAGGATAATCAGCTATTATCGAGAATAAACATCTCATAGGATGGAATAATCGTGGATCGGCTCGAAGCGATGACGATTGTGCTGCGGGTGGTGGAAAAGGGGAGCTTCTCCGCCGCCAGCCGGGAGCTAGGCATCCCGCTCGCGACCGTCAGCCGGAAGGTGAACGAGCTTGAGACCCATCTCGGGATCAAGCTTTTGGTCAGAACGACCCGAAAGGTCGGGCTCACCGATGCAGGCGCGGCATATGTAACCTCGGCTAGACGCATTCTTGAGGATATCGACGAAACCGAGCGAATCGCCGCCGGCGAGTTCCATGCGCCCCGCGGCGAACTGGTCTTGACGGCCCCGGTCCTGTTTGGCCGTTTGTATATCCTCCCCGTCGTCGCCGACTTCCTTGCCGCCTATCCTGAGATCAACATCCGGCTGCTGCTATTGGATCGGAATCTTCACCTGCTCGACGATCATGTCGATATGGCGGCGCGGATCGGCCAGCTGCCGGACAGCGGCATGGTTGCGACGCGCATCGGCTCGATGCGCACGGTAGTGTGCGCCAGTCCAAAGCTGCTCGCGGCGCATGGCGTTCCCAAATCTCCAGAGGATTTGGCCTCGCTGCCGACCGTAAATTTCGAATTCCTATCGCCGGCCTCGGCCTGGTCGTTCCGGTTGAAGGACGCGAAAGGAGTAACCGACGTGTTGATCCGGCCGCGACTCTCGGTGTCCACTACCGAGGCGGCTGTTTGGGCTGCGATCCAGGGCGTAGGCGCGACCAGGGTGCTGCACTATCAATGCGCTGACGCCCTGCGCGACGGATCGCTCCAGATTATTCTGGCGGACTTCGAAGCGGAGCCGCTACCGATTCACCTGATTCATGCTGCGCGTGGGGCGCTTCCCACGAAGACGAGGGTTTTCCTCGATTTTGCGGCGCCCCGCATCAAGGCGAAGCTGAAGTCGCTCTGACTTCGAACGCACGGCGTCTGCACACTCAGAAGAAACCTTTATCCGGCAGCGGCGCGCCGGAGATCACATGAGCGCCGATCGCCATCGCCTTGTATGAATCCGGATTATGCGAGGCGAGCGTGCGGGCATTGCGCCAGTGACGGTCGAGATTGAGCGTGCGCTTGGTCGCCGAAGCGCCGCCGACATCGAAAATGAGGCTGCCGCTGCGGATAGCCAGCTCGTCCACCACGACCTTGGCCTGGGCGGCCGCCAGCGAGGCGGCGTGCGCCAGTTCGCTGTCGTCGCGTCCGGCGTCGCGCGTCCGGCTGATGACGTCGAAGGCGTCGGCGGCAGCGAGCACGGCCGCCTCCGCCGCAAAGGCATAGGCCGCGATCTGCCCGACCGCTTGCCGCAGGATTGGGTCATCGGCGGGCCGCTCGGCCGGAGCGTGGTAGAAGTTGCGGCCCCGACTGTTGACCAGCGTCGCCGCGTCGTCGCGGATGGCGCGAACGATGCCGGCGACGATAGCGGTCAGGAAGAGCTGCGGCTGGGTATTGGCATAGGCGAGCGCATAGCCGATGCCCTCGCGGTCGAAGACCGCCTCCTCCTGCTCGACCCGGACGTTGCGGAAATGGGTGGTGCCTGAGGCGGTGAGGCGCTGTCCCGCGCCATCCCAGTCGTCGATGATCTCGACTCCCTGTCGCGTGGTCGGCACGATGACGGCTGCGACGGCTCCCGACGGATCCGCCGCCCGCACCAGAACGAGATCAGAATATAATGTTCCGGTCGTATAGTACTTGACCCCGTTCAGCCGGTAGCCGCCTGGCTCCGGCGTCAGGGTGGTGTCCGGCGGCGTCGCGCCGGCGCGCGGAGTGCCGAGCTCGGTGTTGCCAAGCCCGACGATTGCCCCGTCCAGCACGGCCCTCTGCCAGCGCCGCTCTTGCTCCGTGCGCGGCCGGCGGGCGTATTGTTCCGCCACCGTGAAGTGATTGCGCAGGATGTGCGCCACATTGGCGTCCGCCGCCCCAAGGCGGATGACGAGGCCGAACAGCTCGCGGAAACTCGCGTCCCTTCCGCCATCCTCGCGGCGCAGGCGCAGGGCGCCGAACCGGGCCTGCCGGAGCCATTCGATCTGCTCGAACAAGAGAATGCGCTCCCGCTCCCGCTCGGCGGCTCCTTCCGCGATGCGGGCGAATAGTGCCTCGTAGTCGACCTCCCGAATGGGAGCCGAGTGGTCGATCTCATCGACGGAAGCCGGCCGGTTCATCGCCTGTCCTCAATCTGGGCTAGGTGATCGGCGATCTTCACCGGTTCGGGCAGAACCTTGCGCGCAACCAGCCACTCGGACGCCTTCTGCAATTCGGCCAAAAAAGCTTCGTCGTTCGCCGAATAGAGCTTGTACTGCTTCTTGAGGCCGATGAAATGGTCGCGCACCTGATCGCTGTAGCCGGCCTTGGCCTGGGCGAGACGTTCGGCTTCTTCCGTGTGGGTGGAGGCCCAATCGGCCTCGATCTTCAGCGCCGCGTTGAAGGCGCGGACGAGGTCGGGGTTGTTTTGCGCGAACTCGCGGCGCGTGAGGTAGGAGGTGAAGTCGATTTGGAAATCGAGGTCGCGCTCCTCAAGGAACACGTCGTGCGCCTTGTATTCGAAGCGGGCGATATCGACGCCGGGGCTCCACATCGACCAAGCGTCGACTTTGCCAGACGCGAGGGCCGGGGCCGCATCCGGCGGGTTGAGATAGACGAAATTGACCTTGGAGCGATCAATTCCGTGCTTCTCCAGTGCGGCGACCAGCAGGAACTCGCCTAGCCCGGACCGGTTCACGGCCACCGACTTGCCGACCAGATCCTCGACCTTGTCGATGCCCGAACCGTCCTTGGCGACGATCGCCGTGGTGCGGGGGCTGTAGATGAGGAATTGAGTGAAGACCAGCGGCGAGCCGGCGATTATGGCGGCGAGCGCCGGAGTCGTGCTGCCGCCGAAGCTGAAGTCGGCCGTGCCGCCGGTCACCGCCTGCAGGGTCGGCGCATGGTTGGGGAACGGGCCGACCCATTCCACCTTAATGCCGTCCTTGGCGAGGGCTTTTTCCAGCTCGCCGCGCTCCTTTACGATGAAGGTGAGGCCGGTATAGCCCCAGGTGAGGCGCAATGTGTTGGTGGTGCGCCCGGTAGCGGAGGCGGCGGGAAGGGTCGAGACGCTTACAAGACCGCCGACGCCGGCGAGCGAGCCTGCCCCGAGCAGGGACGACGCCAGGAAGCTGCGGCGGGAGAAACTGGGGAAATATGAGTCCGACGAATGGGTCATGGTGGCCTCCGGGGAGATCCGAAGTTGATGAGGAGGGTTCAGTGCGCGGCGTAGGCGACCCCGAGTTCCGCTAGGAGCCGGATGCGTAAGGCCGCCGAGTTGTCGAGGCCTTCGAGCCGGTGCTCGGCGGCGATGGCGCCTGCGCGCATCACGAGCACGCGGTCGGCGAGCGCGGTGGCTTCGTCGACGTCGTGGGTGACGAGAAGAACGCCCGGCTGGTGGCGGGCCACCAGTTCCTTGACGAGCCGGTGCATGCGGATGCGCGTCAAGGCGTCGAGCGCTGCGAAAGGTTCGTCGAGCAGCAGCAGTTCCGGCTCTTGCACGAGGGCGCGGGCCAGCGCCACGCGCTGGGCCTGCCCGCCAGAGAGGTTGCGCGGCCAATCGTCCAGGCGGTTGCCGAGCCCCACCTCGGCGAGCGCATCGCCGGCGCGCTCGCGGGCGCCCCTTTCCGGCAGGCCAAGCGCGACGTTGCGCCAAAGCGAATCCCACGGCAGCAGCCGATGTTCCTGGAAGACGACCGCGGGCCGGCCCGGCGCCTCGATGCGGCCGCGGTCGATCGGGTCAAGCCCGGCCAGCGCCCGCAGCAACGTTGTCTTGCCGCAACCGCTCTCGCCGAGCAGCGCGACGAACTCGCCGCGCGCGATGGTGAGGTTCAGCCCGTCGATAACCACGCGGGAGCCGTAGGCGCGGCGAAGATCGACGACGACAACGGCCGCGCGCGGAGCGGCGGCGGTCTCGGCGAGGGCGAGGCTCATCGGCCGGCTCCGTAGTTCGGGTGCCAGGCGAGGAGCGAGCGCTCCAGCGCCCGGGCGATCGAATCCGCGACGATGCCGATCAGCGCATACAGCGCGATGGCCAGCACGATGACGTCGGTGCGCAGGAATTCGCGGGCGTCCATGGCGAGAAAGCCGAGGCCGGACTGGGCGCCGATGGTCTCGGCCACGACGAGGGCGAGCCATGCGGTCGCCAACGCATAGCGCACGCCGGTGAGGATCGACGGCAGAGCGCCGGGCAGGATGATGCGGCGAATGAGCTGAAGCGCGCCGAGGCCGCGCACGCGGCCGAGTTCGATCAGCTTTGGGTCGACCTGTCGGATGCCGAGCACGGTGTTGATGTAGATCGGGAAAGCGACGCCGAGCGCTACCAGGAATATCTTCTGGCCCTCGCCGACGCCAAACCAGACGATGACCAGCGGCAGCAGGGCGAGGAAGGGAATGGCGCGGAGCATCTGCACGCTGCGGTCGATGGCGGCCTCGGCGAAGCGGGAGAAGCCGACCAATGTGCCCAGGACGAAGCCTATGCCGCCGCCGATCAAGAAGCCAATGGCCGCGCGCGCCAGGCTGGTCCCGAGATCGCGCGGCAGCGACCCGTTCAGCGTCAGCCGCCACGCGGTATTCATCACCTTGCTTGGCGCCGGCAGCACTTGTGGCGAAAGCCAGCCGCAACGGGCTAGCGTTTCCCAGACGACGACGAGCGCAACCGGCGCAAGCCAGGAGATGACCGCGAGGCTGTGCGGTCCGAGCTCCGAACGCGTCGTTGCGCGAACAGGGCGGGCGGCGGAGAGGGAAGGAGCTTCGGCCTGCGCCCGCGGGCCCGCGCTCACCGCGGGCGCGGACAGACTTGATGCGGGCTCGATAGTGCTCACGGGCGTAGGGCTCCGGGGTTTCGGGAAAGGGGAATCAGCCGGCGGCGGGGAGTTCGCGCGCCACCGCGGGCGCCGTGCGGCCGACGCGCGGAAAGATTTCCACGGCGAAGCGACGCATCTCCGCGCGCAGCGGCTGGAATTGCAGCATGAACAACTCGATGCCCGCGGCATGGAAGGCGAGGATCCGCTCCGCCACCTGGTCGTAGCTGCCGACGAGACCGGCGGCGGTGCCGCCGTTGCTGCCGATCCGCACCGACTTCGTCATAGTCTGGAACATCACAACCTTGGCGTCGGAATGGCTGCGCTGGACCGCGCGCGCATCGGCATCTTTTTCCGCGAGCTTTAGCAGGTGCTCGTAATTGGCCCTCGCCTCATCCTCGGTCTCGCGAGCGATGACGAAGGCGGAGAGGCCGAAGCGCAGCGGCGCCGCGCGGCGCGGACGGCGGCGCAGATCGCCAATGAGGCCCGCAACATCGTCAAGCGGCTGGCCGTTGATGAACCAGACGTCGCCATGTTCGGCGACAAGGGCGCGGGCTGGCTCGGATTCTCCGCCGACATAAATAGCGGGTCGACCGCGATAATGGTCTTTTGGGGTGAGCTTATAGTCCGTGACGGTAAAGCTCGGGCCGCGATGATCGACGCGCTCGCCGGAGGTGAGCCGCGAGACGATGGAAATCCATTCCTGTCCATAGGCGTAACGGTCGTCGTGCTCGCCGAAGGGAATTCCCGCCTTCTCGAATTCGATGCGGTTCCAGGCGTTGACGAGATTGATGCCGAAGCGGCCGCGGCTGATGTTCTCGATCTGCAGTGCCATTTTCGCCAGAAAGACGGGGTGGCAAATATAGGGCTTGATCGCCGCGATCAGCTCGATGCGGCTGGTCAGCGCCGCGAGAGCCGCCGTCGCCGTCCAGGTTTCGAGCTGATCTTGATCCGGCAAGTGCGGATTGACGGTGTGCTGGGCGATCAAGGTGGAGTCAAAGCCCAGCGCTTCGGCTTCCAGCACAACGGCGCGGTTATGTTCCCACGAAGCGTCGAAGGGTTCGGCAGGGTCCTGCAGCGCGGCGCGAGGCCCGTGCACCGGGGCCCAGATCCCGAAACGAAGAGCGGAGGCTGTCATGACATTCCCTTGGCTCAGGACTTCACCACGCTCTCCAAACGGCGGCGCGTGATCTCCGACGAAGTATGTTATCTATTTGTTCTATAGATTATAGTATCTACCTAGGCGACGCAAATGGTTGATCGGATGCGCCGGCAATTGCGCCTGCCAAGGAACGGACGAAAGCGGGGCGGCTCGCCTGCATTGACAGGCGGCTTTTGCGACGCGATCTAATCTGACTCCTTGCAGCGATAATTGGCCGCTGCTTGGCCGCTCGATCTGATTGAACGGACGTTGGCCGCGGGACCGACGCAAACCGATGGCTTTATGATCCACTTCGTAGCGGAGCAAGTTGATTTGCTGGCGCTATAGTGAAGACTCTAACAGGAGAACGTCAACTATCTCGGCAACATCGCCGCCGCCGCTCAAATGATGAAGTTGAATTTCAGCGCCGCGCTCCACGCTCCTCTGCGCATCGACGTGTGCGAAAACACGCATGGCGGACGACTTTCGAATACGATAAGCCCTCAACGCAGTTTGGTCAGTTTCACAATGCCGATATCGACAACGTCGCTCAGAGTCCCGACGACCGCTTGTTACATCTGATTAGGAAGGCGAGCGCTTAAGCCGCTCACAATACGCCTTCGCCTGCGAGCCAATGCGGCATCTGCAGCAAAGCGTATGTTTCATTTAACATCGGCCACGCAATTGAGGATCTTGAAGAAGAAAACGCCTGGAGAGAAGCTTTCGCAAATTGCGATGTGCTGCGCCTAGAGCGGGAGAGAGGTGAAAGCGCTCATTGGTTCCGCTCTAGGATCGCCATTTTTTCGATGCCAGTTCTGGCAACCTAAAGAACGATCAACTAACGCAAGCTGGGCCAATACTAGACAAGCGGCGACCCCGTTTGACATTACGATCGTCATCTGATTTCTCCGAAATGAAATATTAGCGAAACAGAGATGCGGTTATTGCTCACTCAGAACGACCCCGTTTTCTACGAATCAGAGTGGCAGAATCGCATGAAAGTTCTCATCGCCTCGACGCCCGCGACAGGGCATATCAATCCAATGTTTTCGATCGGGAAAATGCTTGTTGCGGCAGGTCACGAGGTCGTCGGCTTATCGGCCACCGCCATGCGCGATCGCATCGAAGCAGTCGGCGCCGCGTTTCGCGCTTTTCCGGCAGAGGCGGATCTTGATCTGCGAAACATCCTTGCTGTGTTTCCAGAACTCGCGAACATACCCCCAGGGATTGAAATGTCCCGATTCTATTGTGAGAATGCGCTAGTCGGTCCAATGGCGGCGCAGTACGAGGGCCTACAGCAGGTCTTGCGCGACTTCCCCGCGGATGTGATCATTGCGGACAATTTTCTTTGCGGCATCATGCCGATGTTGCTCGGGCAAGCGCGTTCGGAGCGTCCGCCGATTGTTCTATGCGGCACGATGTTCCTGCACTCCCGCCGCGACGATGGCGCGCCAAACTTCGCTGGTTTGCCGCCTGCCAGCAGCGAAGTCGAGCGCGAGGAATATGCCGCCATCTCCAAAGAGCATGACAGCGTCCTCTATGGTCCCGTGCTCGACAGCTTGAACGCTCGCCTAGCCGGCTTAGGCGTTCGTCCCCTTTCTATGAACCTGTTCCACGCCCTAGTCGTTCTCCCAGATGCTTATCTGCAATTGACTGCGCCAAGTTTCGAATTTCCGCGACAGGATTTGCCGGACTCGGTGCATTTTGTCGGCTCTCTTCCAATCATTCCAAATCAGGCCCCGCTCCCGACCTGGGCGCACGAGTTGGACGGCTCGCGCAAAGTCGTGCTGGTAACCCAGGGGACTGTGAACAATTTCGATTTCGGCCAGTTGGTCGCCCCGGCGCTTGCGGCGCTCGCCAATGAGCCTGATGTGCTCGTCGTCGTCACCGCGGGCGGGCGTCCCGTCGACGCCATACCCGGCCCAATTCCCGCCAACGCGCGGGTAGCCAGCTATCTGCCCTTCGAATGGGCGCTCGCAAAGGCCGACGTATTCGTCACCAATGGCGGCTATGGCAGCGTCAATCAATCTCTGAGCTTCGGAATTCCCCTTGTCACGGCGGGGCTGACTGAAGACAAAGCCGACGTGAACGCCCGCGTCGGCTGGTCTGGCGTCGGCATTAATCTTGCGACCAATGAGCCGACGCCGGAGGCGCTGCGCGAGGCGGTCCGGGCCGTATTGGACAAGCCAAATTATCGGTCGCGCGCATCGGCCATGGCCAAGGAGTTCGGCGAGATCGACACGCGGTCCGAAATACTCCGCATTCTCGATGAGGTTTCCGGTGTTTCAGCGAAGGAGCGCGGCCGTCGGGTCGCGGGCAGATGATTTGATCGGCCGCTGCCCCCGTCGCTTTCTCAATCAAAAGCGGCGGAGGCTCGCGTCCGCGTCTCATAAACAACGCAGGATTTAAGATGGGTCATGGCTTAAAGGATAGAGTTGCGCTCGTCACGGGCGGCTCGCGAGGCATCGGCGCGGCAGTCGCGGGATCATGGTCAACAATGTACAGCCCGGCCCAGTCGACACCAATATGAATCCGGCCAACGGGCCTCTCGGCAATCTCATGCGGGAATGGACCGCCTTGAAGCGATACGGGCAGGGCAGCGACGTCGCCGGCCTAGTATCCTATCTGGCAAGCCGGAGGCGGCGTTTGTGACAGGCGCCAGCATCGCTATCGACGGCGGAGCCGCCGCCTAAGGGTTACCGCTGGCCCACGTTTCTCTTTGCTAAAGGTAGCTTGCTTGGCCGTTCCAGCGCCTCGCACCGGTCATGTCTACAGACGCGCGCTGATCTTAATGTGCGATCTGTGTCTTCTCCAAGACTGGAGGCCACATATCGTTATGCCTGCGAATGTGCTGAATGCGACGGAATATATGATGATGCACACCATTCAATCGGGCGGACCTGCGTCGCCGCATGGCCTAATCCCTGGGCTGTGGCCTCGAGCTAGGCGCCGCCATGCATATCCGCGTGTCGGAAATGTCGGCCTTTCACGACTTGCCCGAGGCTGCGCCTTGGATGAGGCCAGAGACGCGCTAAGAGCATGACGCCCCAAGATCAAGCCGAGCCAAATCAATGCGCCGCGTCGATGCGCGTTCTCGTCGTCGACGATGACCCCGCCATACGGCAGTTGATCGTCAATTATCTCGAGCAGCATAACCTGCGCGTCATCTCGGCCTCGGGACGGCAGGACATGATTCGTCATTTCGCCATGGGCGAACCCGACCTTGTGGTGCTGGATCTCCGGCTCGGGCGAGAGGATGGGCTCGAGCTGCTGCGCGAGATCCGCGCGCGCTCCGACGTTCCTGTGATCATCGCCACCGGCCATCGCCGCGATGAAATCGACCGGGTTGTCGGGCTCGAGCTCGGCGCCGATGATTACCTCACCAAGCCGTTCAGCCTGCGGGAATTGCTGGCGCGGATCCGGGCCGTGCTTCGGCGATGGGAAACCGGGCGCGCGATCCTTCATCGGGATCCTGAGTGGAGCCGCTGCACGTTCGGCGGTTGGCAGCTTGATCGCCGCATCCGGCGTCTCACCAGCCCGAATGGGGAGGCCGTCGGGCTGACCAAAGGCGAATATGCGCTGCTGATCGCCTTTCTGGACGCGCCGCAGCGACCGCTGACGCGCGAACACCTCCTTCAGGCCACGCGCATGCACGAGGACATATTCGACCGCAGCATCGACGTGCAAATCCTGCGGCTCCGCCGCAAACTGGAGATTGACCCAAGCGCGCCGCGCATCATCCAGACCGAGCGCAACGTCGGCTATGTGTTCGCCATCGCGGTCGAGCGGTTCTGACTAGTCCATCGTCGATTTCGCAGGCAAGCTGCTCCTGGCCATTCCAGCGGCCATTGAAGATCGGCGCGGATCAAGGAGCATTGAAGCGCTCAATGGTTCGACGCAATGAGCTGGCGTCTCCGCGATGATCAGGACGGGTGCAAGAATTTCGCCTTCCGAACGAAGTTCAGATGCGCCCTAAATGCCGATGCTCTTCCAACTTTTCGCCGCGGCGATCTCCGCCGCATTCAGATGATGAGTCAGCGCAGCAAACTGAGCGCAGCATCCGACTCGCGGCGCATCCCTCTAGGCTCAGGACCTATTAAATTTGCCTGAGATGTGATTCCTGGTCTCCGCATGGGGAGGCTGGGATGAGTGATTTGTTTTTGTTGGGCGAGCGGCAGATGGCGCGGCTTGCGCCGCATTTTCCTCTGTCGCATGGCGTTCCGCGGGTTGACGACCGTCGGGTGGTCAGCGGAATCGTCTATGTGATCCGCAACGGCCTGCAATGGAAAGATGCGCCCAAGGATTACGGGCCGCACAAGACGCTTTACAATCGCTTCATCCGCTGGAGCCGGCTCGGCGTCTTCGACCGCATATTCGCCGCGCTCGCTGGCGAAGGTCCAAAGCCCGAGCGCATCATGATCGACGCCACGCATCTGAAGGCGCATCGCACAGCGGCGAGCCTGCTCAAAAAGGGGCTCTTCCCCGCCGTATCGGGCGCACGAAAGGCGGACTGAACTCGAAGCTCCACGTCGTTTGCGACGGCGCCGGCAAGCCCCTCGTCATGTTGCTCTCGGAGGGCCAGATGAGCGACCACAAGGGCGCGCGGCTGATGCTCAAGGCTTTACCGCCCGCTTCAATGTTGATCGCCGACAGGGGCTACGACAGCAACTGGTTCCGCGCCGCGCTGAAGGCCAGGGGCGTCGAGCCCTGCATCCCGCCAACCAGAAGCCGCAAGCTTCCCATTGCCTATGACAAGACGCTCTACCGCCAGCGTCACAAAATCGAGAACATGTTCGCCAAGCTCAAGGACTGGCGGCGCATCGCAACCCGCTATGATCGATGCGCCCACACCTTCTTCTCCGCCATCTGCATCGCAGCCGCCGTCCTCTTCTATCTCAATCAATGAGTCCTGAGCCTAGCCTTGGTGAGCTATCGATGAAGCCCAGACAATCGTCCTCTTGGTCTTGGATGCTTGCTAATCGATTGTCGGCCCCTAAGAGCGTCGTTCGGGACAAGACGGGGGAGGCCTTGGATGTTTCATCTGCCAGCATCCTAAATGCAGCCGCCATCTCTGCGCGGCTGGATCGGCTGCCGCAGACGTTCGCGGTCTGGAAGTTGGTAATCCTGTTGAGCCTTGGCTTCTTCTTTGAGCTCTACGATCTTCTTTACACAGGCAGCATCGCGCCCGGCCTAGTTAAGGGCGGCATCCTGACGGCGACGACGCCTGGTCTATTCGGCTCCACCGGCGTGGCGGCTTTCGTCGCGGCGCTGTTTGCCGGTCTATTTGTCGGCACTCTCGCCTGCGGATTTCTGGCCGATAAATATGGACGGCGTCCGATCTTCACCTACTCGCTACTCTGGTACACGGCTGCAAATGTCATCATGGCTTTCCAGAGCACAGCTTTCGACCTCAACTTCTGGCGCTTTATTTCTGGCATCGGCATCGGCGTTGAGTTGATCGTCATTGGGGCCTACCTCTCCGAGCTGGTTCCAAAGCATATTCGCGGCAGGGCCTTCGCTTGCTGCCAAGCCATTGGCTTTTTGTCAGTGCCGATCGCCGCTTTTCTTTCCTATTTTTTGGCGCCGCAAGCGCCGTTCGGTATGGACGGTTGGCGCTGGGTAGTCTTGATCGGAACGCATGGAGCAATCTTCATTTGGTGGATCCGCCGCGGCTTGCCGGAGAGCCCGCGCTGGCTTGCACAGCAGGGCAGACTGGCGGAGGCCGATAGCATCATGACGGCGTTGGAGACTCGGGTCGCGGCTGAATATGGCCGCCCTTTGCCAGCGCCCGCAGCCCCGGAGCGGTTTGTTGCTCGCCACCAGATGCGCGAGATGTGGTCCGGGCCCTACCTCAAGCGAACGATAATGATGATCATCTTCAATGTCTTCCAAACGGTCAGCTTCTACGGCTTCGCCAACTGGGCGCCGACGCTTTTGATCAAGCAAGGCATCACGATCACGAACAGTCTGTTCTACGCCGCGATCATCGCGCTCGCCGCGCCGGTCGGGCCGCTGCTCGGCCTAGCCATCGCGGACCGGTTCGAACGCAAATATGTGCTCGTCACTGCCTCGTTAGCCATTATTGTCTGCGGCCTGGCGTTCAGCGAGGCGAGCAACGCCACGTCCATCATATTGCTCGGCGCCTGCTTAACGCTCGCGAACAACATCATGTCCTACACCTTTCACGCCTATCAACAGGAGCTCTTTCCCACCGGAATTCGAGCGCGGGCGGTCGGCTTTGTCTATTCGTGGAGTCGGTTTTCCGCGATTTTTACAGGCTTCGCCATTGCCTTCGTGTTGGAGCGCTCCGGCGTCATGGGCGTGTTCGTCTTCATCGCGGCGGCAATGCTGGCAGCGGCGCTCGCCATTGGATTGATGGGACCGCGCACCCGCAATCTCGCATTAGAGAAGATCTCAAAATAGGACGAGAAAATCGACCCCGACGATTTGCGGAGCGCTAAACGGAACGCGGAAATAGGGTCTGCGCTGAGATTTCAGGATCTCCTTGCAATGCGGCTTGCCGCCCGATGCGCCGACGAGTTTCGACTCACGGTCCCCCGGGCAATCCGATTGGCGCTCCATATTGCTTAAGCGCCGGTTCGCGCTCAACGCCGCGTCCATTGTGGCATCGCCCGGCTCGCCGTCATGGGGTTGATACTCGATCAGCTCACGACTTGGTCAGGTCACGGGCGCCAATTTCTTGGCGCGGCGATGCGACAGGGAGGTGAACCTCCACATTCCATTTGCGGAGATCGGGGAGCGTTGGAGCCCGTTCATGCGTCAGAAGTGGAGTTGCTCCCAGGATGCCTATGCCATGGAGCAACGCGTCTTCGATTCGCTCAGCCGTTTTCGGACCGAAGGGGAGCGCATTCGCTGCGCGGAGATCGATCTAAAATCTGCCTGGGCGACATGCCTGGCGGCTGACGGCGATGCGATTTGAAAAATGAGCGGATGTCCGGATCGCCCGACCATGTCAGTAGCCCAGCGCCCTTCGGAAACAACGTTGGTCAGGTTTCTGTGGATATCGGCGTTTTCATGGGTGCTATGAGAAGCCCAACTCAAGACCGAAGATGCTCAAGAAATGCGAAGATACTCAAGGTTTTGGGCGTGAGCATCTTCAGGTGACAGTGAGCATCTTCGGACGGCGACGATCGGCAAGCCGCGCGTCGAGAAGAGCTCACAAGATGGGAGATGCCCATGCTTAGGTGTTTTGGTTTCGGAACGATCATCATGATCGGCGCAGCTTCGGCCATGATCTTATCAATCGACCATTGGCGGGCCGACGCTTTGACTCCGAGCGGTGCTCATCGCCAAGCTGCGCCAGACAATGGAACGTGGAACCCGGTTAAGCAAGTACGCGGTTTTTCGCTCGGCCATTTACGCTTTAAGCGAAGGCGAAGACAGAAGACGCAACAGCAAATCCCAATACGCCGTCGATCCAGCCGTCACATCGTTTCGGACAATTTACCTGCCGAATTCGGAGAGATCGATCGCTGATTTGGCGGAGGAAGCGGAATCAGTCGCGACCATGGTGAATACGCGAGGTGTTGGGATGTGCCCACCGTCGCCGTCGGCTTTCGGACCGTTTTTGACCGCCCGCCGAACGATGTAAAAGCGAGTCGGTCACGAGACGAGCGCGGGCACGATTGGGCCGGATTCGTTCGGCCATCGCAGAGAATCACGGCACGGTGATCGACGCTTACATCGAGTATTTAATTTCTCTGGATAAGCTGAAGTCGCACGTCGAAACGCATATGTCGACATTCATGAGTAAAGTATCAGTCCCCGAGGAAGACGGTGCAGCGCTTCATGCGGCTAGGAATTTTGCGCTCGTTTACGCAGGCGGCATGCTTGCCTTTCAAGCCGGGTTTCTTCCCTGGAGGAAAGCGAATATACTCGACGCTGTCGCGACATGCTTTAATGACGGTTACTCACTTCTCCTGAGTCGGCAGGGCGGAGAAGATCTCGCCAAGCAAAATGTGAAGAAAAACGTTGAAATAATCAAAAACGTGAGGGTCAAATCACCGTCAACGAAGGAGTTCTCTATCGTCGAACGTGGGGGCCAGAAACAGATCTTCATGCGGGCAACCGTTTTTGCCAAGTGGTTCGCTAACTGGAGAGTCCTTCTTAACGCTTTGAAAGCGGTGGACAGCGCCGGCGCGCTCATCAAGCCAAACACCGTTAATGCGTTGAGGAGGGGGACTGGCTACGAGTGGGCGGTCTCGACGCCGCGCTGGCCCGATCATACCAAGCAAAAAACGATAGTGATCCGTTACGATATCTGATCTGTGCGGCCAGGGGGAGCACGCATCGGCGCCTTCCCTTGTCGGTAGTGCGTTTGTTTCGATAGTGCGTTTTTCGTGATTCGCGAACTCAACGATCAGCTGGGCTGCCAGCATCGCGACGGGCGCGGCCTCATTCATCGCTTGGCTATCGGCCACCAGCCTCGGCCGCCGTGCTGTTCCCCCAGCGCCCGGCTGCGCCAACCCGACCAGCTGCGCCTGGCGCTTAATCGCGGGCCTCGCGACCAACAATCAACTAACATTCAACCCGAACCATCCCGTAGGGGCAGGTCAACAGCTTCAGCGATCGATTTTCCCTACGCCGTCGGAACCTCCACTTGGTGCAGCTTCGCCACGATCTCCTCGGGCTTATGCCGTTTCTTGCCCATCCCGAAATCCTCCTCAAGGCCTCAAAAGCCATACTTCAGGGAAGACCGCTTGTCAGGGGCAAGATCATTCGGGGCGGTTGACAAAGCGGCTAAAGTAAGGCGTAAATAGCAGGCATTCGCAAAGGCTGCGAAATTGCGCTTGCAATCAGGGCGAATACAGCTTCTTTGTTGTTTCCGTGGATTATCCAAGAAATGGGTCCCGATAATTTTGCAGGCTCGACCGAGCTATGCCGCTAAATTTGACATAAAATAATTCAAGACGGGAAACGTGCAAGATGATTAGTCGTCTCCCTGGGGTTATCGCGATTTCTGCTGTTTCTCTACTTGGCATGCTTCACGGCGCACAAGCTGATGGAAGCGACAATGCGTATCAAGCGTTTCTTGCTGTTCTTGCCACGATGACAGCATCCTCTAACACTGTTATTCAAAATGAGAGGAACGCGGGTCGGCTCCTTACGATTAGACAAGCACTGACGAGCAAGCTTGTGAAGGATGTTGGTCCGCCATCGGCGGCCGCCCCCGCCGCTACGACAGACCCAGTGAATGGTTATTTGACCTCGGCGAGCAAAATCAATGGCAAATACCTGCTTTGTAATTTCCGATGGGAAAAGACAACGCTAGGCTCAGGACTCATTGATTGAGATAGAAGAGGACGGCGGCTGCGATGCAGATGGCGGAGAAGAAGGTGTGGGCGCATCGATCATAGCGGGTTGCGATGCGCCGCCAGTCCTTGAGCTTGGCGAACATGTTCTCGATTTTGTGACGCTGGCGGTAGAGCGTCTTGTCATAGGCAATGGGAAGCTTGCGGCTTCTGGTTGGCGGGATGCAGGGCTCGACGCCCCTGGCCTTCAGCGCGGCGCGGAACCAGTTGCTGTCGTAGCCCCTGTCGGCGATCAACATTGAAGCGGGCGGTAAAGCCTTGAGCATCAGCCGCGCGCCCTTGTGGTCGCTCATCTGGCCCTCCGAGAGCAACATGACGAGGGGCTTGCCGGCGCCGTCGCAAACGACGTGGAGCTTCGAGTTCAGTCCGCCTTTCGTGCGCCCGATACGGCGGGGAAGAGCCCCTTTTTGAGCAGGCTCGCCGCTGTGCGATGCGCCTTCAGATGCGTGGCGTCGATCATGATGCGCTCGGGCTTTGGACCTTCGCCAGCGAGCGCGGCGAATATGCGGTCGAAGACGCCGAGCCGGCTCCAGCGGATGAAGCGATTGTAAAGCGTCTTGTGCGGCCCGTAATCCTTGGGCGCATCTTTCCATTGCAGGCCGTTGCGGATCACATAGACGATTCCGCTGACCACCCGACGGTCGTCAACCCGCGGAACGCCATGCGACAGAGGAAAATGCGGCGCAAGCCGCGCCATCTGCCGCTCGCCCAACAAAAACAAATCACTCATCCCAGCCTCCCCATGCGGAGACCAGGAATCACATCTCAGGCAAATTTAATAGGTCCTGAGCCTAGTGTCCAGCCTCTCGGACACGGACGCAAAGGCGGCGGTTGTTGTTGACCATCTTGCCACCTTAACTGCTCAAAATTACCTGACTTCGGTCCTTTCTGAGTTGAAATCGCTGACACCCCCGAAATCTACTGACATTCCGCAGGCATTCAAGCAACTATTCGATGTATACCAGGTTAAAGTCGGCGACAGCTTGTCGTCCAAAGACGACAGCAAGACTCGAGATAACGTAAGAAAAGTCTGCGAAGCAGACCTATCGGAATCCGACAGGGCGTACTACGGCGAAGCTATAAACTTCCAGCACGCGGGGGTCGCAGAGGCAGCCCCGGCGGCAGCTGGACTGGGGTTGCCGTCATTGTCGTTTCTGGGACCGTATGGAACTGCGTTCGACGCCATTGTCGGCATTATCGGACCAGTGTTCATTGATTTTTCCAACATCGCGGCTCAGGCCAAGCAAAAGCAGGCGGTAAAGGAATTTCTCGATCAAAATAAGGAGGCGCTGCGAGCTAAGGGGGAAGCGTTAGGACGCATGACGTCTGACTATCTTTTTTCGCAGCGTCTTTCCCTGGCCGGCCAGTTCGCCGAGCAAATTGCCAGCGTCAAAGCAATGCATGTTGACCTCGCAAAGATCGATGCATGTCAAGTTGATACGGCGATTTTGGCCAAAAGGTCCGATAGCGGCGCGCCGAATGACGCCTTCATCATCTGCTACAGTACAGTATGGTCTCAGTACAGTAAGTTGGTTGAAGACGCCCTCAAGACGGCGAGCGCTTACGATCAGTTAGCTGACGCCGGCGATACGAACACGGCGCTCGCCAACTATATGAAGATATTCAATCATTACGACGAGGTAGTTCAGTGGAGCAGCAGCGCTGAGGATATTTGGGCGTCGGTCACCCAATTGATTACTTTCGCGGGGGCCATTGCGAACGCGACATCTGGCAGCAATCTCACAGCGATAAAAAAGGCGATCGACGCGCTGAAGTAGGATGATGTGACTGGAACTCACCAGTTTATTCGCCGATTTTCCGTCAGCTGTGGACGGTCGTTTGTCGTTGTGGCCGTCGCGTTCGTTTCGCTGTCTTTATCCGTTGCCGCCTGCCGCGCCGCCGACCCGAGGGTCGGCGCGTCGGATCTTCGAATTGCGCTCGATCCCGGAGCGTTAGAGGGTCAAGCGTTTATGGTGCTCGATGTTTCGGGAGCAGGCGACGCGACGCTCGCGGAACCCAAGGATCTCGGCATACCGAACCCGCCGCCTCTTAGCGTGACGTTTTCCGCGACCGAACTTCCTTCGGACGGCGACACGCGGCACTGGCTCCTGGCCGCCACGGCCAAAGGTCTGACAGATGTGGTGACGCAGAAGCGCTTTGTTTCATTCATGTTGGGGCATCAACCCGTGACCCTGCCTTATACCCTGACGAACCGGCCGACGCAGGAGTTCGCGTGGTCCGTCAAGGCACCGACAGCGGAAATAAGCCTTCGGCCCGGTCAAGCAATTGAAATCGGCGTCTCGGTGGGCCCTGTCCCGGCGACAGACGTTGGGCTGAGCCAGGCGATTTTCATCGAACAGACGACAAAGACCCTTGTCGGCGGAGGCTGGGAGCTTTGCGACTCTTTACCCGACTGCAAAGACCACGCGTTCCCGATCCCCGCGAACTCGCAGAAGCGGCTTTGGCTGCGACCGAAGGGCGGAGCGGAGGTGATCGGCAAGTACTCAGGAACGGTCGTCATCGGTGCCGCACAGAAGCGGGATGGGGAAACGGCGACTATGTCCGTCTCGGGAACCTCCGCGTGGTGCCAGTGGCTCGGTGCCGGGGCGATTCTGCTTGGCGTCCTTTTCGCGTGGACCGTCAACGGCTACCTTCAGACCCGGCTCAACCGCGCTCAGCTGCTACGTCCGGCAGCCGCATTGATGGAGCAGGTCGACGAGACGCAGAATCGATTAAGATCCTGCCCTGCGATGCTGGCCCAGCAGACATCGCAAACAACCGCCGCGCTAAACACTCTGGCGACAAACCTTTCGGACATCGCGTTGCAGACGGCCAATTTGCTGCCAGGAAGGATTCCCAATCCCTTCCTTGCCTGGACGCCCGATCCGGAGGCCTACAAAGCCTATCTTGCGCGGCAGACCCAGAAGCTGGCTTGGCTCGACCTCCTAGTCACGCAGGGCTTTGAGAAGCTATAGGTGAAAATTCCGCCCGCGCCGGCCGATCCGCTTCTTGCCGCCGCACGACAAAGCTCGGACGCCCTCGACGCGTTCTCTACTCGAGACGCGCCGCCCCAGCCCGACCCGCTGGCCGACATCATGCACATAGTCGGCGGTTTTCCGCCGCCCGCCCTCAGCGCGCAAATGGCGGCGCCGGGGGCTCCCCAGGCGGGTCACGCCGCGCCCGCTCTTGCGTACCAGCGGCTGACAGTCGAGATCGCGAATACGAGCCTTCTGGCCTGGGCCTTATTCGCCGTGCCGGCCACCGCCCTCGGCGCTTACGTTGTCGTTCTGGCGAATACGGGGTTCGGGCTGGCCGCCGATTTTCTGCTCTGCTTTTTTTGGGGTGTCGGCCTGCCGATCGGCGCGCAGCAGCTCACGCAGTCGACAACAATCTCGACGGCTGCGTCTGCCTTGGGCGTCACGGTTCCCACCACGAGGAAGTAGACCCGATGGTTGTCGGATCGGAAGGAGGAAACGGAGCGGGTTCGTTCGAGAACACCAAAGACGCCGCAGGCAAGCTTCTGGGCCAGCTCGTTTCGAAGTTCGGCCAAAGGGAGGACGTTGAAGATTGAGCGGCGATAAACGGCGCCAGCGCGCTGTTTGGGGGCTGCGCGCTCTTAAACGTCGCGAAGGTCAGTGCCTCTGGCCCCGGGGCGAGGCGGCGTCTCTCTCCCTCCCTCGGCTTTTTCTTGCGGATGTTTCAGGCATGATTTCGCAGTCGCCAACCTCGGCATTTAAACAGATAAGTGAGGCGTCGCTATGTCACTCGCTCCCAGAAAAAAGCCCGCCCGTCGTGATGTCGTCATCGTCACAACGCCGCCCGCAGCGGACGCCGCCGTTCAAGCCGCCGCTCCGTCGCCTCCATCCGTTGCTGCTTACGACGTGATTAGCGCCGTGCAGGCGTTGGGATTCGCTGTCAAACCGCTTTTTCCTGACGCATCGGTTCACGCGCCGATGATCGCCGCCGCAACCGCTCCGGCGGCGCAGAACCCCGAGTTGGCCGCCATTGAGCGTGAACAGCGTCGATACTACGTGGCTCACGTCGAGACAGACGCTCAGGCGCAGCAGATTGTCGAACAGCTCACGTCAGCGCCCGGCGTAAGCAACGTATATGTGAAGCCGGCGGTCGGATGCCCGCTGGCGCCGCCATGCGCCAAGCCGACTGCGCCCGCAGTCGTTCCAGACTACTCGGTGCAGCAGGGCTACCTCGACGCGGCCCCCGCAGGCATCGGCGCGCGAAATTTCGCCTGGACTCTCCCTGACGGCAAGGGAGACAATGTTCGATTTATCGACATCGAAGGGGGATGGACCGTGGACCACGTCGAACTGCGCGGCACCGGCTGCCTGATCGGCGGACAGCCGTTTACCGATGCAGACTGGACAAATCACGGGACGGCGGCGCTAGGCGTCCTTCGTGCCGCAGATAATAGCTTCGGCGTAATGGGAATCGCGCCAGAAGCTTCGTTCAACGCCATCTCGCATCAGGGCCTCGGATCGGCCGGCGCGATCGATCTCGCGTCCTGTTCGCTTCAGGCCGGCGACATCACGCTGCTCGAAATGCATCGGCCAGGGCCGCGTTTCGGCCTCCAGTCACGCGATGACCAGCAGGGTTACATCGCGGTCGAATGGTGGCCCGATGACTTTCTGGCCGTCCGACGCGCGGTGCTTCGCGGCGTGATCGTCGTCGAAGCTGCGGGGAACGGCGCGCAGGATCTCGACGATTTTCTCCACGACACGCCCGACCCTTCCTTCCCGGAGACATGGGCGAATTCGTTCAAGGGCGCCGCCCCCGTCAAGGTGCGGAATCTTCTCCGCGCGAGCGGCAGCCCGCAAACAACTAGCCTTGCCGGCGGGATTGGGCAGCGCATTGGCAACCGGCCGGACCTCGCCGCCCCGATCCCCGCCATCACCCCTTCCGTATAAACGCATATGGTCAGGAGGAAGATATGTTCGCTCGCATCAGTCCTGCAATCGTTCGGCGGGAGATACTGGCCTTGTTGGAGGCGCTCGCCGAGTGCGAGACCTCGGCGAAGGAATTGTCGTGGCCGGTTTCCTCGGCGCGCGCGCCGCAGGCCGCCGGTTTCGCCTTCGCGGCGGCTCCCGCTGGTGGGCTTGCCCTAACAGACGCACAGAGTCGCATCTGCATTCGCGTCATTAACGTATACGAGACCGGAACCGTGGGAGGCAACTATGGCGCGATCAGCATCTTCCGTGACGGACCGGATGACATCCGACAAGTGACTTACGGCCGCGCGCAAACGACCGAGTATGGGAACCTCCTTCAGCTGATCAGCGACTACGTCGCCGCGAATGGTCGCTTTTCAGCTCAGCTAGGCTCAGGACTCATTGATTGAGATAGAAGAGGACGGCGGCTGCGATGCAGATGGCGGAGAAGAAGGTGTGGGCGCATCGATCATAGCGGGTTGCGATGCGCCGCCAGTCCTTGAGCTTGGCGAACATGTTCTCGATTTTGTGACGCTGGCGGTAGAGCGTCTTGTCATAGGCAATGGGAAGCTTGCGGCTTCTGGTTGGCGGGATGCAGGGCTCGACGCCCCTGGCCTTCAGCGCGGCGCGGAACCAGTTGCTGTCGTAGCCCCTGTCGGCGATCAACATTGAAGCGGGCGGTAAAGCCTTGAGCATCAGCCGCGCGCCCTTGTGGTCGCTCATCTGGCCCTCCGAGAGCAACATGACGAGGGGCTTGCCGGCGCCGTCGCAAACGACGTGGAGCTTCGAGTTCAGTCCGCCTTTCGTGCGCCCGATACGGCGGGGAAGAGCCCCTTTTTGAGCAGGCTCGCCGCTGTGCGATGCGCCTTCAGATGCGTGGCGTCGATCATGATGCGCTCGGGCTTTGGACCTTCGCCAGCGAGCGCGGCGAATATGCGGTCGAAGACGCCGAGCCGGCTCCAGCGGATGAAGCGATTGTAAAGCGTCTTGTGCGGCCCGTAATCCTTGGGCGCATCTTTCCATTGCAGGCCGTTGCGGATCACATAGACGATTCCGCTGACCACCCGACGGTCGTCAACCCGCGGAACGCCATGCGACAGAGGAAAATGCGGCGCAAGCCGCGCCATCTGCCGCTCGCCCAACAAAAACAAATCACTCATCCCAGCCTCCCCATGCGGAGACCAGGAATCACATCTCAGGCAAATTTAATAGGTCCTGAGCCTAGCGTACTACGTGGGGACAATTGGCAGAAAGGTCGGAAATCCTCCGCGCAGTCCGCTCGTCGATGACCAGGCCTTCTTGACCCTGCTCCGAAACGCTGGCGACGATCCGGTGATGAGACAAACGCAGGATGCATTTTTCGACCGAGTGTACTTTCAGCCTGCGCTTAAATGGGCGGGCGCGAACGGATTCGTCAAGGCTTTATCCGCGCTCGTTATATACGATTCTTTCAATCATAGCGGGGGGATCCTGTCTACGATCCGGGACGAAATTCTGGAAAGAACGCCCGCCGCCGGCGGTGACGAGAGGAGATGGATCGCTCAGTATGTCGCAGCCCGCCAGAACTGGCTGGCGACAAATCCTAGGGAGTCTCTCCACGCGACGGTCTACCGGACGAAGGACCTGATGCGCGAGATCAATCGCAATAACTGGGATCTGTCCTTCGTGCCGATCATGGCGAACGGGACGCCGGTCGACGGTGCGCCCGATAGCGCGCGCCATGCCGCGCCCGCAGTGGCCACGTCCGCAGGCCCGTCGGTCGATGACGACCCTGCCGCGCCTGCTGCCCCGTCCGAGGTCAGCGACACGGCGGGCTTCGAATGGGGGCGCGTGCTCGCCAATCTCGGGGCTCCTGCGGAGAGCGATCCGACGCTTGCCTCCGCTGCGCCGCAGGCGGCGAGCACGAGCGCATCGTTCAATCTGGTGCGAGTCCACGCATTCCTGCAGGCGTGCGAGACCTCGATCCCGCGCGTGGGCTACGGGCTCGGCAAGAAGGTGCCTCGCCTGGACGCCGTTCCCGGACGGGACTTCACGCAAGTCGACTGCAGCGGGTTCGTGCGCGAGGCTGTTCGTCTGGCCACTGCGCCGACGCTAGGCAGTAGTGACGAATTACCTGAGCATGATAGCAATAGCGGCGAGCAATACGAAGCCTCGGTAGTTTGCGAGGAGCTTGTCGTATCGGGTTGCGACGCGCCGGAACTGCTTCAGTTTATTGAAGAAACGCTCGACGAGATTGCGCTCCTTGTAGAGCGCCTTGTCGTAGGGGAGCGGCGCGCGGCGATTGGATTTTGATGGGATCACCGGCTCAGCCTCACGCATAAGAACAGCCTTGCGCAAGTGATTGGCGTCATAACCTTTATCGGCGATGATCGCATCGGCCGCAAAGCCTTCGATCAGGGCGTGCGCTTTTGTGATGTCGTTGCGCTGCCCAGGTCCGAGAAGGAGCCGAACGGGGTTGCCGAGTGCGTCTGTCGCGGCGTGGATTTTGGTGCTCAAACCACCGCGAGAGCGGCCCAGGCCTTGGGCATCCGCCCCCCTTTGGCGATCCTTGCGCCGGCCGCGTGCTGATGGGCGCGCACGATTGTTGAGTCGATCATCAGCCATTCGAGATCGGCCTCGGCGGTGAATGCCTCAAGAAATCCGTCCAAGGCGCCGCGCTCGATCCAGCGATAGTAGCGGCGTTTCACCGCCTGATGGTCGCCGAAGCGTTCGGGCAGATCGCGCCAGCGGCCGCCCGAGCGGGCCATCCATAACAGCGCGTCGACGAAGCGTCGATTGTCGCAGCGCGGCCCGCGCTGGCCGGCTCTTCCGCCTGGCACAAGATCACAAAGCCGCTCCCATTGATCGTCTCGCAGCGCATCGACATCCCGAATCATCAAGGCTGATCTCCAAAAATCAGCCTTGAATCATGGAAAGATCCTCGCGAGAATCCCCCAAACGCCGAATTCGTCACCACGGCCTAGTTTTCCCTGACGGTTCCGTCGTGCAACACGATTGGGTCAGTGGACACGGGTTCGAAGGGTCGACGGTCGCCGACGCAAAAAACGACGACGGGATCATACGGATCGCCTTCCTTCGGCCGCAGGATTCGCCGCAGGGCATCGGACACGTCGTCCTCATCAGCGGCGGAAAGACGCTCGAGTCGCACGGCGGCGTCGGCCCGGATTCTAGGGTATGGGACGGCGCAAGCTGGCAAGCGAAGATGTCGGTTTACGTTTTCGCCCAAGCCGGCCAAGTCGCCCTCCCCGCGCGGGCCGCTGGCATCGCGGCGGCGCTTGCGGCCGCGCCGAGCTTCACGGTCCAACACGGCCATCGATACGCGGCCACCATCGTTCTGAGCGGCCTGGAGCGATTCGCGAGCAACGATCAGGTCGCGGATCGGTTCAAGCAGGTGGGCTTCGTCGACGTCGTCATAACCGGGAGCGGCTCCCCCCGGCATGCGGAAGGAACGTGGGATGGCGTCGACAGGACGGCGTCGATCGACTCCCACATCCGCGACGTCGTCGAGCTTGCCACCGCGCCCGCAGTCGTTCCTCAGTCTGTGGCAGGCCCGCAAACAGCGCCCCAGCCCGTGCCTGTCGCCTTGCCGGTTATACAGGGGATCAAAACTCAAAGACATTTGTGCAGCAGCGGACCGCAAAAAGTACGCCTTCTTAGTCCGGCCGTGACGGCTAATCCAACTCGAGCCTCTGAGATCCTTGAAACCCAATCCAAATGGGTGAACGGTACGGTTCTGCATTACTGTTTTTTCACGGATGGACAATACGCCATCGCTGCCGATCAGGCGAACGCGGCTCGTCAGGCTTTCGCCAAATGGAAGTCGGTCGGAATCGGCCTGAACTTTAGGGAAGTTACGCAACTCAGTGAAGCCGAGATAAGGATAGGTTACACGGAAGGAATTTCACAGTCGGCAGTCGGACGGGATGTGTTGAACGTACCGTTGAGTGAACCGACCACGTATTATGGTTGGGATCTAAACACCCGTTATGGAAGCGGCACCGCGTTACACGAGCTTGGCCACGTCCTTGGGATGGAACACGAACATCAAAGTCCTTTTGCTGGCATAACATGGAATGATGAGGCGGTATATACATCACTAGGGGGGCCGCCGAACAACTGGGATCGCCAAAAGACGTACATAAATATACTAAAGAAATTAGACGCGGGCTCCGTTCAGGGGTCGCGGTGGGATCCGGATTCGATCATGGAATATGAATTTGCGCCCGGATTGATCGTGGAACCGAAGCAATACGCCAACGGACTGACACCGCCGGGAACCTTGTCGGCCGCCGATGGGGAATGGGTGCTCAAGTGGTATCCGCCGATGGAAGCTGTGATGCCCCCGCCTTTAGAGCCATTGCGTTCTATAGTCGTAAAGCTCGCCGCCGGCGAACAGGCGGATTTTGCAATCAAGCCGCCCGAGTCGCGGCAATACACATTTGAAACGAAGGGAGCGACAGACGCCCTGCTCGTATTGTTCGAAGAGGTCAACGGCGTACCGCGCTACATTTCGGGCGACGACGATAGCGGAGAACCGCGTTCGGCAACTATTACGTCCAAGCTCTTCGCTGAGCGTAGTTACATACTGCGACTGCGTGTCGTCTACCCGGGACCGGCGGAGGAAACAGCGGTAATATATTGGTAATTGCGGGCGTGATATCGCTGGAGCGGTCTGAGAGCCGGTTCTTACGTTAGTTGCCTCTGCGACAGGCAACTCGACGCCGGCCCCGCTGGTTTTCGTTCGCACACGTCCTGGATCGAGCACCGGCGCTGTAGTCTCGTCGGCGAACGGCTTTCCAGAGCGCTTCGGCCAGAACAAGAGTCGCTCATGGAAGGTCTTGGTCCAAAATGGAGGGGAGACGGAGTACTGTGCCCTTGGCCCTTCGGGTTGAATCGGCCGGGATATGTGCCTTGGTCAAACATGGCAGACTTCTCGGATCTGGAACTGATCGCGGCGCTGCGTGTGTTTCAGCGATCAAAGGGTGATGTGACCTGGACTGAGCTGGGGACCGATCCACTCGCCATGACGCGCGGGAACGCATCCGCTATCCTCAATATGTCGCCGGTCCATTCGCGGGCGGGACAGCTCGCTCTTATCCGACGCCGGATAACGATACAGGACTCACTATTGGAGAGGCTGGCTGCATATCCTCGCATCGTTCGAATCCTGAAAGCTCGCGTCGTCACTGACATCGTCAGCTTGCGATTGTCTCGTAACGCGTGCGGTGGCACCGGGAGCACCACAGGAGATGGAGGGGCTGGATAGGCTTATCGCGGCGAATGGTCAGTCGCCAGCATCCATAACCGATTTCGTCGTTGCGTCACACTTCAATTCAGAGCTTCAAACGGTCTGCGATATCTGCGACGAAATTGGAGCGCATCTTGACATCGACGTTGCCCGCACTCTTGAGGCGCTTACCACTGACCTGGACGGTTATGACCTTCAGAAAGGGCTGGCCTTTTATACGTTGGCGTCGGGTGCATTTACGAAGGTCTGCTTCTCCGTGCTCGCATACATCGTTGATCAATTCAGAATCCAGGCCAGCAACCTCGTACAAAAAAAAGCCGGGAAGCACCAAGCCGGAGTCCATAACCGGAAGCTTTCCGCTCAGGGTCTGCTTGGTGATTGCGAAATGGAACTTGCATTAGGGCCCAGACCCATAAAATGGTTGGCGTGAGAGGCGGGTTGTGATTCACAGCTTCCGAAAGGAAGCGACTATGAATCGGGATCAATTCTGGCTGACGGACGCGCAGTTCGCGAAGATCGCGCCGCATCTTCCCACGGACACGCGCGGCAAGGCGGGCGTCGATGATCGCCGGGTGATCAGCGGGATCATTCATGTGCTGAAATCTGGCGGACGCTGGATTGACGCGCCGCTGGAGTACGGGCCAAAGAAGACTCTCTACAATCGCTACGTTCGCTGGGCTGCTAAGGGCGTTTGGATCGATCTGTTCCACGCGCTTGCGCAAGCAGGCGGGCCGCCGGCGCAGGTCCTCATCGACTCCTCGGCGGTCAAGGCGCATCGCTCGGCCAGTGGCGGCAAAGGGGGGAGAAGAATCAGGCCATCGGCCGTTCGCGCGGCGGGCGCACAACCAAAATCCACGCATTGACCGATGCGGACTGCCGCCCGCTGTCTTTCATGCTCACCGGCGGCCAAATCGCCGATTGCTCGGCGGGCGCGGAGCTTATCGCGCGACTTCCTCCTTGCGAAATCCTCCATGGCGACAAGGGCTACGACGCAAATGCGATCCGTCGGCAGGTCGAGGAGCGCGGAGCTATGCCGAATATCCCGCCCAAGGCCAATCGCAGGTGGAAGAACTGCTTCTCGCCCTTCCTCTATCGAAACCGCAACGCCATCGAACGCATGTTCTGCCGCCTGAAAGACTTCAGGCGCGTGGCTACCCGCTACGATCGAAACGCCATAAACTTCCTCGCGACAGTCTGCATCGCCGCTACCGTCAGCTACTGGTTGTGAGTCTGGACCCTAAGGGAGCTGAAAAGCGCGACGCTCATGAAGGCGACGATGGCGAGAACGCAAGCAAAGCCAACGCTCAGCTTCCGCGCGATACTCAGGTTTGCAAGGGTCATAAGGTCCTCGAAATGGTTGACGACGGAAATCTTGCGAGGAAAGACCCGTTCTTTTAGAGGGCGGCTCCAGCGCGCCGGACATCAAGCGCTCGGCTTTAAATCCGGCGTTTCATCGATAAGGATTTTGACTCAACACTATAGTTTCGAGCTTTCCCGCTACAGACGTCATTGATGAGCTAAAATATTGAATAAATCCTCAACGCCATGCATATTTATCTAGATATTTATGCCTTTTGGCGGAATAACGGGTTATTTTTTCGTAAAATGTTGGATATATATCTAATTATTTGGCATTATTACTTTACTTACATCGATTTAAGCTGTCGGCAGAGCAAGTTTTTCTAAGCTGAATCGATCGCGTGTTTCGCCGCCTTATTGCGCGTGAGCGTCGGGTTTTTGGGATCGTTAGCGGCCCCGGCCCGCACGGGCGCCCGTAGCGGCGCAGGATCTGCGGAAGCGAGCCTCACGCAAGGATCCTGTCTTAACGTCAGGCATTGACGCTATCCGCAATCCACAGCAACTCTTCCCCGGCGGGAAGAACTGCAAGTCTTGGCTTGCAATGGTATGTTTGGAAGATATAGTGATTCGCCACAGGACATTTGAACAATTCGAATCTTGATACTATTCGATACCTCGCTCCCTTGCAGCTTTGCGCGGAGATTTATCCCTGCGCCTGGAAGCTTGAGGCCATGCGTAGAAAATCGCCCTGTTTTTCCGCTCAAATAGTGTGCGCCTCCCAATATTCATGGACCCTGTATGAAACATCCGACAAAGCCTTTCGCGGTCGAGATTAAGCGCTCGCGCCGTTCTCCGATGCCTTCGCCTCCGTCTCATTCAGATTTTCTCGGAAGAGGCAGGGCCGAGCCTGACGAGGGCCTATCGCCCGCCCTTTTCTCCAAGGACGTTGCTTTTTCCAAACCTGAATTCGTCGCCAAACCATCGCCGGATAGCGAATTCGCCATTCCCGCTTTTTTGCGGAGCGATAAGCCCGGGCGCCGAGCGGCAGCCGAATCGCTGTCGAAAGAAGCCGAGCAGGTGTTCGCGCCCAAACCGGCCCAGTCGGCCCAGCCTCCCGGCGATAACCCCGCTTCGAAGGATCGCGCGCCGCGGATTTTGCCCAGTCTGATTTCCCCGGAGAGTCTGAGTTTGGATGCAGATTCGATTCGCGTGGAAGACGCCGAGCGCCAAGCGCTAACCAACGCCCCGCGACAGACCCGCAAGCGAAACAATACGGCGACGAGCGTCGCGCAGACTCAGTCAAGAACAGGCCGGGTCAAAAACGGGGCGACGACGAAGCCCGTGGCAGCCGCCGTTGCGGCGCAAGACGATCAGATCAACCGCAAACCCAAGGCCGCAGCACGCCCGGATGCCGCGCCAAAAAATCCGGCGTCGGCCGTTATCGCTTCTGATGCGGCGCCCTTTGAACCTGTTGCCGCCCTGCCCGACGTCAGTTCTCGCGGGTTGCTGGTCCGCAGAGGAATGCGCCGCGGCGGTCGTGGGAAGATCGCCTCTCTTCCGCCCGGTCAACATTGGAAGCGGCGTCTCAATCCACGCGCCTGGTAGAGTGCGCGCCGGAATTGACGCATTCATCCTGAAATGCATTTGAAGACGCAGACGCTTCTGCATGAAGGGTTCAGATTGGCGTGAAGAGCTCGAAAGCCGCCAGCCAGCAAAACGTGGATTTTTCATATGAACCGCGCGTTGAAGCATAGCGACGGGTGACGCCAGCGCGAGCGCGTCATCAAAGCGATATAAAGCTTTCAATCTGCGGCCGTCGCTGATACACCATCGGCGCGGGGTGGAGCAGCCCGGTAGCTCGTCAGGCTCATAACCTGAAGGTCACAGGTTCAAATCCTGTCCCCGCAACCAAACCAGCTATATGAATACGCAGTACTTTCATGAAACCGCCCTTAGGGGCGGCTTTCGTATTTTCGGCTCGAGTCGCCACCATCTCGCCACCGCCGAAAAAATCGGAAGTCGAGACAAAGGTGGACGCTTCTATCAACAGCCTCTGTTGTCCTAATTGGACGGGATTGATCGGGTTCGACGTGGGCTTTGTCTGAAGAAAGGCGCCTGGGCGAGTTTTGTGCCGTCAGCGGCGGCATTGAAGGCGCTAGGCCAGGGCGATGCGCCGCAGGAACAGCAATCTTTTGATGTTGTAGACGAGGTTCGCCATTCCGATCTTCACTCTGAGCGCCGCCTTGGCCGCATCAGCATCCTTCGCCCGATAAATCGCCTTCAGCGCGCCGGCGAGGGCTTTGCGGTCCTTCCAGCAGGCGAAATCCGTCGAAGCGGATCAGATGGACGATGCACGTTTGGACGGTCGTCTGCGGAAAGACGGCGTTGATCGCCTCAGGAAAGCCCTTCGATCCGTCGACGATTGCGACCAGAACGTCATTGACGCCGCGGTTCTTCGGTTCGTTCATCACCCGCAGCCAGAATTTGGCGCCTTCGGTATTTTCGATCCAAAGGCCCAGGATATCCTTCGTCCCATCCGCCTGAACGCCGAGCGCAATGTACACCGCCTTGTTCCGGACAAGCCCTTCGTCTCGGATTTTGACCCGCAAGGCGTCGAAAAAAAAACGAGCGGATAGCTCGCCTTCCACGGCCGATTTTGCCATTCGCCGACCGTCTCCAGAACCGCGTCCGTCGCCGAAGGGTCGCATCGAAACGCTCGAACAAACACCCAATGGCGCCGGCTTTCGTCGGTTTCTCCCGGACCAGCTAAATCGTCCGCGCGTCGGGGATGCGATCTGATAATCCAACTCCGAGAAAACGCATGAACGACAGGCATCATTGATCAGGAACTCGGCGCGTTCGTCCGAGAGATTGTTCGTCACCTGAATGACGAGGATCTTGAACATCATGACCGGATCGAATGGCGGACGCCCACCTTGCGCACCATCGGAATAAGAAAGCGCCGCGACCAGGTCAGGGCGGAACATCTCGAAATCCACCGCCGCACGGAACGCCTCGAGCTGGTCCCCAAGATCGCTCAGCCGCCGCAAACGATCATCGACATCGAAAAATCCCGGCTGCTTTCTCATCGAATCATCCCCGACCCAACGGAGACGATGGAATCAGAAGGGCTCGGAATTCGCCAGGTTTTTAGAACCGTCGAGGTGGAGAGCCACTGCTGGCCGAGTAGAGAAGCGGCAGTTGAAAGACTCGATAAAGGCATTCTGCATCGGCTTGTTGCGCTCGACCATTAGCCGATCAAGCTTTCACCCTCGGCTGTGGCGAGATGGACGCCTCCTCGGGCGAACGGTCGCATCGCGCGCCATAGGCGGCGCGCGCATCGCTTTCCTGCCCGCTATTTGGACCGGCCTCCGACGACGAGGGACATATCGCTCGCGCCGCTTTCGATCGAGGCCGTTCCGTTAGTTGGCCCTGCTAGGCAGTAGTGACGAATTACCTGAGCATGATAGCAATAGCGGCGAGCAATACGAAGCCTCGGTAGTTTGCGAGGAGCTTGTCGTATCGGGTTGCGACGCGCCGGAACTGCTTCAGTTTATTGAAGAAACGCTCGACGAGATTGCGCTCCTTGTAGAGCGCCTTGTCGTAGGGGAGCGGCGCGCGGCGATTGGATTTTGATGGGATCACCGGCTCAGCCTCACGCATAAGAACAGCCTTGCGCAAGTGATTGGCGTCATAACCTTTATCGGCGATGATCGCATCGGCCGCAAAGCCTTCGATCAGGGCGTGCGCTTTTGTGATGTCGTTGCGTTGCCCAGGTCCGAGAAGGAGCCGAACGGGGTTGCCGAGCGCGTCTGTCGCGGCGTGGATTTTGGTGCTCAAACCACCGCGAGAGCGGCCCAGGCCTTGGGCATCCGCCCCCCTTTGGCGATCCTTGCGCCGGCCGCGTGCTGATGGGCGCGCACGATTGTTGAGTCGATCATCAGCCATTCGAGATCGGCCTCGGCGGTGAATGCCTCAAGAAATCCGTCCAAGGCGCCGCGCTCGATCCAGCGATAGTAGCGGCGTTTCACCGCCTGATGGTCGCCGAAGCGTTCGGGCAGATCGCGCCAGCGGCCGCCCGAGCGGGCCATCCATAACAGCGCGTCGACGAAGCGTCGATTGTCGCAGCGCGGCCCGCGCTGGCCGGCTCTTCCGCCTGGCACAAGATCACAAAGCCGCTCCCATTGATCGTCTCGCAGCGCATCGACATCCCGAATCATCAAGGCTGATCTCCAAAAATCAGCCTTGAATCATGGAAAGATCCTCGCGAGAATCCCCCAAACGCCGAATTCGTCACCACGGCCTAGCGAGCGCTCATAGCTCAATTTGATTGGAACGGATAATAGCGAAGGCTGGTGAAAACTGAATTTTCCTCGGCCTTGGCTCCGCCGCCGAAGCCCTGGAAGGAAAATTTCTGGACATAGGCATATTGCAGACCGGCCCGGAATTGACCAAAGGGACCTGAATAGATGGTGTCCCAGAAACCGGCTGTGATGCTCCGAATCAGATGGGTGTTGCCGACGCAAGCGGTGCTGAGCACATTCGAGCATCCCGCGTTGGTGTACAGAGGATTGCCATCGCCGAAAGCGCTGACGGCGCCGGACGCGCTGATGCTGTTGGAGAAGCTCGCCTGCTGAATTTCTTCGCCCGCGTAGGTATAAATGTCCAAACCGGGCTGAGGACGCCAGATCAACCCGGCGAGCAAGGTCGTTTCCTGAATAGGCGAAAGCGAGCCGTTCGCATTGACGCTGACGTCGGGAAGCGATCCGGTGGCGTAGCGGCCGATGCCGCGCCCGTTCATGCCGGTGAATTGGAACTCGAGGTTTTGCGGAATGATGGGCACAAGTATGGTGCCGCCGTAGCTGCCGGCCGCGACATCCTGATTGCTGCCGTTGACCTGGTTATAAAAATCGCGGAACAGGCCGTAGGCCTCCACATGGATGTGACGATCGCCGAAAGTCGGATCCCAGGCGACCTTGCCGATGATATCCGGCATATGATTGAGCGATATCGAATTTCCCGAATTGAACAAGGACGAGCCGGGGGGCACGAAGGTGTTGACGAGGGTGCCGGGGAGAGCGGCTGTCGATCCGACCGTCGGCACGCCGCCGACAAATGGGCCGGCTTGCGCGCCGGGTCCGACGAAGGTGTTTGTTTGCGGGTTTTCCGCCGACACAGCGAACCACAAGGTTTTGTCGAAGTCCTTGACGACGCGGATCTGCGGCTGACGCGCCCAATTGAAGCCAGGCACGAACTGCGTGTCGATCGTCAGAGGCGTGTTCTCCGTGCGCGGCATGATGCCTCTCGTATTCGCCGTCAGCAACGACCAGTTCTGACCGGCGAGGACGTGAAAGCCGAAATCATCCTGATCCATCGTCAAATAGATGTTGCGAATGCGCGGCGTAAATGAATTGCTCTCGTTGCTATTGGCGGTTTGCGCCGCTCCGAGGAAATCAAGATCCATCCAGCCGGAGAGATGCGTCGTCGGATTGACATCGCCCTGCACGAGAAGCGAGACGCGGCTCGCGCGCGCGCTCATGCGGTACTCATTGGCGTTGCCGGTGCGCACATTGTTGTAAGGAATGTTTGCGAACGGCGTCGTGATGTCCGCGCCAATGTTGCGGCTGCGGAAAACGCTTTCCGCTGCGAGGAAGCCGCCGGGCGTAATGGTGACGCCATTGATGTAGATGCTCGGGGCGCCCGGCATCGGGCGGCCTTGGATTGACGCCCCCTCCGCCGAATAGCCGCCGGGCGGCAGCGGAGTTCCGCCGAGCGGGGCAATTCCCACTCCCTGGAGACCCCCGTATGGAGAGCCCGGCGTCGGACGCCCTTGTATCGATGCTTGCTCCGCCGGAAATCCTTGCGGCCGCACCGCTACATTGTGGATCTGAACCTGGGTTTCCTTCTGCTTGCGAGCCTGGTCGTTGACCTTCTCTTCAAGCTTCTTCAGCTGAGCCTTGATCAAGCGAATTTCTTCGGCGGCGTCATCTGCGCGCGCAGCGCCCTGGAAGGCCACAAGCGCACCCAAGGTCAAGGCCGCCACGGCCCGATTGCGGTCTCGTCGTTTCATAATTTGCCCTCCAGCCGCCGAAAGTCCCAAACGCGACTTTGCGCTCGTTCAGAAGATGTCGATTGGCCCTGCCCAATAATGCGTCTAACGCGCCAATTGTCTACTTAGTCTATAAAGATATATAAGCAATTGAACATACTAAACTTTCGCCGATTTGAGCTTCGGCGCGGCATTTAACAGAGCTGTAAAGAAAGCGATTTCGGAATTATGTAACTTATTTGTCACGCCCGATTCAGCCGCATGACACCGGTAAGTAAGGCAGATTATTTTATCGCGCCTTCGCCGACGCCCGTTCAACGAAGAGGCTGATCAGCGATCGCAGCCCGACGTCCTTGACAGCGGCTTCGGCCTCTGAGGGCTGGAACCAGCGCAGCGTCCGCTGCTGGCTCTCTGGCCAGCACTTCATTTGTCGCTTGACGTTCAAGGCATAGACCTCGACCTCACACAGGATATCTGGCTCGCTCTCAAGGGTTTTCTGAAAGCGAAAGGAGCCGATGGGTTTTTCCCGTACCACGCCACGCACGCCAGCCTCTTCCATCGCCTCCCGCGCAGCCGACTCCGCTGGTCCGAGGCCTTTAATTGGGCGACCCTTTGGAATGATCCAGCGCTGACTCTGCCGAGTCGTGATAAGGAGAATTTCGATGTCGCCCGTCGAAGTAACCCTGTAAAGCAAAACGCCATATTGAAACGCTTGCGGGGAAAGGTGCACGGAAGCCTGTTTTTGCGTGCTCTTTGGTTCTTTGAGTTGAACCTTGCTCAGGCGGGGCGCCTCGATCTAGGGTCCAGACTCACAACCAGTAGCAAACGGTAGCGGCGATGCAGACTGTGGCGAGGAAGTTTAATGCGTTTCGGTCGTAGCGCGTAGCCACGCGCCTGAAGTCTTTCAGGCGGCAGAACATGCGTTCGATGGCGTTGCGGTTTCGATAGAGGAAGGGCGAGAAGCAGTTCTTCCACCTGCGATTGGCCTTGGGCGGGATATTCGGCATAGCTCCGCGCTCCTCGACCTGCCGACGGATCGCATTTGCGTCGTAGCCCTTGTCGCCATGGAGGATTTCGCAAGGAGGAAGTCGCGCGATAAGCTCCGCGCCCGCCGAGCAATCGGCGATTTGGCCGCCGGTGAGCATGAAAGACAGCGGGCGGCAGTCCGCATCGGTCAATGCGTGGATTTTGGTTGTGCGCCCGCCGCGCGAACGGCCGATGGCCTGATTCTTCTCCCCCCTTTGCCGCCACTGGCCGAGCGATGCGCCTTGACCGCCGAGGAGTCGATGAGGACCTGCGCCGGCGGCCCGCCTGCTTGCGCAAGCGCGTGGAACAGATCGATCCAAACGCCCTTAGCAGCCCAGCGAACGTAGCGATTGTAGAGAGTCTTCTTTGGCCCGTACTCCAGCGGCGCGTCAATCCAGCGTCCGCCAGATTTCAGCACATGAATGATCCCGCTGACCACCCGGCGATCATCGACGCCCGCCTTGCCGCGCGTGTCCGTGGGAAGATGCGGCGCGATCTTCGCGAACTGCGCGTCCGTCAGCCAGAATTGATCCCGATTCATAGTCGCTTCCTTTCGGAAGCTGTGAATCACAATCCGCCTGTCACGCCAACCATTTTATGGGTCTGGGCCCTAGGGGAGCCTCGTCGATCGCCAGAGTTCATTTGGGTGGATTGGGCATCATATGGAAGTAAATTAGGATTATGTCAAGCATTTACTGGGTTTATGTAAGGCTATATACGATCCTAATCTTAGTTCTTCTTGTGTCATCTTGTAGTATTTGGATGTATAAGGATGGAAATTCATCCCCGCTCAATTGCAAAGGGCGCGAGAGCCCGAACTGGTCCCCTCGCGCCCTCGGATGGCGCATAATTTTCGATCAATATTCGCTGGTCGATCCGCACATCCGCGCCTTGATGAACTCGCGCAGGCTCGAATCCGGATATCGAACCGAGCGTCCGATTTTCACGAACCTCGGACCCGTTCCAGACAGTCTCGCCTTCGCCAGCCATGATGATGAAAGGTTGAGGGCTTTCGCCGCGTCTTTCGGGTGCAAAAGGGAATCGGCGCTGCTCGCCTTTATTAACGGTTCCATGAGGCCTTTCTTTCGTCTGTCTGCCATGGACGAAGGATCTCACAAGGCTTGCCGCAAAATTTCGGTTTGTTGCCGCAAAACAAAAATCGGCGAGGGACCTAACCCCGCAAGTTTGATTGCTTACGAGTTGCTGGCCCTGACTGAAAGACTGACGGGCTCGCGCCGAATATCGGGGCGCCAAGCGCACAATCGCCAAACGTCATGCGAAGGCTGCCATGAACCCTTGCTTCTCGCTTTTCTCGACCGGGCGGCCGACCCGCGTCATCGGGCGCATGCCGACGCGAATCGGCCGCCCCGACCGGCGCGCCGCCCATTCGGTGAGACCCACCCGCCCGAGCGGCGGATCGATGTAGAGCGCGTAGCCGGTGATCCGGCCGCTCACGCGACGCGCTTCGCCATCGAGAAGGTTTGCGGCCACGATCTCGAAATCGTTATAGGCGGTGTGGGTGAACGCCCCGCGACCGTTGCAGTCGCCCAGCGCCCAGATGCCCGGCGCCGTTGTGCGCAACGCATCGACCATCAAGTATTCATCGCGAATTGGATCGCCGGCGAAGAAGCTTTCGACAATCTCGCGGTACCGGCGGCATAGCGCGTCTGTGCGGAGAGACTTGCGCCGGACGTGTGTGGCGTCATGCCGTTGTGCGGCATGGTGCGCCAAGGATGACTTGCGGACGCAGGCTGCGGATACCAGACATCACCCGCATAGCCGGCGAGTTGACTGCTCTTCAGCGCATCCACCAAGGCGTTTATTTTCACGGATAGATCAGCCGAAGCTCCCGCTCCAACGGCCACAGACGCAGTCAGGCGACGGTTAGCCTGTACCCGTGCGGGGACTACTCGAATCGTGAGTCTGCGTCTATTCTTCCTAACATTGCCTAACAACAGATAACATTCAGCTTCCGAGATCTTGAATATCGGTAACCAAGGAGCCTAGTCGACTCGAGTGCAGCAGGGCTCGTTGTTTGGCCGACAGGAGGACAGAACATCATGAAGATACTAGTTATTGGGGGAACCGGAACCGTCGGTTCCCTCGTCGTCCAGGGGCTTGTTGCAAAAGGTTTCAGCCCCCTGGTTTTGAGTCGGAGTCCAGCCAAGGCGGCAAAACTTCCCGAAGGCGCGATTTTGGTAGCAGGAGATTTGCTTGACCCGTATGCGGCCCGCGACGCCTTCAAGGATGTCGATCGCGTATTCATGGTAAACGCGGCGAGTACGTCAGAAGCGTTTGAAGGCGTCACGGCCGTACTGCTCGCCAAAGATGCCGGAGTAAAGCGCTTCGTCTATTCGAGCACGCACCGCGCGGATTTAACCCCATTCCTGCCAATCGGCGGCGCCACGAAACTTTCAGTGGAGAACGCGATAGTCGTGTCCGACATTCCCTACACAGTGCTTCGGCCGAATAATTTTTTTCAAAACGACCTTTGGTATGAGGCTTCAATTCTCGGGGACGGGATCTACCCTCAGCCGATCGGCTTTAAGGGCATGTCGCGCGTCGATGCTCGCGACATTGCGAAAGCCGCTGTGTCCGTCCTACTCGGGGATGGGCATGAAGGAAAAACCTACAACATCACCGGCCCAGCGGTGCAGACGGGGCTCAGTTGCGCCGCCGTGTGGGCGGCCGCGCTGAATCGACCCGTTAAATATGCGGGAAACGATATGGAGCTATACGCGCGTATGCATAACTTCCTGGGACCAGCCCTGGTCTTTACGTACAGCCGCCTCCTCGAATTTTATCAGGAAAATGGCCTCTTAGCGGCAGAAGCGGACATCTTCGACACAACCAAGTTGCTTGGCCGCGGGCCGCGCTCGCTCGAAGCCTTTGCCGAAGAGACCGCCAGGAAGTGGCTCGCAGCAAAATGACGGCAATCCAGCTCAGAATAACGGTGGTCGGCGGCGGCCTGTCGAACTCCGAGCGACGGCTTGACTTCGCGACTCCGCTGCCCACTATGATCGTTGAGGGCTTGGCAAATCGTGTGTAGGTTTGCCGGAGGTTGCGCCAATAGGAGTGCGAGCGTGCCAGACCGAAGTATTTGATTCCCGGTCCGGACTTCTTAGCAAATAGTCCGGTCGGCTGATGGATGAATGGCGTTGTTACCTACGTCGCGCTGGAGGGGCATTCGACCACCGCCTCTGGCTCAGAACGAACACGAAGAGAAGCAGGAATGATTACAAAGCAAAAAGGTTTGCGATTAGCTGACGCGGCCTTAAGAACTCTACTCGCCTTGTTGTTTCTCGTGGCAGCGGGAATGAAGTTTGCCTCAGTCCAATACGAAGTATCGGGGTTCACCTTCTTCGGGTACGCGATGTGGTTTATGTATCTTATAGGGTCCCTGGAGCTTACCGGATCGATACTCCTGCTCATCCCCGGATGTGCGGCCTTTGGCGCACTTTTGCTGTCAGCGGTAATGGTCGGCGCCGCGTGGACTCTTGTTCGTGTTGGGGCTCCTTTAAGTGCTGTGGCGCAACCGGTCGTGCTGCTACTGGTTCTGGCTGGAATCGCTTTCGCGCGGCGAAATGAGCTGCTTATCTTTAGGAACGGGAAGGCGGCGCCTGAACGCCTCCCACGCAGCGGAAATGACCAAATCACTTTTTGATGCTCGTTCGGGGTGTATCCTCCGAGAAGCAATAAGTCGCGTTTATCTTCTAGGGCCCAGACCCATAAAATGGTTGGCGTGACAGGCGGATTGTGATTCACAGCTTCCGAAAGGAAGCGACTATGAATCGGGATCAATTCTGGCTGACGGACGCGCAGTTCGCGAAGATCGCGCCGCATCTTCCCACGGACACGCGCGGCAAGGCGGGCGTCGATGATCGCCGGGTGGTCAGCGGGATCATTCATGTGCTGAAATCTGGCGGACGCTGGATTGACGCGCCGCTGGAGTACGGGCCAAAGAAGACTCTCTACAATCGCTACGTTCGCTGGGCTGCTAAGGGCGTTTGGATCGATCTGTTCCACGCGCTTGCGCAAGCAGGCGGGCCGCCGGCGCAGGTCCTCATCGACTCCTCGGCGGTCAAGGCGCATCGCTCGGCCAGTGGCGGCAAAGGGGGGAGAAGAATCAGGCCATCGGCCGTTCGCGCGGCGGGCGCACAACCAAAATCCACGCATTGACCGATGCGGACTGCCGCCCGCTGTCTTTCATGCTCACCGGCGGCCAAATCGCCGATTGCTCGGCGGGCGCGGAGCTTATCGCGCGACTTCCTCCTTGCGAAATCCTCCATGGCGACAAGGGCTACGACGCAAATGCGATCCGTCGGCAGGTCGAGGAGCGCGGAGCTATGCCGAATATCCCGCCCAAGGCCAATCGCAGGTGGAAGAACTGCTTCTCGCCCTTCCTCTATCGAAACCGCAACGCCATCGAACGCATGTTCTGCCGCCTGAAAGACTTCAGGCGCGTGGCTACGCGCTACGACCGAAACGCATTAAACTTCCTCGCCACAGTCTGCATCGCCGCTACCGTTTGCTACTGGTTGTGAGTCTGGACCCTAGTTAATGTCGATGAGAGATGATAGAATGACTATCGGTCATGAAGATTACGTCCTGTGAGAGACATGCGCATGCAAATCCGAATGGCGGCGATTTGGACGAACTCGAGATAGCTCGTTGTGGTTTAGGCGGTAGTGACGAATTACCTGAGCATGATAGCGATAGCGGCGAGCAATACGAAGCCTCGGTAGTTTGCGAGGAGCTTGTCGTATCGGGTTGCGACGCGCCGGAACTGCTTCAGTTTATTGAAGAAACGCTCGACGAGATTGCGCTCCTTGTAGAGCGCCTTGTCGTAGGGGAGCGGCGCGCGGCGATTGGATTTTGATGGGATCACCGGCTCAGCCTCACGCATAAGAACAGCCTTGCGCAAGTGATTGGCGTCATAACCTTTATCGGCGATGATCGCATCGGCCGCAAAGCTTTCGATCAGGGCGTGCGCTTTTGTGATGTCGTGGCGCTGTCCAGGTCCGAGAAGGAGTTGCGCGCGCATGATAATTGGGTTGGTCCAGCAGCACAGCCCGGATCGCCTCGCGTGGCGCTTGTGGCGTCGGTGACAAATGCATCGGCTTTGAAGAGCACCCACTTAAACGGCAAATAGCTCGCCAGGTGCGCATTGCCGCGCATTGCTCGGCAGGTCGGCCTTGGAGTAGCCGAGCAGCTTGATGAAAGTGACACCGTCGCGGCCCATAGCCGCGACGTTGTCGGAAGTTTGGCCGGTCGAGCGGCCGACCGCCGGCGTTGTCGAAAGCGATCACCCGGCGATCGGCGGCGAGGGCGTTCACGGCGGCGGGGTCCCGCGCATCGATATTGCCCGAGAAGCGCGGCGACAGAACCAACGGCGTTCCAGTCGATGGCTTAGGCTGGCGATAGGTGAAGCGGATCCCGCCGCCTTCGACGTAACGGATGGGCGCGGTTTCCCGCGTGGCGCCGTAACGGTTCGCGGGCGAAGGTTCGGTCAAGGACTGTCAGGAATCTTGTGTGCGGGGCGAGTTGAGCCATCACGCTTGAACGAACCTTTCGTCGAACATGATGGCGAATTGGGTTTTTGCCTCGAACCACTCGCGCGGCGGCATTTTCCACTCTCGGGCGGTGTCGCGCGAGACGAGAAATAGGAGTTTCGTCGCGGCATCATCGGTCGGAAAATAGCTCCTTGTTCGCACCGCGCGGCGTAGTTTTGCGTTGAGCGACTCGATGGCGTTGGTCGTGTAAATGATGTGCCGGACGGCTTCCGGGAAGGCGAAGAACGGGATCACACGCTCCCAATTGCGCCGCCAACTTTGTGCGATCGCCGGATATTTTTGCCCCCAATGGCTGGCGTCGAAGGCATCGAGCGCCGCATTGGCCGCATCGGCGTCCTTGGCCCGGTAAATTATCTTCAACGCGCCGGCCAGGGCTTTGCGGTCCTTCCAGGAGGCGAAATCCATCGAATGGCGAATGAGATGGACGATGCAGGTTTGAACGATCGTTTGCGGAAAAACGGCGTTGATCGCCTCCGGAAAGCCTTTCAATCCGTCGACGACGGCGATCAACACATCATTGACGCCCCGGTTCTTCAGCTCGTTCATCGCCCGCAACCAGAATTTGGCGCCTTCGGTGTTTTCGATCCAAAGGCCCAGAATATCTTTCGTCCCGTCCGCCTGGACGCCGAGCGCAATGTAGACGGCCTTGTTACGCACCAGGCCTTCGTCGCGGATTTTGACCCTTAAGGCGTCGAAGAACACCAGCGGATAGCTCGCTTCCAGCGGCCGATTCTGCCATTCGCCGACCGTCTCCAGGACCGCGTCCGTCACCGTCGAAATCAAATCAGGGGAGACGTCGAGCCCATAGATCTCAAGCAGATGCCCTTGAATCTCGCGAACCGTCAGGCCGCGCGCATACATCGATATGATCTTCTCGTCGAAACCCGGAAACCGGCGCTGGTATCGGGCGATCAGCTTCGGATCGAACGTTCCTTCGCGGTCGCGCGGGATGCGGATATCGAGCTTCGAGGTCTCCGTCAGCACGCTCTTCTTCGAATAGCCGTTCCGATGGTTTTTCCTGCCCTCGGCCGCCTCGACATCGAGATGATCGTCGATCTCCGCGTTCAACACACATTCGGCCAGAGCCTTCTTCAGCTCATCGAACAAGCCGTCCTTATGGAAAACTTCCTTCGGATCGCGGCCTGGCAGAAGTTGATCCAGGGTGTCTTTCTTGATCGCCATAATCGCCCTCCATCGGCGTCATTATGGCCCCGCACCAGGATTCCTGACAGTCCTGTTCGGTCATGTCATCCTCCAGGCGCTCTTAAGAAAACACCGCGGACGATGACATGACGGCGATCGGATCGAGATTACAAGGCATAAGGCGGTGCAAAGCCCTGTTACCAAGGCCGCTCGGATGAGCGAGCAGCCGGCAGGCGTGTAGAGCGCCCACGGAGCCGACGGACTCTCGCAGAGTCCGCCAACCGCCTCGCAAAAGGCATAAGAGTTTTGCATTATAGACGCAGACTCACCATGCGAGTAGTCCCCGCACGGGCACAGGCTAACCGAGGCCGCCCATCGGAGATGCACCATGGCTCTTTGTTGTCTTCGCCCAGCGGATCGCGGCCGAGCGCGTACCGCCGGTCCGCAAGCTGATGCTCGTCGGCGCTGCCGCCGAGCGTTTCGTCGTCGACGGCGGCTGACGAGATACTGGCTTCAGATGACCTCAATTGATATCGCTTTAACACGGCGGCCGCCACTCTGCGCCGTCGCGAGGGGAGTTTCTTGTCATGACGCAGACCATCCTGGCGGCGTTGCTTCCCGTCATTTTCGTAGTCGCTCTCGGACTATTGGCGGCTCATCTCGGCATCATCGACAAGAAGTCGGCGCCTGTCTTCGCCGACTTCGTGGTACGCTTCGCTCTACCGCTCGCGCTTCTCGGAGGTGTCCTAAAGATCTCTCCCGTCACAATCGAGAACGGCCCCTATCTTATTTCGATGGTCGTCGGCTTAATGGCGCCTTACGCCGTCGCGTTCGGCATCGGCAAGGCGATCTTCCGCCGCAGTTTGAGCGAAAGCGCTCTGCAGGCGCTGGTCTGCGCCTTCCCCAGCATGGCGTATTCAGGGCTGCCGGTGCTGGAGGCCGTGGTAGGTCCTCCGGGACTGCTGGCGGTCGTGGTGGGTAATTTGGTCACCAGCGTAATCATGATCCCGCTGACTCTGGTCCTCGTTCAAATCGGGCTCGGCGCAGGGAAGGCGGAACAGAACGTAGGGCCTCTCATCGCCAGGAGCCTAATTGATGCGGTGAAGCAACCCGTCGTCTGGCTGCCGATTTCAGGCGCCGTCCTGGCGCTCGGCGGAGTCCATCTTCCACAGGTGCTGGAGCTTTCGTTCGACCTCATCGGCAAGGCCGCCGCTGGCGTCGCCCTGTTCACCTTGGGACTTATCCTCTACGGCCAGCGGCTGCGTCTGGATCGCGACATCGCGTTCAACGCTCTGCTGAAGAATATCGGGCAGCCGGCAGCCATGTTCGGATTAACGTTGCTGCTTGGAATCCATGGCGCGCCGGCCCGCGAGCTGTTTCTAACCGGCGCGATCCCAACCGCGACGGCGGCATCCATGCTCGCGCTGCGCTACCGGTCTTACGCGGACGAGGCCGCCGCCTCCACACTCGTGAGCACAGTCGGATCGGTTGTGACCATAACTGTCGCAATCATCCTCGCGGAGCATCTCCTGTGAGGCACACGGGACGCTTTTCCATTTGCAAGATGATCCTATGAATCAGGAGAATGACCATGACTGACTTTCGCACCGAAACCGATAGCCTCGGTGAGGTTCGCGTGCCTGCCGACAAGCTCTGGGGCGCGCAGACCCAGCGGTCGCTGGAGCATTTCAGCATCGGCAAGGATCTGATGCCTCGGGAAATGATCGGCGCATACGCGATCTTGAAGAAGGCGGCGGCTAACGCCAACCATGCCGGCAAGAGGCTCGACGATCGCGCCCATAGTCTGATCGTCGAGGTTTGCGACGAGATTCTAGCCGGCCAGCATCAGGACATGTTCCCGCTGCACGTGTGGATGACCGGCAGCGGCACGCAGTTCAACATGAATGTGAACGAGGTGATATCCAATCGCTGCAGCCAGCTCGCCGGCGCGCCGCTTGGCGGCAAGACTCCGGTTCATCCAAACGATCACGTCAACATGTCGCAATCGTCGAACGACACGTTTCCCTCCGCGATGTATATGGCCGCCGCGATCAATGTCACGCAGCGCCTGATCCCCGCGGTGAAGGCCCTGCGCGACGCCATTGCGGCGAAGGCCGCGGATTGGGCCGATATCGTCAAGATCGGCCGTACTCATATGCAGGATGCAACGCCGATCACGCTCGGACAGGAATGGTCTGGCTATGCGGCCATGCTCGCGGACGATCTGGAGCGCATCGACGACGCGCTGAAAGGCGTCTACCGCCTGGCGCTAGGCGGTACGGCCGTCGGCACCGGCATCAACGCGGCGCCGGGATTTGCCGAAGCGGCCGCCGCCGAAATCGCCAGACTGACGAGCCTGCCTTTCGTCACCGCGCCGAATAAGTTCGCCGTGCAGGGCGCCCATGATGCTTTGGTGCAGCTCTCAGGCACGCTCCGCACCTTGGCGGCATCGCTCTATAAGATCGGCAACGATATCCGGCTGATGTCCTGCGGCCCTCGCGCAGGCTTCGCCGAACTGCTGATTCCGGAGAATGAGCCAGGCTCCTCGATCATGCCGGGCAAAGTCAATCCGACGCAAGCCGAAGCGCTGACGATGATCGCGGCGCAGGTGATGGCGAATGACGTGGCGGTCGGGTTCGGCGGGGCCGGCGGCTATCTGGAGATGAACGTCTATAAGCCGCTGATGATCTATAACATCGCTCATTCAATCACGATCATGACCGATGGATGCGTGAATTTCCGCAAATATCTGGTTGAGGGAACAAAGCCGAATCTCAAGAAGATCAAGGAGTATGTGGACCGCTCGTTGATGCTGGTGACGGCGCTGGCGCCAGTGATCGGCTACGACAAGGCCTCGAAAATCGCGCATTACGCGATGGACAATGACCTCACGCTAAAAGCTGCGGCTCTAAAACTCGGATTCGTCACTGAAGAGGAATTCGACCGCGTGGTCGACCCGGTGAAGATGGTCAAACCCTACGTCGCAACCAATGGGTAGAGGCAGACGATAGATGCGCGGGCGCCCGCTGACCGATACCAGCCGACGCGGCTCCCTGTATCCGATGGGGTTGCAACATTTTGCTGCAGCTCTGGGGCGCCATGCGCTGGCCGCGGCGCGCGTGCGGTCATCGTTTCTGGCAGTATTGGCGATGGTTGGCGCGGTCGCGTTCCCGGCTTTCGCCGCATGCGCGCAGGAACGGTCGCAGGAGACGCCGGCACCGGCACCGCAGTTCGTTAACGGCCCAGGGCCCAGCCAACCGACGGCCTCTTCGGGAATCGGCCCTCTGTTTCAGGCGCCTTTTGGCAGGGATCATCTGCTGGGAGATTGGGGCGGCTTGCGGACATCGCTATTAAGCTACGGCGTCAATGTCGAGTTTGATTACCTAACGGAATCGGCAGGCAATCCGTTGGGCGGCCGTCGACAGGGGATTGAATCGGCCGGACAGATCGGGCTGGAAATTGATCTCGACTTTGCGAAAATCACTGGTTGGCAGGGTTTTGCCAACCACATGATGATCGTGCAGCGCAACGGCCGAAATCTGAGCGCGGACGACATCGGCGATAACATCGCGACGGCGCAGGAGATCTTCGGCGGCGGCGGCAATGTTCTCGCTCACTTGGTGTACGCTTACGGCGAGCAGGAGCTGGCTGACGGCCGCATCGATATTGCAGCAGGGCGGCTGCCCATTTTAACATATTTCGCCGCCTCGCCGCTGAACTGCTATTTCATGAACGTCATAGCCTGCGGCAATGCGCAGCCATTGGCGGAGTATCCGGGAATAACGGAATGGCCAGCAGCAAACTGGGGCGGCCAGATCAGGGCGCTGCCAACCCTCAGCACCTATGTCATGGCGGGCTTGTTCGAGGTGAATCCGAATAATGGCGGCATATCGGGCTGGTCATGGGGAGAGCCGGGCGCGACCGGTGTCAGCGTACCGATCGAGGTGGGCTGGGAGCCGAGATTTAGCGACGACAACCTTGTGGGTCACTACAAAATCGGCTTTGACGAGGACACCTCGCCCTATCCCAATCTTTTGAATGACGCGGCCGGCCATCCCGCTTTGATTAGCGGCAATGCCGCGGCGCAAGCATCCGGACGGCGGCAGTACTACGTCCTGCTTGACCAAATGCTGGCGCGGACCGGTCCCAGCGATACCGACGGCCTCATTCTACTGGGCGGCTACATCCACGCCGATAGCGCGACATCCGCCCTGTCAGACCATGCCTACCTTGGCTTGCTAACTAGCGCAGGTCTTCTTGGTCGCCCGGAAGATTCCTTTGGCATAAAGTTCGATTATTTAAAAATGAGCGCCGCGCTGACGCAGGCGCAGGAACTCGAACAGGAGCTTGGTTTGCCGCTCAGCAACGGGGGGCTCGGGCCCGCCTTCGGCATACAGACGCACGAAGAGGTCTTGGAGGCCGCCTACACGGCCCGCGTTTATCCCGGGGTCACCATAATGCCCGACATTCAATACATTATGCAACCAGGCGCCACGACGACCTTTCGCAACGCGCTCGTGTTGGGGATTCGCACCAACGTGCGGTTCTAGGTGTTTGGTCCCGGGGAGCCGTGACGCTAAGCTGAGCCGTGAGGCGGAGGAAGCGTTATAGCGGATATTCTTCATGGCAGCGCCCGGACAACGCCGCGAGTTCGAGCCGAGTTCCAAGCGTCGAAAGAGAAGACGGGCGTCCTCGCCAGACGTTACGGGCTGAGTCGAACGACAGTGGCGAAATGGCGCTCGCGCTCCGGGACAGCCGATGCGCCGATGGGGCCGCGCGAACACCGGAGCACTGTCCTGACGCCGGTTGAGGAAGCCATGATTGTCGCGTTCCGGCAGCGGACACTGCTGCCGCTCGACGATGTCATGGGATGCCTGCGCGACAGCCACCCGAAGCTGACGCGATCAAGCCTGAAGCCTGATCGCTGTCTCGAACGCCATGGCGTCTCGCGGCTGCCCACGAGCGAGACGCCGACGAAACACGGCCGGTTCGTACAGACGGCGATCGGCTATGTCCACATCGACAGCTGCGAACTGCGCCATGCGGACGACAAACTGATCATGTTCACTGATCATGTCCCTGGCCATCGATCGCGTCTCCAAGTTCGTCTATGTCGAGTTCCACGACCGCGCCGGCAAGATGGAGGGCGCGGCTTTTCCGCGCAACGTCGCGGCGGCCTTCCCCTACAAAATCCACACGGCGTTGACCGCCAACGGAATGACCTTCGCCGACCTGCCCAAAAACCGCCACGGCCCCAGCCGCCGATTTCTCGGTCCGTATATTTTCGACCGAGTCTGCATCGAGCATGGCATCGAACACCGGCCGACCAAGCCTTATCATCCATGGACCAACGGCGAAGCCGAACGCAGGAACCGCACCAGACCCATAAAATGGTTGGCGTGACAGGCGGATTGTGATTCACAGCTTCCGAAAGGAAGCGACTATGAATCGGGATCAATTCTGGCTGACGGACGCGCAGTTCGCGAAGATCGCGCCGCATCTTCCCACGGACACGCGCGGCAAGGCGGGCGTCGATGATCGCCGGGTGATCAGCGGGATCATTCATGTGCTGAAATCTGGCGGACGCTGGATTGACGCGCCGCTGGAGTACGGGCCAAAGAAGACTCTCTACAATCGCTACGTTCGCTGGGCTGCTAAGGGCGTTTGGATCGATCTGTTCCACGCGCTTGCGCAAGCAGGCGGGCCGCCGGCGCAGGTCCTCATCGACTCCTCGGCGGTCAAGGCGCATCGCTCGGCCAGTGGCGGCAAAGGGGGGAGAAGAATCAGGCCATCGGCCGTTCGCGCGGCGGGCGCACAACCAAAATCCACGCATTGACCGATGCGGACTGCCGCCCGCTGTCTTTCATGCTCACCGGCGGCCAAATCGCCGATTGCTCGGCGGGCGCGGAGCTTATCGCGCGACTTCCTCCTTGCGAAATCCTCCATGGCGACAAGGGCTACGACGCAAATGCGATCCGTCGGCAGGTCGAGGAGCGCGGAGCTATGCCGAATATCCCGCCCAAGGCCAATCGCAGGTGGAAGAACTGCTTCTCGCCCTTCCTCTATCGAAACCGCAACGCCATCGAACGCATGTTCTGCCGCCTGAAAGACTTCAGGCGCGTGGCTACGCGCTACGACCGAAACGCATTAAACTTCCTCGCCACAGTCTGCATCGCCGCTACCGTTTGCTACTGGTTGTGAGTCTGGACCCTAGAACTCTTGAAGCGAGCCGGTATGTCGATGGTCGCGGTGAAAGCCAAGGAGACGATCGGGCCGACGCCCGGGATCGTCATCAATCGCCGGCACACGTCATCTTCGCGGACGATCGACAACAGCTTTCGGTGCAGTTTCGCGACCTGCTCGCGGAGCGTGCGACGAGCGTCAAGCAAAGACGCCATGATCTCCGCAAGGTCTGGCATGCCTTCGACAAGTTCGACAATCCGTTCCTCGAATTCGATCAAACCGACGACGCCAACCTTGAGCCCAAAGTTGCGCAGCAGGCCACGGATATCGTTCTCGACGGCGATGGCTTTCTCCTGCAGCAGCTTGCGGGCGGTCAATAAAGCGCGCCGCTTCTGGCTTGTAAGCGTCTTCACATGCACGGGCCGGAAAAGGTTGACGCGCATCATCTGCGCGATGCCGCGCGCATCATTGCGATCGCTCTTGTTCACTTGAGCCTTCAGGAAGGCCTTCGTATGCCGCGTCTCGATGCAGCCAAGACCAGCCCTATGCCGAGAGTTTTCCGATGTCCACCGGTGGCGCAGATCAGACTCCCCATATAGCCAAGTGGCGCTTGGATTGAACTCCGAGGGACCAGCTCCCGCTTCAACGCCCTGTTCACCCTTTACATTCGGTCCACGCGTCTCAGCGGCACAACCACATCTGCGGCGCCCTTGTCCGACTCTCCCATTGCGGTGATCAACATGCCGCCGATTTGCTCCGAGGCCCGGCGCAGTGGGTCTGCGTCAAGATGAGCGTAGCGGGCGACTGTCGTCGCTTGCGCGTGGCCAAGCAATTTACCGATAATCGGCAGCCCAAGCCCAGCGCCGGCGCCAAAGCTGGCGTATGTGTGCCGCAGGTCGTGGAGGCGCACGCCGATCAGGCCAGCGCGCTTTGCGACGAGAATCCAAGGACGATGGAGGTCAGCGCGTGGAGTTTCGCGATCGGCGCCGCTGCTTTGGCCGGCGATGACGTAGACGCCCATCCGCGGCAAGTCCGCCAGCACCTTCATAGCTGGTGCGTTGAGCACAATGGTTTTGCGGCCAGTCTTGCTGTCCGGCAGCAGTAACAAACCCCGCTCGATATCGACATAATCCCACTTAAGCTCGAGGATTTCGCGTAGACGGGCGCCGGTGAGGATAAGGAGCCGGAGAGCAGCCGCGGCGTGCGGACCAATGTTGGTCACGCGATTCTTCTTCGGAACGTGCTTGGCCGTTGGCTTCGTAGCGTCGATTTGCCATGGGATCCCTGTGGTTTCCGCCTCGCGGACGGCGTCGCCGAGACGCGCAAGCTCTTCTGATGTGAGGAAGCGCTCGCGGCGCTGCTCGCGGAAGGCCTCGATATGGGCCGCCGGATTGTGCCCGCGTTTCACCAACCCGCAAGCAGCCGCGTAGCGGTAGACAGAGCCAATGCATTCGATGACGCGGTTTGCCGTCATCGGCTTTGTCTCCCCGATGTGATGGTGCAATTTTACGATGTCGCTTTCGCTGACAACGTCGAGCTTAATGGCGCCGATAACAGGAGCGGCGTGCTTGCGGAGGTAAATGCGGTAGTTGACCACCGTCCTCGGCTTAAGCTTAGCAACAGCCTGTTCGGCAAGATAGCGTTCGGCGAAGTCGCGGAATATTGGCGTTTTCCGCGCGCGCGAGCGTGACGCCGCCGGGTCTGCGCCAAGCGCAGCCTCGGCCAATATCTCCTTTGCCGCGGCGCGGGCCTGGTCGGGCGTCAGCGTTCCGACGGCGCCGAGCACCATGCGTCGTTTTGCAACGCCACGACCTCCAGCGCCCGGCCGGTACTCGACAAACCAGCTTTTCGCACCGCTTTTTGCCGCCCGGAGCCCGAAACCCTTGAGGTCGGCGTCGTATAGAGTGAGGGGGCAGACGTCCGCGCTAATCGCATCGATCATGCGTTTGGTTAACTTTGCAACAGGCATTGTATGGGCCTCGTGTCGCCACCCAGTCGCCACCAGAAAAGAAACTGGAGGCGGCGTCGTCAACCCACGTATTAAGTAAACGTTTGATTTGCAAGAGATTGTGTACGACAAAGAACGTTAGGGAATGCTCAGGATAGCAAGACTTTCATTCTCATAACCTGAAGGTCACAGGTTCAAATCCTGTCCCCGCAACCACTTTTACCGAACGAACGAACTCTTCGTGAACAGCCCCGAGAGTCGGGGCTCCTCCACCAGCGTGCTGCGCCAGATGGACCATTCGGGGGAGATCGCCGACGAGTTCCACTTCGAGGTGGCCGTTTTCAGTCGGCCGCAAGATCACCTGATCGATCAACGAGCGGATGATTTCGATTGCCTCTGTGCGCGTGGCCTCCGCCTGCAAGAGGGTCTGCAACGCCGCGACCCTGCGCCGGTAGGCGGCGGCGAGATTGGGATGGAACCGCACCGGCTCGTGCACGACTCCGGCCAATTCTTCCGCGACATGGACCTTGCGCTCTTCAAAGGCTTCCAGCTTCGTCTGAACAGTCGGACCTCTTAAATCCCCGGAAGCGACGGCGTCGAGCAGGTTATCGATCCGGCGCTCGAGATCCTTCTGTTCCCGCGCGAGCGCTTCGCGCCGGGTATCGCGATCGCGCCGGCCTCGATTGATCTCTTCGTTGAAGGCCCGGACAAACTCCTCGACGAGATCGAGCGCCAGCAGCTGGCGCTGCAGAGCGTCGATAATCCAGCTGTCGATTTCGCTTCGACGAACGCTCGCGCGATTGACGCATGTTCCTTGCCTCCGGGCGGCGGAGCAGGCGATATAGTCTTTGCCGATTGGCGCGGCTGCCCCGCCGCAAACGCCGCAAACCGCTTTTCCAGTCAGGAGATGGCGAGGCCGCCGGCGGGTCCAGAACTCGGTCGCGCGCGCCTTGACGACCGGGCCGCTGGTCCTAATGGCGCCGAGCCGCGTCTGGACGCGGTTCCAGAGATCATCGTCCACGATGCGCAGGTCAGGGGCATCGTGACAAATCCACTCCTCAGACGGATTGAGCCGCGAAACCCGCCGTCCCGTCGCTGGATCCTTACTGTAGCGCAATCGATTCCATACGAGCCGACCGACGTAGAGTTCGTTGTGGAGGATGCCTGTGCCGCGGAGGGCATGGCCGCGGATCGTCGTATCGCCCCAGGGACGACCGCCGGGCCCCGGCGTTGACTCCCGATTGAGTTCGGCTGCGATCCGGCGCGGTCTTTTCCCCGCGGCGAAGTCTGCAAAAATGCGACGAATCACCACGGCCTCGGCTTCGATGATTTCGCGGCCGCCGCGCTCGCCGTCCATGCTGCGGACGACTGTGTAGCCATAGCAAAGCCCGCCGCCCGAACGCCCCTTTTCGATGCGTCCGCGCAGCCCGCGGCGCGTCTTGTCGGCAAGGTCCTTAAGGAAGAGCGCGTTCATCGTGCCTTTCAGCCCCACGTGCAGCTCGGTGATTTCGCCCTCCGCGAGCGTCACGATGCGAACGCCTGCAAAGCTCAT